>JADJRL010000003.1:1055000-1372500 GCA_016712225.1 Candidatus Defluviibacterium haderslevense | reverse complement strand
AACCAGGGAACAGGCTCACAACCGTTTTCTTCATCGTTCAAATAGTCAAGAACTTGTTTTGAGTTTGTGTCACTTTCAAACAAACCGAATTTGTTTAAAGTCAATCCAAATTTGTCTGAAAGTTCTTTACCAATGTCATGGCAATGAAAAGTATGAAAACTACCACCACTTTCAATTCCTATGTAGTCATATCCTATAAGCACTTCACTTTCTTGTTCTTCTATTTCTTTTAAAAGTGTCAACCGCAGTCCGATTTCACCAAACTTTTCAGATTGCGGTTTAAATTCTTTGAGTATGTCGTTTCGTTCCTTTGTGTCAAAGTATAGTGCGAATACTTTAACGTCTTTCATATTGTCAAAGAATTTTCTTTTGTATTCAATTGCTGTTTCAAGGTCTGTAAAGACATTTAAAAATCCGATTTTATTGTCATTAGATTTTTGGTCAACCCAAGTTCTTATTTCATCTATTTGTTTGTTCGAAAAACCGTAATCATTTTTTACTTCATCTATTTGTTGGTTATTGTCGGTTGTCCAACTGTAAGACCAAACGTCAAGAATGTGGTCATTTATGCACTCACTACAAGTATATATCAGATGACCTTTCTCGTCCCCATAAGTTTTAGGTCTAAGTCTGGTCAGGTAGTAGCCTCCTAAATAATATTTTGCTTCTGTCTCGTTCATTTGTTTACGGCCGTCTTTTACACTTGCCACTAACATTTCGCTTTACGCATGTTTTTATAAAACATGCGTTTATTTTAAATAAATAAACACTGTTAATAATTTGATATTCAATTATTTAAATAATTTTAATACCAAGACCAATCCAAACTTTTATAAACATAAATTTGCGCGTCACTCAATAAGTAAATGCCCTTATCTGGTCTTAGTAAGCTATGAAATTCATATACTGGATTTTGTAACAATTTACATCTAAATTCAACATCATTCGATCAACTGAGAACTACTAAGGAAAATACTTAAACGTCCAAATTTATATATTAATACCAATCCCTTCTCCCGCCTTACAAATATATCCAAACTTATTTGGTTGTTTTGTATGTCGTACAGTTTATATTTATTTAAACAGAAACAGGATGCAACTTTTCTTCTGTATTCTAAAAAATTTAACGGTTTTAGGTTTTGTGGAGGGTTTGTATTAGGATTTTTTGAATAAAGGGAACATCAGGTGCTTAAAAACGCCCAAATTTCAGAAATAATTAAGTACAACTCACAAGCAAGTATCTAGGGTCGCTCTACCCTCGAGGTACGGCTGAGGTACTAAGCCTCAATATGCATCTAAAAACGAACTACTAAATCCACAAATCTGTGTGTAAGTAAAGAATTAATCACAAATATACAGGGACTTACTTTCTCACCTAATCACCGTTAAATCTCCCTTGAATATTTCTTGCTTTCCATTATTCGGGTTGAAGTATTCTATAACGACTACATAAACTCCTTCGACAACGCGCTTACCATTAAACTGTCCATCCCAAATGGTATCTCCATCATGACTTACAAAACATTGGGCTCCATTACGATCATATACAGCCCAGCGCAAAATGTTTACCCCTAAGTGAGTGATCATGAATTGATCGTGTTTTCCATCTCCGTTGGGGCTAAAGATATTGGGAATATAAATTCTGACTTCGTTGCGAATACAGATCGATCTTGAAAATTCATCAATGCAACCTAAATCGTTCTGAACTCGCTGTATTATAACGAATTTGCCTGTGTCCAGATATTCATGAGTTAATAAACCAGGTTGCAGAAGATCAAGCGGTGGAGAACCATCCCCAAAATCAATACTACCACTCGTATATCCAGTGGCAAGATCTATGATCTCTATAAGGTTGTTAATATTGTCAATACACTCCTGATTAGGAATCAAATTGAAATTCGCAGCTATAGGGTCTGCACCCGGTAATTCTATATTCTGTTCCTGGCGACAACCTGTTGATTTCTGAATAATTTCTGCCAGATATACGCCCGGTAAATCTTTGAGTCTATTTCCACGCTTTATAGGACTAGTTTGCCATTCTATATCAAAGAATGTAGTATCCAGTTTTAGTTCTACAAAAGTGGTTTCTCCAAAACAAACTTCAGGTCCCTGAATGGTATCCACTACAAATTTTGGATGAACTTTTACAAGAACACTATCGACTAATGGATCTGAACAACCATCCGTTACTGTTACCCTATACCAACTATCTACTAATGGAGAAACGACATGACTGCTTCCAAATCCCAACCCCTGATCCCAATTATATAAAAATGATCCTTTACCGCCAATGGCATCAATTTCAATGGAAGTCCGTTGTCCGGCACAAATCGTGTCGTTTCCACTAAATAATTTTTTACTGATCGGAGGAAGTATACTGATTAATATTTTTTCAGAAGAACTACAATTGCCTTTACCTCGGGTGTAGCTTAGTTCCCAGTTTCCTGATCCAAGCTTAGAAGGATTAATTACCGGAGGAGATAAAATGCCATTAATGTAAAAATCACCACCCGGAGGGTTTAGAATAACGGGTATATCCTGGTCTTTAAAACAATATTGGGCATCCAATCCTGTGATACTGACTTGTGTCCAAGCTTCGACTTTTACTACGGTATCCTCACGACAACCTGCAGGACTAATATAACTAACTCTATGTGTTCCGATTCCAGAAAGACCCGGATCAAACAAACCCTGCAATTCATCTAAAAATCCTGTTCCCTCCCAATGTCCACCCGGAGGTTGGATCTGCAAAATGGTTGGTGGACTTCGGTCACACAATTCATAATTTGAAAACATTATTGGAGTTTCTACTACAAGTTCAAGCGTATCCTGACATCCAAAGGCTGAATAATAGATGGAATGCTTACCGGGTCCCGCCCATTGAGGTACCCAGAAATACTGACTATCTCTAAATTCAATTCCTTTTCCTGTAAAAAATCCCGGTCCATCACTCGGGGTTAATAATTGGATCAAATCAACACTATCCGGATAAGGACAAAAAAGATTATTAACTGGAGCATTTAAATGTACATCATGAATATTAGCGATAAATGTATCTCTGCATTGTTTGAAGTTTAATTGAAAGGCATGTTTTCCCGAAGGTAATGAGGAAATATCAATGCGATTGTTTAACAGATCAAGTTGTCCTGGACCAGTCCAGCGCCCCTGAACAGATAAAAACAAATAGTGGGCTCCCAAACACAAATCCTGATCTGGTCCTGCATTCGGTTTATTTACAAATACGTTGACATCGCGATCACAACCATTTATGTGGTAATTGAAAACATTCCATTGATTTATATTGGATTTGGAAACACTCACTTTGCCTAGAACACTGTCCACAATTCCAGGGCCCCTCCAAAATCCACCTGGTGGATTAAATGTGAATTGAAAATTTTCCAAATAACACAAACTATCTACTGGAGAAATCTGAATACTGTCCGTTACATAAACTGTCTTTAGATCAATACATCCATTGGGTGCTTGATATTGTATCTGGTGGGTTCCAGAACTCAGAGGAGAAAACTTTCCGGTAGAATCTACCCAATTTCCCATCCAACGTCCACCAAGTGGATGATTTCCTTTAAGATCAAAATCCGAACTTCCCTGACAGGCAGCTTCCGGAGGACCGGCATCAATCGGAATGATGTAAAGAGTATCAGAAGTCTTGCATGTGTTAGGCGCTGTGTAAACAACTATATCTCGCTGAATCTGGTTTGATCTGGACCAATAGTTAAAAGGGTAAACACCAGTTCGGTTTTGTGCTGCAGGAATGGCTGCAGCATCAAAAGTTCCTCCCCCCAGATCTACGTTATATTTCCAATTGGCGGCAGAAGCACAAACGGTATCAGATATAGGATTTAAAATTCGGGGTACAGGATAAACCACCACGTTTTTATTTGCGATACAGCCATTAGAAGCTTGATAGCTTATTACAAATGTTCCTGTGTCTATGGGATTGAAAATTCCTATTGAATCTGTATTCTTACCACTCCAAAAACCTCTTGTAGGAGAAGCTCCTTTGAGTTGGAATGAACCACTATATTGACAAGCACTTTGTTGCTGTCCTGCACTAACGGGAATGATATAAATAGTATCCCGAACAATACAGCCATTAGGGTCTACATATGTTACTGTATCCGTGCGCAAACTATCGTTTCCGAGTAACCTCCAGAATTCATAAATACCTGATTTTCGTTGTTGGTTTGGGATGACTAAAGAATAAAAATCACCACCTGGAATATTCACTTGGTATTGCCAGTTTTGGGCGGATGCACAAAAGGTATCTTGAATAGGATTTAAGATTTTTGGATTATTAAAAACTTCAATCGTTCGGGTTGCCATACATCCATTGGGAGCGGTATACAGGAAACTAAAAAGTCCAGTTGTATCCGGAATAAAACTTCTGTTTGGACCCAATTTTGAACCCGACCAGGTTCCTCCGGAAGGTGTTGCACCGTTTAGGGTAATAACAGGTCCACCCAAACAGGCTTTTTGATTTTGTCCTGGATCTATGGGCCAAACCAATACCGTATCACAAATTTTACAACCATTAGGAGCAACATAACACACCGTATCAGATTGCAATCCATTTCCTTTATAGTGGCGCCAGAATTCATAAACTCCAGTGGTATTTTTTTGTCCTGGAAATTTGGAAGGAAAGAAAGTTCCACCAGGTAGATCGACGACATAGTTCCAATTTGAAGCTGAGGCACACACCGTATCTTGAATTCGATTCAGAATCTTTGGAATTTTTAAAGGGATAAACATAAATCTTGCAGTATCCTTTCTACCCGAAACACTATCTGTAACAACAACATAATAATTCGCTGTATCGAGATCGCAGATTTTTATTTTTTTCGTAGTTTGTCCTCCAGGAACCCATAAAAACCTAAAAACCTGTTTAGGGTCTGCATATGGCACCGCTTCAAGTTCTGTACACAAACCAGCACAAACAATACTATCTGCCTGCCGGATGTCTACTGTAAAAGGACAATTGTTCATACTGAACAACACACTGGAAATTAGAGCGTGTTCTTTACCGCATTCATCGATGTATTTGAAAGCAAAATTCAAACGATAGTTAACCGGTTTATCTAAAGGAGGGTCAAATTTTATTCTGACCTTTCGGGTCACACCATTTAAACAGTCCAAAGCTTCGGCTTCAACGATACTCGAAGCCCCAGGGCCAAAGATGTTGAAATTACCAGGAACAATTTGATCACACGGAATTGGATATCCCAATTCTAATATCATTTCAGATAAGGGACAATCAGTGGACGATAGTAGTTTTAGTGATGGCGGTGCTGGTAATTCAAAGATTACAGTCCAATTCATTTTCCAACCATTAGCAGTAATATTGTCATCACTTTTGAAATGTATAGTAACACAGCCACTTCGAGCTATAAATCCAGGGGCAGGGCTTAAGATGCCACTAAGGGTTCCAAGAACGGGCGAATTTCGATCTGGTCCATCATAGATGGTCATCACATCGTATGTTTTCTCGGTAGCAAAAAATTCGAAATTAAGGATAATGGCAGTTGCTCTCGGCACACAAATAGTAAATGTATAATCTTCGTTATGATCGTAGTTTTTATCCTCTCCGGCCTGACTATGGGTAAGAATTCCTTCACAATCATGCACAAGATTGTTTTGCATCATGTACTCCGTCTGAGCAAACAGCATATTGCATGTAACAATCGTGCTAATTACTAGACAGATCAGGGATTTCATTACTTGCAAAACACGGTTCATTATTTCTTTTTAATGATGACATCAGTACTTACCAACTCATTGCTTTTATGACCGCTTCGGTCTATCATATAAATATAAAATCGGGTCCGCTCTTCACTCCGATTTCCAAACACAAATAAACTTGGAAATTCTAGTTTTAAATTTCCTTTGACCGCAATTAACGCGCCTGGTGGTGCGACAGGACCTATATAAAATCCGTCATATTTATTAAGCCTTACATCTCTGATATAAACTGCATAATCATCTGGTTCTTCAAATCCTATGTCTCCATCTCCATCCTGATAACTAATGCTTATGGTGAGGACATCTTCGAATTCGCGAATCGTGTCGTGTGAAAGACTTTGGAATTTAATTTCAGGTGTTACTGAAAATGGCGGCTCATCCGCATTTTCCCTGCAGGAGACTAGAATGGCGGTTATCATGCCAATATAGAGATATGTACTAAAGCCTTTCAAAGGACATATATTTTTTCATGGAAAATACGGCTCTTTCAGAAGGAAGTTCAGTAATCGGATTGAGATGGTCCTTGACTAATGTTTTGAAAAAGACTTGGTTTTGATTTTGAAAAATTTGTTTACTCAAAATTCGCACTTTGTGACTATAATTAACTGAATCCCCATAGAGGCCTATATTCCGCATAGGAGGCTGAACTAATTCCATATTCATAATCAATTGTGTAGAATCATAAACATGAGGATTTTGACTCAATCGAATTTCAGGCATTGAAAAACTTGAAGGATCCTGAGCATCGTGTTTAAATGCAAAAAATAAATCAATGGTGTCGATCAAACTATCTAAAATTAAAGGTCCGTTAAAAAGTCTTCTGTCTATTTTTCCGGTATCACGATAACTCGCAAAACAACCTAGCAGTTGGGCTTGTGGTATACCTACTTTAGGTATCGTACCGTCAATAGATGGAGCCCCATTGCGTATCCAAGTTTCAATTAATTGAATATATTTAGTTTTATTACGACCCCAGTCTGAATCTGGTTCAATCTGGATGGGCATTTGAGGCGAGACAATATTGTTTAATCTTGCAAGTAAAACAGATTCATCCGGGAATAAGGTTTTACACGAACCAAATATTTTCCATCCTGTTTGATGGCTTCTCGAAATACCAAAGTATTATATGAGCTTTCCAATGTTCTGAAGTCAGGATCAAAAGTACCATCGTGACATCCAGCATTGGCACAGGTAGGTTTGAAAATATAATGATATAATCCAGCAATGGAAGTTGAGTCTGGGTCACTAAAAACAAATTTTACTGTGTCTTGTTTGGGGTTATAATTATCAAATGGATTTTCAGGTGGATCAGGTTTTTCACAGGTAATAAATAAAAAAGCCAACCCGCATACCCAAACTATCATTTGTTGAATTCTTGCCATCTTTAATTGATTTAAATTCTGTCAAATAAAGATCTGGCTGAAACATCCAGCAAGCCTGCTTTGTAGACGATTTCTTTAATTCCAAATATATCAGCAATCGTTGGAACGACATCCGAGGCATCTCCCAAAGGAGATTGTTCTGAACCTCGTTTTAGGTTCGCGTCAATACCGGGTCCTACCATTAATGTGAAAATTCTCCGCGCATTTGGGCTTCCGGAATGGTCATAAGCAAACCAATCATTGAGATCCTTAATTGAATTGTTTTCTAAATCTCTTCCGTGCTCCGGCATAACGATCATAACAGTATTGTCTCTCATTTCAGGAATAGCCTGAATCTCCTTCCACAAGAATGCAATTCCATGATCTGCACGATGAATATTTTTTAAATAAGCAGTGAAATTGCCGTGGCAAACATCAATATTGCTGAGATCTACAATTGTCAATCTAGGTTTGAACCAACGCAACAATTCTGCGGTATATCCTAGTGTAACCATATCTCCATTATCCGTAACCGGGGGAGATATGATCTTACCATTTTTTACTTTTTCGAAAGTTTGACGGATGAACTCCCTGATGTTGTTTTCTTCTTCTGGTGTATTGTATAAGTGGGGAATTTCAAGTCCGTCGTTTGTAAAATTTTGATTCAAAAAGCCTCTAATTTCTCGAAACAATGCATAATCTGTATCAGGATGGTAATTTTTGAAATCCATGAAATGTTCCCTTCCTGGAGCGCCAAAAGTGACGGAAGGGGCAATAAAATTTCCAGCATATCGCCGACCATAATCTTTATGGTCCGAATAATTAAGAAGAGATCGCGAACCAGTGAGACTATTGGCAACTGACCAACAATCTGTTGCTTTGAAACCTGCATGTTTTCTTAGGTATTCAAATATTGTAGGAGATGCAGTTCTTTGTCTAAGTCCTGAAGTAGTGTAGTAATTGCCCGAAACCCCCGTACTTAATCCATTGAAATGTCCAGCGCTACCCTTTGAAAATTTCACCTCCGGAAACAAGATGCCTTGTCGTTGCAGGGAAGTCTGAAGTAATGGATTAATCGGAAATGCGCCTACAATATTATTTTTTTTGTCATCTATACCATAAGCTATTTTATCCTCTGGCGGTGGACCATCTAATAAATTGTACATGATATTGCCTTCCACCTGTTCGTTTTGGCTCCCGGCTAAATAACGTTGTAAAACCGATTCCTGCTGACGCAAACCACCTGCGAACTGAACAAAAACAACATGTTTTGCCATCATAGGAGCTTGTTGAGCGAACAAAAGACCGGATGGAAGCAGAAAGGGCATTCCAATACTTCCGGTTGCAGCTAAAGCTGAATTTCTTATAAACTTTCGTCGATTCATAACCCCTTCAAATTAATAGTGAAAATGCTCATTACAAGTACCAAAAGCAAAGTAAAAATGTTCTGGTGTTACATTAGGACGGCTCGAAATATAATTCAACATCCAGTTGAGTTCAGCTTCTGTAGGTTCTCGCACCAGAAATCGCTTATAGGTGGCTCGAATAAAAGCTTCAGGATCTTTGAGCATTTCTTCTTTGCTTGGAATAATAACCTTAGGGTCATTCATGTATTTGCTCAATAATATATCAAATGCTACTTGTTTATCTCCAATGGATTCAATGGCCTTTTGGGCACTCAACATAGAATTAGGGCTGATTGCTTTTTGAAAAAAATTAGTGTATAAAATAGAGATATACTGCGTTATGGATTTAGGTTTTATCTTTTGACTATTGACCGGTAAAATGGTCTGATCATCAATTTCATATACATAAAAATCCTTTTGACAAGAAGCCAAAAAGAACATTAGAAATATGATTCCTAACTTGTAGAAAAGCTTACTTAAATCCTGCATATTCATCAGTCACTGATATTTGTTTTATAATTTCGCGGATGTCGTGATGTTTTAAATACTCGGGAAGAATACTAGCCAGTTCCCTGGAACTTGGGAAGCGATTTAGATAAATTTGAAAAGTCCAAATGACTATACCTTCATGCATTGCGGGTGATTCAACGAGATTGTGGATGAATTCCGTTTTGTTGCTGCAATAATTTCCAAATGCCTGGCCTGGCGAGGATTTTTCAATGATATCAAAAGCAACAGCATATTCTTGATCTGTAGGCAATCTAAATAGTAATTCATTATAAATGGCGCGGATAAAATTGAAGGTATTCATATTGATAATGCCGTAAATGTGGTTATCCACCATGAACTGAAATATTTGATTGTAGCTGATATCTCCATTGTAGAGATCTTCTTGGCTTTGTAACACATTTTGAAGCTTGCGAATTTGATTTAACTTACCATAGAAGTCATCCCAATTACCATTCATGGAGTCTCTCATCGCATCAGACAGAAACAAACCCATATAGTAAGATATTTCCTCATCCGAAACACCTTCAAGACAACGAACTTTAGCCAGATTATACAGATTTAGATAAAATGCCGCCTTATAGGATCGCTCACCGATTCTAAAACTAGTATCCTGCATGAGTCTGTTAATAAGGTCAAGACGTGAATCGCGACTGAGTTCTCTCACTTTCAAGGTATCTACTTCGGGCCCTAATTCCACTTTTAAAGGTTCCCGCCCAATCAAATCAATAAATAACCGATTTACATAATTTTCGATTTTTAATCTTGAGATGTTGGTAACTGATATAGGGTCATTATCGTCTATGACATTAAGATTATCAGTAGTACAAGAACTCAAAAGAGAAATGATGAAAAGAGATAGCAAAGTCTTAAAAGTAAGAACTCTTTTATTATTAGATTGGGGGTTAGATAAGTAATTCATAAAGCTGGGCTTCAAAAGTAAATGTAAGCCTATTTAAATTATATTCAACTGATTTTCTTAAATAATTTGAAAAAGCAATTAAATCCTGAATAATGTTGGAACAATTAATTGCTTTATTTTTAATTGCATTCAAAATTCTCATTTAATTCAAGTGTCTTTTCTAATTTTTTTAGAAAATGGCACAACATCTTTAGCGTTTATATTTATATAATATTAATATATAAACTCTTATCTACTTTTATCGTATCAAGGTGACCTCACCTTTAAGGTTAATCTTAGAAAGATTAGAATCAAGTCCTTCAATAAGGTAAAGGTATACTCCTGGATTCAATGGCTTATTTCTAAATATTCCGTTCCATCCTGTGTTAAATTGTGCTGGATTTACTAATTCACTTTGAAACAATAGTTCTCCCCAACGATCAAATATTTTCATGGACTTAATCTGAATATTAGGATCAGTAACAACAGGAATAAAGTAATCATTGATGCCATCTCCGTTAGGACTAAATAGTGTAGGGATAAACACTTGTCCAGATTCATCTAAAATGAATAGGATGGTATCTATGGCCTGACATCCATTTTGGTCGGTAACCAAAATATATGCTTCACCATTTTCATGAATTTGAATTTCTGTAGTTTCACAGGAACTGCATGAAAATAATGATTCCGGAAACCAATGATAAAACTTAACCACCCGATTCGTATTAGCCTTTAGATTAATGGTTGTGGGCGTTTTGAGATGTAAATCTTTTCCGGCATCTACATTTAATAGATCGGGTTGGATTATTTGAAACAGGATGCTATCAGATTTGCATTTTCTCTTATCCGTGATAATTAAAGTATAGGTACCGACATCTAATTTATTAAGCAGATCATTATTTGTTACTTGAACACCATTGAGAATATATTCTAAAGGGAGTTCAACATTTTTAATGACATCCACATTGATACTTCCGTTTTTCATACCAAAGCAACTAATATGATCAATGGCAACATCGAAAACCATAGGTTCATAAAGAACCTTTGTTACAATGATACTATCACAACCCAGTGAAGTCATTAAAAATAAACTATCTGATCTAACAGAATCTTTAAAACAAGTTGTTTCAAGATGATATTGTATCGAAGATGGTCTCAATTCAATTTTAGAAATAATAACGCTATCGCAATATTGACCTTGCAAATGATTTATGATCGTATTCACTTGATTGGGATCGCAAGTGATTTGTTTTAAATAAGTAGTGTCGGAAGTATGAAATATGTTATTTACGAAAACTACTGAATCACATTTACCTTGAATAGGGTAATATAAAGTATCTATTAATTGAATTGGAATATTACAAACATTTTTATTAATAAAAAGAGTATCAGCAGCAATAAAATTAATTTTTTCAATGACTAAAGAATCACAACCGTATTTGTTGGTGAATAGCGAATTGAATATTCCGGCATTTTGGAATTGACAAGTATTTGTTTCGATATAAAGCGTATCCTTCTGTTTAGGTTTATAATGAATAATAACCAGACTATCACAAGTTTTGGTTTGATAAATTAAAGTATCCTTATAACTATTATTTATTGTACATAAAAAACTGTCCCGATAATTAATAGTTAATGGAGAAAAAATAGTATTGATATAAATAGTAGAGTCGCACGAGTAAATATTTTTATAAACCAATGTATCAATCCCAATTTTTGTGGAATCACAGGTCGTTTGATTTAAAATCAATTCATTTGTGATTGCTGGAATTTGTATAACTTTAATAACACTATCGCAAGGACTTTTAGAAACTATTTGGTAGGTTATCGAGGTATCGATTATTGTGCAATTAAAATTTGTTATTACAGATGTATCGGGTTTGACATATTTATAAGATGAGATGATAAATGAATCGCAACCACGCATATTAATCAGCGTGTCGATGACTAATGATTTTTGAAATGGGTCACATGTGGTATAGGAAAAGTAATTCGAATCCTTAACCGCTGGAATTTTATTAATGATAACTAAACTATCACATCCTGGCAATTGAAAAAATTGAGTATCGATAGAGATGATATTTATCGAACAATCATATTGGGTAAATCTTACTGTATCCGGATTATCCTGTTGTATAAAAGTTGCTGTAGTTTTTGTTTTATTTCCACAATGATCTATTGCATAGAAATCTACAACATTAATTAAAGCAGAAGAATCGCCTTTAAAATTATTTGTCCAGGCAACTGATGAACAATTATCAGTAGCTATTGCAGATCCATGATTTTGCAGCCAATTTCTGAGTGAATCTCTGGCTAAGGGTGAACATTGTAACAAAACATCCTTAGCTGGATTTACTATTTTGGGTGATATCGTATCAATAATAATATATTTAGCTACAAAGCTTGAAGTATTATCACATTCATCCGAAACAATGAAGTCAACGAGTGTCGTATCACATGAATTCGTTGCTATACTGTCGTAAGCATAATCCCAAGTTATTTTTTTACAATTATCAGTTGCCGAAGCTCCTGCATTGCTAAATAGCCACGTTAAAAAAGTATTTTTAGTGTGATTGGAACATAATATAATTTTGTCCTTCCCTGCAATAGTAATATTTGGCGCGACTTCATCTTTTACCGTTATTTCCTGAGTAAAAAGTTTTTTATTACCACATTTGTCAAGAATTTCCCAATCACGTTTTATCAATTGTTCACATTTATCAATTTTAGAAGTGGTTTCTTTAAAGGATATGGTTGGATTCGCATCACAATTATCTGTAACGATTAATTTTGGAGCTTTTGGTACATCACCGATACAGTTGTATATTTCATTTTGTGGCTCATTGGTAATCATTGGTTCTTCCTGATCGCCCGGGCATTCAAAAATTTTAATATCATCTATTAAAGTTCCTGCATAGATTAAATCTCCAACACTACTAAATTCCATATCTGCCATATCTGCCATAGCCATAAACATATAAGATTGCTTAAACCAAGCAACACTTCCAGAAATAGTAACCACCCAACTGACATTTAACCAAGCACCATTGGCTACTAAAAGGGTTCCAGTAGAACTGTGATTGCCTCCATTTTGAGCTGTCCAAAAATCGATTCTGTAGGAATTTCCGGGAGTTAGTCCGGTAAGTTTGTATTTTATTCCACCAAAACCAGGAGATCCATGCAGATCAATAAAATTGGAAGCACCATTGGGATTCCCGGCACCTAAATTAGCGTGAGAACCCTCACAATGATCAATAGTTGCTCTGGTAACTGTCCATTCATCGATCATTTGACCTGCACTATAAACTATAAAACCTCCTATTGGCGGAGGTATTCCGCCTTCAAAGTCCAAGTTCGGAAAATTCATTTCCAAAAATGTTCCACAACAACAAGAACCCCCAAGCTGACTTACATTTGAATTGTTTAAGATATTATGTGGAATAATATGTTGAGAATGTAAATTGAATTGAGATAACCATGCCACAAGTAAAATAGAATGGATAAAAATCTTTTTGTAAGTCATTACGTAAAATTAAACTTAATATAAGTTTTATTTAATATAAACTTTATGTTGTCGTAGTGTAAATTTATAAAGAAATAAGGAGATATGTTTAAAATATTGTTCGTTATAATAAAAAGTGATTCTATAATGTTATAGAGCAATAAACAATATATAACTTTGGGCTTTAATATAAGATACATCATTGAATGAAAAAACATAATTTTTATGCGGGACCAGCAATACTTCCGCAATCCGTATTACAACAAGCTTCAGCTTCAATCATTAATTTTAAAGAATTAGACCTTTCTATTTTAGAAATATCTCATAGAAGTAAGGAATTTGAATCAGTAATGGATGAATCAGAATCCTTAGTTAGGGAATTATTGGGAATAGATGAAGAATATGCGGTATTATTTCTTTCTGGTGGTGCTAGTTCACAATTTTTTATGATTCCAATGAATTTATTACCAGAACATGATACAGCTCATTATGTTAACACAGGAACTTGGTCAAGTGGAGCTATTAAAGAAGCCAAGCTTTTTGGAAATGTGAATGTCATTGCTTCATCTGAATCTGATCAGTTTAGACATATTCCGAATCAGTTCGAATATCCCGATACCGGTGCATATTTACACATTACTTCTAATAATACCATTTATGGTTCTCAATACCATTGGTGGCCTAAGGGATCTATTCCTTTGGTTTGCGATATGTCTTCTGATATTTTTAGTAGAAAAGTAGATGGGAAAAACTTTGGGTTAATTTATGCTGGAGCTCAGAAAAATATGGGTCCTGCAGGTGTCACCTTAGTAGTAGTTAAAAAAGACCTATTGGGAAAAACCGGAAGAAAATTACCAAGCATGTTAGATTACAAGAACCACATGGATAAAGGTTCGATGTATAACACACCTCCCGTATTTCCAATATACGTATCCATGTTAACTATGCGATGGATAAAGGAAATGGGGGGCCCGAAAGCTATGGAATTACGTAATAACGAAAAAGCATTAACCCTGTATAATGAGATCGATAGAAATCCATGTTTTGAAGGAACGGTCAGGAAAGAAGATCGTTCTCGCATGAATGTTGTATTTAAATTAAAAAACTCGGATCACGAAGCTGAATTTTTAAAATTGTGCAAGGATGCAAATTGTGTTGGCCTACAGGGGCATAGATCTGTTGGAGGATTTAGAGCTTCACTTTATAACGCATTGCCATTAGAAAGTGTCAATGTATTAGTAAACGTAATGCAAGATTTCGCTTTGAAATATGCTTAAAGCAAAAACATTCAAAGAATATCAGAACATTCAAATTGATAATATAGATTTATTATTGGAGATCCATCATGAATGGCGGATGTCTGCCAGAGTTTCATTAACCAAGAATAAAGCTATAATACGAATTCCAATTATGTCTCCTAGTTTTGAAAAAACAAAACACATCTTATGGGCAAAAGAATGGATTTATAAAAGATTAACGAAAGATCATTTATATCGAGCGAAATATTTACCCAAAGTTTATGAAACAGGATCACAGTTGACCGTTAGAAATAGCCTTTTTACATTAGATGTTAAAGAGAATATAGAACGAAAAACAGCTACCGGTCGAAGAAGAGGCTATGTCATATACTTGGAATTACCTGCAAATATTACTGTTGAACAGCGTCAAAAAATGTGCTCCAGTCTAATTAGTAATATTATGTCCAAAACATATATAGAAGGATTAAGAAATAGAGTACATGAACTTAATAAGCAGTTTTTTAATAAAGAAATCAATCAAATTAGACTTAGAAATAATCACAGCAATTGGGGAAGTTGTAGTACAAACAAAAATATAAGTATTTCATCCAGATTATTGTTGGCTCCTAATTTTGTTTTGGATTATATTATTATTCATGAGTTAGCACATTTGGTACATCATAATCATTCAGCCAAATTCTGGGCAGAAGTAGAAAGAGCGATGCCTCATTATTTGGAATCCGAAAAATGGCTTAAAGATCATGGTGAGTCTTGTCAATGGTAAATGAACTCTATTTTATCATAACTAACATATTAATTTTCAACATTTTATATTTATTTTTTAATTAAACTTAAAAATAAAATTAATTTGATGCAACGAAAGGCATTTTTACTACTCTTTATCATTGTAGTTCAGTATTAAACGAAAAACAAATGCAGACTTTAGTCGATAGGATAAAACAAGCAGATCAAAAAGCCTACAGAGAGCTTTATGATATGTTCAATATTCCTATGTATAATATTTGTTTACGAATGATGAATCAACCCGAAGATGCCTTAGATGTATTACAGGAAACTTTTATAAAAGTATTTCAAAACATACAACAACTTAATAATGGACAATTACTTCCAGCATGGATTAAAAAAATTTGTATAAACACTGCGCTCAGTGAATTGGATAAAAAGCAAAAACTTCAATTTGATGATTTGAATGATGAAAGTGTTTTATATTCTCTAAATTCTGAGGATGGAGTTATAGATGAATTTGAACATGAATCTAATATGGCTGAAATAATGAATGCTATAGAGTTGTTACCTGAACGGTATCGTATCGTATTTACCTTATACGCCATTGAAGATTATTCACATGAAGAAATAGCTCAAATGTTAGGTATTGTTGCATCAACTTCAAGGAGTCAATATTTAAGAGGTAAACAGAAATTATTAGAAATAATAAAAAAAAATAAACAACATGTCCGATCGATTAAAACAATATATACAACAGCATAAGCATATTATTGACAATAAGGTACCACCTTCTGATTTTTTTGAACGATTAATGATTGAAGAAAAAGGAAAGTTGCATATTAATAGGCCCAAAAAACATAGTGCAAAATTCAACTTTCATTATCTATGGATTGCTGCATCAATTTGTATACTGATTGTTTTTATTTTTTCACTAAATAGTGAAGACGATGGGACGAACCAAACTTTATCTTTAGTTTCAGAGAAATCACTATTACCTCAAGATCAAAAAGAAATTGTTGAGGATAATGTAAAAGCTAATGAAATTGTTTTAGGTAATGAAACAAAAGCAATTGCGGAAAAGACAATGCAAATACAATCAAACAAACAAGTAAATAAAAAAGGCAGAACGCTCAGAGCAAAAACTATTATTCAACAAGAAATCATTGAAAATCCCAATAATATTGAATTGGCGAACCAATTAACGGATGATCATATGGACCAAGAAATAGCTGTTTTAAATGAACCGATCATTACTCAATCGAACATTAAAACAGATGATGCTGAACCATTAATAAAGATTAATGAAGTACCACAAAATGGAAATATAACCCAGCTAAGTTCTTCAGAACCAATAGTAAGTGTAGCTGATCATTCGAATCAATCTTACACTATTGGAAAAGCCATATTTAAAGGGATTATGAAATTAATTTCAAAGAAGAGCAGTGAATGGACTTCGGATGTTTTGAAAATTGAATCCAAGGAGTTGAATCAAAAAACATTTATCGCAGTCAATTATAAAAGTGAGACAGTTGCCTTTCATAAATCGATTAGTATTCCTATTCAATGATGATTTTAATTGTGAAACAACTAATTTTTTAATTTAAATAATAACAAGTATAAAAATTTTTTAAAATGAAAAAACTAATTTTCGTGTTTATTTTGTACAGTGCTATGCACTTAGCAGCACAAGAAACTGTTCCACCATTGGAAAATTTAGCCCCACCATTACCTCCTACTCCACCACCAGTTAATGTTGAGCATGATACGGTCAAAATTAAATTGGGAGATCGAGATATATTAATTATTGAAAGAGACCAGAAGGACAAAAAAAATGAAGTTGATGAAGAAGATGAAATGGATGAAACTGATTTAGATAAAAGTAATAAGGAAAATATAAATCCTGAAAAAAAGAAAAAACGTGGCGCACGCGTTGGATTTTTGGATATTGATTTAGGAGTAAATGTATTATTACATGATAAGAGTCAAGCTAAGAATTTAGTAGATGATTTGGAAAATAAACCATTTAGTTCATGGAGTACAACATTAAATTTTCTGCCTACAACAATTTATTTAGGGACTAAGCATCTGATGCTTTTGACTTCATTTGGGTATCATATTGAAGAAATGACGTTTAAAAATAAAATATCTTTTACACCCAATAAAATATTGGATTATACTAAAGATGATAATATTAAAAGGTCTTCATTTTCTATTCAGCATTTACAAGTACCTTTAATGTTATATACACAAAGTAATAGAATAAAGGGATTAGGGAAAGTAGGAATAGGATTCGGTGGGTATGCAGGAATTTTGGTTTATCAAGAATCTAATGTTAAAAAAAGCGATATCAACCAGAAAATTGAAACTGAAGAAGATTTTGGTTTTAATAAATACAGATATGGAATAACCGGAAGAATCGATATCGGGGCCATTAAATTATTTGCTAATTATGATTTAAGTGATACTTGGAAGGAAAATCAGTTCCAAACATTGGAATGTGGTATTTGGTTTGATTTTTAAATTTAAATTATTTTTTAATTTTTCAATAATGTGGTTAGCCTGCAATATGTATTGCGGGCTTTTTTATTGAAACATGGAATTTTAAAACGCCTATTCAAATTGTTAATATACTTTTGCTAATAAATAATAAGATTTAATCATTAATGAGACATCAGTCTAAACCATTTATTGAATTGGCTCACTCTATTGGATTTGAATCTGTAGGAATTGTTCAAGCACAAAGACTTGAAAAGGAAGCTTTGCAATTAGAGCAATGGTTGGCAAATGGTTTTCATGGAGAGATGACTTATATGGAAAGGTATTTTGATCTTCGAATTGATCCCACAAAATTACTCGAAGGATGTAAATCAGTTATTATGATGACTCTAAATTATGACCAGCCACAAATACACCTTTCGGAGGATCATCCTAAAGTATCTAAGTATGCTTATGGTCAAGATTATCATAGGGTTATTAAGGACAAATGTGACCTATTGTTACATTCATTGAAAGAATTATATGGAGATATAACAATTCGAGCGTTTGTTGATTCAGCACCTATTATGGAACGCGTTTGGGCGGAAAAAAGTGGCATTGGATGGAATGGTAAAAACACCCTCACAATTAATCCAAAAAAAGGTAGTTATTTTTTTTTGGCTTGCATTTTAGTTGATCTTGAATTTGAATATTCTACACCAATAAAAGACCATTGTGGGACCTGTAAAAAATGTATTGAAGCCTGTCCTACTCAAGCAATTCATCCGGATGGCTATCTTTTAGATGCTAGTAAATGCATATCCTATCTTACAATCGAACTTAAAAATTCAATCCCTGAAGGATTTAAAGATAAAATGAATGGCTGGGCATTTGGCTGCGATATATGTCAGGAAGTTTGCCCTTGGAATCGATTTTCCAAACCAACCAAAGTACCTGAATTTCAACCAAACTTGGATATGTTACAATTAACTAAATCGGATTGGTTGGAGATTAATGATGAAACATGGAAAAAAATAAGTAGAAATTCCCCGATTAAAAGAACTAAAAGGGAAGGAATGATGAAAAACATTAAATTTATAAATTAAAGTTTTTATTAATATAACAAGGCCATTCTATAAATAACTTCCTTGGGCAGTAATAAATAGTCTTAAGTTAAATTATAATTCTCAAATTAATTACTTTTACACTTTGTTACAGTACTAGAAACAGTAAGAAATATGAAGCTTAATTTGAAGGTTTGGAGACAAAAAGATAGTAAATCAGTTGGTCGATTTGAAATGTATCAAATTGAAGCGAATGAACACATGTCTTTCTTAGAGATGATGGATGTTCTGAACCAACAACTTATTGATAAAAAACAAGAGCCGGTAGCTTTTGATCACGATTGTCGTGAAGGAATATGTGGTGCTTGTAGTATGGTAATCAATGGAAAACCACATGGTCCGAATTCAGGCACTACGACCTGTCAATTGCATATGAGGTATTTTAAAGAAGGGGAAACCATTGTGATTGAACCCTTTAGAGCCAGATCTTTTCCAGTAATTAAGGACCTAGTTGTAGATAGGACTGCATTTGATAGAATTATTCAGGCTGGTGGATATATTTCAATTAATGTTGGCCAGGCAATTGATGGAAATTCAATGCCCATTGAAAAGGATGTTGCAGGTAAGTCTTTTGATGCGGCAGCTTGTATTGGATGTGGGGCGTGTGTTGCAGCTTGTCCAAATGGGTCAGCAATGTTATTTACTGCGGCTAAAGTATCACATTTAGGTCTTTTGCCTCAGGGAGAAGTTGAACAAAACAGAAGAGTATATAATATGGTTGCACAGATGGATGCTGAAGGTTTTGGTCGTTGTTCTAATGTTGGAGCATGTGAAGCTGATTGTCCAAAGGAGATTTCTTTAGAGAATATCGCACGAATGAATAGATATTATACAAAGGCGATATTTGTTTCAGAACAATAGAAGTCACTAATAATTAAATTTTAATGCATTTTTTAGGTGATGTAAATGATGTGTTCCATGCCATGCATACATCCCAATAGATTCTTCCAATAAAATTTTCTTATTATGTTGTGGATGGATGAACCCTTTTTTGAGGTCTGTTTCATTCAATGAACCTAAGAAAACGGCCCAACGTAAATGAAGACTTTCAATTAGATTTAATGATACATCGATGGGTATCATTTTTACATCTAACATTTCGGACCATAATTTTTCGTTATATGGATTAATAGTAGGGGTATCTTCAGTTGTTGAAAGTTTGTGTCTAATATATGCATTCATATGACTATCAGCAATATGATGAACTACTTGTTGGATGGTCCATCCTTCCGGTCGATATTTGCGTTGAAGGTCATTTTCATTAATATGAGACAAGGTACTTTTGAGTTGATTCGGTAAATCTTTAATCTCATTGATCCAATTCGAACATCGAATCTTATCAATAGTATCTGGAGATTTCCATTTTCCAATTGGGTATTTTAATTCTTCCATGGTTTGAAAATAAGATTAAATTCTTTTGTTAACAACAATTAACAAAATTTTTGAAAAAGGGTTGTAAATTGACCAAACTAATGTGGTATAAATGAGTTATCTGAATAAATAATTAATTTAAAAAGTAACAAAAATGAATGTAATTGATCTATTAAAAAGCTACTTAAACCATGAATTCCTTTCCAAAACCTCAAATTTTATTGGAGAAACAGAGCATTCAACTTCAAAAGGATTAGAAGCTATTTTACCTATACTTTTAGGTGGTGTTTTAAATGAATCAACTCATCAAGATCGGATCCATCAAATTTGGGATTTAATCAATCATAAAGACAACCAAAGCAGTCTTTTAAATAATCTTAATGATTTTTCAATAGAAGACATTTCTAATGAAAGTCAAATTATAAGTAGCTCCTTCATTCAACTTTTATTTGGAGACAATCATTCAGCATTAATAGATGGTTTTTCTAAATTTTCAAATTTTAAAAGTTCAGCTTCTGCTAATAAATTATTAACTATTGCAGGTTCATTCGTGTTATCTTTTCTTAAGAAAAAATCAACTACTGAAAATTATGGCGTTTCAGGCTTAACTACTTGGTTAGGTGGTTATAAACGAGAGATAATAAATGCTATACCGAGTGATTTAAAATCAATATTAAATTTTACCAATTTAACAAACACAGTTAATCAAGAATTCGATTCTAAACCAACATCAGATGAAAATGGAAGTAATTGGTGGATGTGGTTAATAGGGTTGATTGGATTATTAGCATTATTATGGACTATGATGAAGGCTTGTAATACATCTGACAGGGATGATTTGGTTCAAACTAAAATTGAAAATGTAAACAATACATTGAATGATTCAACGACTTTAGGATCTAATACAATAAATTCAAATACAAATGATTTGATGAATTCCTTAGATTCTAGCGTAAAGGCCAAATGGGATCTACTTGGCCAATCGATTAAATTAACCCTCCCAGGAGGAATTGAAATTAATGCACCAGTAAAAGGAGTAGAAAATGCCTTAATTTCTTTTATTAATGATAAATCAAAAATCGTTGATAAAACCACTTGGTTTAATTTTGATAGAATATTATTTGAAACCGGAAAAGCCACATTAAATCCTGTTTCAATGGATCAAATTAGTAATATTTATTCAATATTGAAAGCATATCCATCTGTTGAAATAAAAATTGGAGGGTACACTGATAATACTGGTGATCCTAAAGCTAATCAAAAACTTTCTTTAGAAAGAGCTGAAGCGGTAAGAACTTCACTAGTAGAAAAAGGGGTAGAAGGTATTAGAATGGTAGCCGAAGGTTATGGTCAAGATCATTCTATTGCTGATAACAATACAGAAGCGGGTAGAGATTTGAACCGAAGAGTGGCTATTCGAGTTACAAAAAAATAATTTTCCTTATCAGTTATACATTCGATAAAACCATTCTTTTATTGAGGATGGGTTTTTAAAGATTATTTTCATTATCTTTGATATTATGAACAAGGATTATTTAAGTTATATCATTTTTATTGTTGCACTTGTATTTTCATTTATTTTAGATCTTTTTGTATTTAGTAAAAAAGGTCAGGAAGTAAAATTAAAAAACGCCTTGTATCAATATTTATTCTGGGTATTAATTGCTTTAGGGTATTTTGGATACTTGTGGTTTGAATATGACAGTAATAAAGCTTTAAATTATTTATCGGCATATTTAATGGAAATGTCACTTTCGATAGATAATATATTTGTTTTTGTAATGATTTTTTCATCTTTACAAATATCTAAAGAAAACATTGGTAGAGTATTGATAATTGGTGTCGCACTTGCTGTAATTTTCAGGATCATATTTATTTCTGTTGGTATTATTTTGGTACAGCATTTTTCTTGGATATTATATATTTTTGGAGCATTTCTAATATACACTGGGTATAAATTATTTTCAGAAAATCCAGAAGAAGAAAGTGATATCAAAGATGGTAAAGTTTATCATTTCTTAACAAAATATCTTCGATATACTGATGATGAACCACATGGTAAATACACTATAAATAGAAAAGGAAAAATATTTTTTACCAAACTGGCATTAGCAATTTTTATGCTTGGAATTACAGATATTATTTTTGCATTAGACTCTATACCAGCTGTTTTTGGAATTACAACGGATAATTTGGTAGTATTCTCATCAAATATTTTTGCAGTATTAGGGCTGAGAGCACTTTTCTTTATTTTGCAAAAAGCAGCTGATAATTTTGATTTTTTGCAACAAGGAATTGCTATCGTTTTAATATTTATTGGTATTAAAATGTTTTTAGTGTTTGTTGATATTCATATACCAAATTGGATTTCATTATTGACTATTGTAGCATGCATAAGTGCATCAATATGGTATTCAATATATCACCAACGAAAAAACACCAAATTGCTTTAATAAAATAAATACAATAAAAATATTTTATTTTTTTCTTTTAAAATCTCCTCTTTTCCAAGCTTTAAAAAAGGCTATCCATGCGGTTGGACTTAGTAGATTATTTGGTCTAAATTGACCATTGTAATAATTTTTTTGTGCTTGTTGAACTAAATAAAGTTGACTTGAGGCTTGACCATCAGTTGGGGTAAATTCAAAAAATTTGCGGAGGTTATCTTGAGCTAAGTTTTTTAAAGCAGTTTCTTGAAGTACGTTAGAAATATCCATGGCTAGAAATTCCTGCTTGAAATAGTTTTTATCTGGCCAGGGATAAACAATAGTTTCGGGTAAGTATATGGTATCTCTTGTCATAATTTGAAAAATAGTATAATGAGATTTGCCTAAACTATCCGGTACTAAATAAAATATGGGTTTAAACCCTAAGTAATTAAAAACAAGGGTATCATTTTTTTGAACTGCCATTGAAAAAAACCCTTTACTATCTGCATATACACCCCTTCCAGTACCAATAATACTGATTTCTGCAAAAGGTAATGGTTTAGGTTCTGAATCAATATCGGTTAATACGAGACCGGAAATTTGAATTAATTGATTGCCTTGGGACCAAGATTTGACAAGACAACTAAGGATTAACAATAAAAAGAAATTGATTTTCATTTTCAAATTTTATCTAGCTATAGGGCTTCGATTTAACAAACGAATAATAATCGAATTTTGTTATTGTTCATAATAGGATAGTATATTTACCACATAAAAAGACGAAGATATGATTAAAACGTTGCTTAATCTCGTATTAATAGTATTCCATTTATTTTTTTGTTCTCCATTAATGGCTCAATTAATTAGTGGACCTATGTTGGGATATATAGAACATAGGACGGCAAAAATTTGGTGTGAAATTGGAGCAAAATCTAATGCAACACTTCAATTTTGGCCAATAAACAAAACAGTTAGTCCGAAATCAGCATTTCCTAATTATCATTCTGCATTTGATTATAAAACTATAGTTTTTGATTTGGTTGGTTTAGAGCCTGGTCAAGAATATGAATATCAAATAACCATTGACAAAAAAGACAAATCTGAAAGATTAAAGGGCACTTTTAAAACTCAAGTATTATGGAAATATAGAATTCCAGCGCCGGATTTTTCATTTCTTGCCGGTAGTTGTAATTATATCAATCAACCTATCTATGACAGACCTGGGAAACCATATGGTTCAGATTCAATCATTTTTCTATCTATGGCAAAAGAAAAAGCAGAATTCATGTTATGGTTAGGCGATAGTTGGTATACTCGGGAGGTGGATTTCCAAAGTAAATGGGGTTTATGGAATAGGGCATCCAGAGATCGAGCGGTAAGTGAAATTCAACCCATTTTTAAATCAATGTCTCATTTTGCAATTTGGGATGATCATGATTATGGACCAAATAATGAAGGCTTGTCTTACATTTTTCAAGAGGAATCAAGAAAAGTATTTATGGCTTACACGGCTAATCCAACATATGGATTGTATGATAAAGGAACATACAGTAAAATTTCTTATAATGATGTAGATTTGTTTATGATGGATAACCGCACCTGGCGCAGTTCAGATGATATGTTAAGTAATATTAATAATATTCCAAATTCGGAAAAATTGATGTTTGGTCAAGAGCAAATAAACTGGTTAAAAAATTCACTTTTGAATAGCTATGCACCATTTAAAATTATTGTTACGGGATCTCAAGTAGTGAATGAAGTTGAAGATGGTGGAGATTGTTTTTATAATTATCCAGTAGAGTATAATGATTTAATGAATTTTTTAAATGTACATAAAATTAATGGCGTAATATTTTTAACAGGTGACAAACATCATAGTGAAATAATTAAAAAAGATAGAGAGATGGCTTATCCATTATATGATGTAACGGTCTCATCATTAACAGCCGGTATTTCAAAAGTTAAAAAAGAATTTATAAATCAGTCAAATAGAATTCCAAATACCTTGGTCGAAGAGCATAATTACGGGCGATTTACTGTTTCAGGTAAGCCCAAGGATAGAGTATTGCAAGTAGAATTTGTAAATATATCAGGTCAAGCCAAATCGAAATGGTTAATTTCTGAAAACGATTTAAGGTATAATAAAAAGTAGCGCTAAATGAAATGGTTCAACTATATAATAATATTTCCAATTCGGGTTTATCAGATTTTTATTTCACCAATCCTAGGAAAAAATTGCAGATTCAATCCAACTTGTTCTAATTATATGATACAGGCAGTAAATGAGTGGGGTATTTTTTACGGTGTTTTTTTAGGAATTAGGCGTATAACTAAATGTCACCCTTGGGGTGGAAGTGGAGATGATCCAATTCCAAAGAAAAAAAAATGAATTGGGGATGATACCTATACCTGACCTAAATTATACTGCTTCCAAATATTCCATATTAATTTGAAAGGCACACAAATTCCAGAGATAATACATGAAATGGAGAATAAAATCATTTCATTTCTTATATAAAGGGACATGGCAGCTTGATCTTCAGATTTTAAATTGGAGACTATTTCTTGCAATCCAATTTCATCTATGAAATTTTTAAATTCAGAAAAATAATTTATACAAACAAAAACAGTCGGAATCATAATAAAAATAATAGCTATTTTTATTAATTGATACCATGCATATGGAGTTTGATGCCAAAAGAAGAGCCATCTGGTAAAGGTGATTGAACCTAAAATAAATAAAAAATTAGGCCAAAGAAATTCATAGGTAAGATTATTATAAATAATAGGATATAATATGCATATAGCCATTATTAATGAAATCAACCACCACAAAAATTCATTAAACCAGAGATTTTTGACCATTATTTTTTTGTAAAAATTGGTGATTAATATTAGCTATTCGTTGCATCAAAAGGATCAGAATTATCTTTATATTTTTCAAATATACTATTTGGATTTTCTTTTTTAATAATAAGAGCTATGATGGAAGATATTATAAAGTAGAAAATGAGTGAAAAACAAAATGCAAGAATTATTTTTCCAAAACCAAAGGGATTTGAATTTGCTATATCTTCGATAGCTTTTTCTGTTGCTTCATTACCCATAGTACCTCTAAAATTTTCCATCATTTTAATTTGAGCATTTCGTTGCTCATCGATTAACTCAGGAGCTAGAAAATTATATAAAATAAATGTAAAAACCATTGAAAAAAATGAATAGACTATAGAGCTAATCCAAATGGGTATTAAAGCTTCCTTCCAGGATAAATATCCACCCAATTTTAATTTATGTTCTGAACCCGAAATATACATCGGAATTAATCCCAACAAAAAAATTAAACTTGCAATCCATGAATTGGTTATTAATGAACTACTAAAAAGATAAAGAATTAACTGGATAAGAATATAGGCTGCACCCCAAATCAAACCTATTCTAATCGCATATGGATAATTAATCATAATCAATTGAATTAAATAATATTTGAAATAAATTTATTTTTATTATATACTCCTAAAATTTTTCCTTTTAAACTTTTATTTCTTAATGGACTATTTTTGGAAATGGATTTTATAAATCCATCTGAATAATTCCAATTTATATCTGGATGAAACCAAGTTAATTCAGCGACGACATTTTCTTGCAGGCTTACTTTTTCTTTATTCAGAATTTTTCTTGGGTTGATTGCAACTTTCTCAACCCAGAGTGATGCGTCAATTTCATTGTTTAAAAAAGTTTGAATTAATGAATAGGCAGTTTCAAGTGAAATTGCTCCAAATGCTGATGACTGAAACTCCAATTCTTTTTTTTCCGGATTCATTGGAGTATGATCACTACATATAATATCAATACTTCCGTCAATGAGTCCTTTAATAAGTGCCTCACGATCTTTGGTAGATCGAATGGGTGGGTTAAGTTTTAATTGATGATTAAATTGTTCCAATGAATTTTCTTCGAAAGCCAAATTAAATATTGAAACTGAAGCAAATAAATCCTTTAATGTTAATTTGGCATTCCGAATTAATTGAACAGATTCAGATGTAGATATTTTATGAATGAGTAGTCTGGATTGCGCATAACGAAGAATTTCTATGTCTCTCTGGACGGCAATATATTCAGCAATGGACGGGATACCTTTTAAGCCTAACTTAGTACTTACAAGACCTTCGTGAATCTGGCCCTTGATCCATAAATTATCATCTAAACTTTGATTGATAATTAATGATTTGGGTAATAATTTTAAATATTCTAATGCCCTTAACAATAAGCCACTTTTTTGGATGGATTGATTCCCATCTGAAAAAGCAACAGCACCAGATTGGAACATCTGTAAAATCTCAGCCATTTCAACAGATGCGTTATCCTTACTAATAGCTCCAATCGGCCAAATATGAATTGGGAGTGAATGTGAATTATGGAGTATAAAATGAATTTCGGATTTTGAATGTAATACAGGATTGGTATTTGATAAACAACAAATAGTAGTATAGCCGCCAGCAACAGAGGCATTTGAAAGACTTATTAAGGTTTCTCTTTCTTCAAATCCTGGTTCTCCCGTATGGACACCAATATCTACCCATCCGGGAGACAAAAATGATCCCGCTACATCAAGAATTATTGAATTTTTGTTTGGAACAATATTAGCTTTAATTTCATGGATTGTACCATTTTTAATCCAAACATCTCTCTTTTTTAAATGATAAGGACTTTGAGGGTCAACTATGATTACTTTTTTAAATATATAGTCCATATTATGAAGTCTTCCAATACCTAATTAAAACACTTTCCAAGAATAAAAATAGTAAAGTTCCAAGTATTAAAAGCCACCAGTAAGAATGTTTTTCCTTAGATTCTTTAATTAATGATGTAAAATCATTTATTTTATCGTTATCAAGCAATTTTATTTTATCACCAAGTAAATCAATTAATTGGGACTTACTAAAAATCGATAAATCAGACTCAAGTCTGTTTTCATTAAAGGCAACAAAACCTAGAGATAGCTCATTGTTTTTAAGTTCGTAAATACCAGACTTATTTATTTGATCGTAAACCTCTATATTAAGTTGATTTTGAGCCATTTGGACAGATGGTATGATCTCTTCTGGTCCTGATAATTTTAAAGTCATGTCTTTTAAGACTATATTCTTTTGAATCGGCCATGTTATAACTTGATTTTGACCAATTGTATAGTTAAAATTTGATTTTTTTATTCCAGAAAAAGCTGCCTTAAATAAAAATGGAAGAAGAATCTCTGCATTTTTTACCAAACTATTATATTCAATATTTATTGGAGAAGTACAAAAATAAACAACACCTTGAAGATAAGAATATTTTGATAAATAACTAGTTCCATCTCGATAATTTAAAATGGATTCATGTGGATGTCCGCCTTTAATTAAATAGCTTCCATTGGTATATGGCAATTTAAAATTTGCCTTTGGGTTGCTGAATACATCTTGAAAGATTTCTTCTTCCAAATTAATGGTCCCTACTTCTTTTTTTAATCTTGAAAAACTGATTAAATTTGGAAATTGTAATGAAGTGTTTAGATTTTGATAATCTAGATCTTTTAAATCAGAAGCTGGAAAGATCAATAAATTAGTTCCTTCGCTCATTGCTTTATTTAATTCAGAACCCAATCCTGATGTAATATTCTTAATATCAGATAAGATAATTAGTCTGTAATTTTTTAATGAACTATAATTTAAATTTCCAATATCTAATGAGGTAGTTTTAAAAAAAGGAAGACTATTTATGGCCAATAATAATTCATTAGATTCTTGTTGATCATGAATAACAAGAACATTAATTTCTTCATCAACTTTAAAACTTAAATAATACGTATCATCGAATTGAATTGGAAAATCTTTAATTTTTAGAATTAAATTTTGCCAGCCTGATGTTTGGATATTTATTTTGATGGTATCTAAAATGGTCTTGCCGGCTCTTATAGATAAATTTGAAAGTGGAATATCCTGACCATTTAATTCATATCTCAAGCTAAGATTATCCAAATCAGTTGAGCCATAATTACTTAATTTTACAATTAAAGAATTAACTTGATTTGGAATAATAACAGGCGATGAAAAATAGGCGGTGTCAATAGTAGCATTATTTTCACTAATATTTTGGATTGGAATAAAATTTATAGAGAAGGTAGAATCAATATCAGATGGTTTTAAATCCATTATCTTTTTTTGAAAATCAGAAATAACATATATTTCATGACCCAAATTATTTAAATTATTAAGAGATTGTTGTTGTTTTCTGATTATAGTTGATAATGGATTAACTGTTGGACCTAAGTTAATATTTTCAATTGCGGTGAACGCATCGTCTTTAGATAAAAATCGTAAATTTCTGCCAGATAATTCGTTACTGATAACTTGAAATTTATCATATTCTGAATAAGCTTGAACAATTTCAGTGGCTGTTTTTTTGGATTTTGCAAAAAGTATTCCCTCGTCAGATTTTGCATTCATTGACCAGCTGTTATCTATATAAATACTGACCGCTTTATTAGTTTTAGTTTCTTGATTATTTGTTTTAAAAAATGGTTGGGAAAAAGCAAAAACCAATAAACCAATTGCTAATAAACGGCAAAGTAAGATAAGGAAATTTTTTAATTTATTTCTGGAAGCAGTTTCTTCGACCAATTCCTTAAGAAAATGCACATTTGTAAAATAGACTTGCTTATATCTTCGAAAATAGAAAAGGTGAATGATTATTGGTATAATCAATAAAAATAAGCCCCAAAGAATACCTGGAAATAAAAATTGCATGGTGTATATGAATCCTACCGCAAAACTAATTAAATTATAACGTTTAAAGGATATTTCTTATTTCTGCTGCAAGTTAGTTTTTGTAAATGCATTATTTATCTAATTTATTAATGGCATCATATCCATATAGATTACTTTGATTTCTTAATATTACTTTGTTTAAAGACTGAATTATAAATTTACATATTAATGTTTATTAATATATTTATTACCTTTACCTTGATTTTATGATATCGTATATTAAGGGTCAAATTGTTGTTTGTCAACCTACCAATTTAATAATTGAAGCAGGTGGGATTGGTTATCAGGTTTTTATAAGCCTGCAGACCTACACTGAAGTGTCCAAACTGAAAGAAGCAAAGATATTGACCTATTATCATGTTAAAGAAGATGGACATAGTTTGTATGGTTTTTACACTGAAGAGGAAAGATATCTATTTGTGCATTTAATCTCAGTAAATGGTGTTGGGCCTAATACTGCAAGGTTAATACTATCATCTATGGAGCCTTTCATGATTAAACAGGCTATTATTTTGGGTGATGACTTAAGTTTTAAACGAGTTAAAGGAATTGGACCTAAAACAGCTCAACGAATCATTATTGATCTAAAGGACAAGTTGACAAAAGAAAATCAAGATATGGGTCAGTTGAAAGGAGCAATTGCTCCAGTTAAGCAGGAGGCATTGTCGGCGCTCCTGGCACTAGGCTTTATCCGTGTTCAAATAGAACAGGGACTTAAGCAAATCCCAGACATAGAAGCTAATGAAATGTCTGTTGAGGCGCTCATCAAGTTAGCGCTAAAAAAATTGGCATAATTTACTAAGTATATACGCAAGGCGTTTTTTTTGCGTTATAATGCTCAGGTTGCAATCAAAATGTATTATTTTATTAGGTATTTTGGATATGAGAAAATTGGTTTTATACACATTGTTAAGTGTTTTATTTAATCACATAATTTTAGCTGGAGGGAGAGAACTTCCTGATCTTTTTGAAGAAACCCATTTTAGTATTTCAGATACCATTCCTGCTAAAAATGTAAAAAATGGGTCGGGAGGCGAACAGGATACCAATCCTTTTGACCTAAAGGACCCAAAAATTATTGAGAACACCGTTGAATATGATGCTGAAAGTGGTGAATATAGGACCAATCAAAAGATAGGATCAGAATTCTACAGGCCCTCATCTTATATGAGTTTTGATGAATATATGAAGTTTAAGTCCAGGCAACAGGATAAGGAATATATGAAAAGTCTAGCAGGAATATCTACATCTAAAAAAACAAACATTGGCGTTGTAGACCCTGTAACGAAAATTGAAATTAAAAGAAATTTAGCAGATCGCCTTTTTGGAGGATTGGGTATTCAAATAGAACCCAAAGGAAGCGTAGACCTTACTTTAGGTGGATATTATAATTTTAATGATATACCCAATTTATCCTATCGTCAAAAGCGCAATTATGGGCCTAAATTCGATATGGATATACAAATGGAAGTAGTAGGAAATATTGGTGATAAGCTCAAATTAAATACCAGTCTTAATACTCAATCCAGTTTTGATTTTGAAAATAAAATCAAATTGAATTATGATAGTGAGAAGTTTTCAGAGGATGACATCATAAAGAAAATCGAAGCAGGTAATGTAAGTCTTCCACTTAGATCTACTTTAATACAAGGTAGCCAAAATTTATTTGGTTTTAAGACAGATTGGCAGTTTGGGCATTTAAGACTTACAGGTATTGTGTCACAACAAAAGTCCAAACAAGAAAGTATTAAAACCAAAGGTGGTGGTGTCGTTCAGGATTTTGTGATACGTCCGGATAATTACGATGAAAACAGAAATTTTTTTCTAAGTCATTATAACAGAAATACTTATGAAGAAGCTTTAGCATATTTGCCAGAAATAAATAGCCAATTTAAGATCAAAGATCTTGAAGTTTGGATTACTGAAGATGTTCAGAATTCAAGAGAAACTGAAGTTAGAGATATTGTCGCTTTAACTGATTTAGGGGTACCAGATGGCTTACCCTTTGATATGGATTCCCTTAATTTTAATAAATTTATCCCTGGAAGGGCTGTTCCAAGAGATCTTAACGGAAGACCATTGGTAACAAATACTTCAAATAGTTTACTAGATAAAATACTCAGTGATACATTAAATAGAGAACTGAATAAAGTCGTTGGTGTATTATCCGATCCAGCAGGATTAAACTTACAACAAGGTAGAGATTTCGAAAAAGTTAGAGCTAAGAGGTTAAATTCAACAGAATATACCTATAATGCCGATTTAGGATTTATTTCTTTAAGGATCAGACCAAGACCGAATCAAATCTTAGCCGTTTCTTATCATTATACCTATAATGGCAAACAACAAGACCCACGAACCGGAGCTAATTTTAAGGTAGGTGAATTTTCATCTGAAATAAAATCTGATTCTTTAAGATACAGAGTGCTGTTTACCAAATTATTAAAATCTAGCAGTCAATCTGTTACCTTACCTTCTTATGATCTTATGATGAAAAATGTATATCCGATAGGAGGGTACAATTTAAATCAGACGGATTTCAATTTTGATATTTTTTATGAATCAAAAGATGGTATAGCGAAACGATTTATTCCCGAAATTGACGGATATCCCTTGCTGAATCTGTTTCGATTAGACAATCTAAATAAATCCGGAGACCCCCAACCTGATGGGGTATTCGATTGGGTACCTGCACAAACGATCATTCCAGCGACAGGAAGTGTCATTTTTCCAGTACTTGAACCGTTTGGTTCTTCTTTGAAAAAATTGTTGTCAAATGTCATTATCCCTTTTGATCAGGCCAAAGTTGATTCTTTATTTAATAAATACAGTTATCAAGAATTGTACAATAGTTCACTGACTACAGCCCGCCAAAACTTACAATCCAATCAATTTTTGCTTAAGGGTAATTTTAAATCCGGCAAATCCAATGAAATTTCCCTGAATACTTTTAGTTCTGATCCTAATCTTAAAATTATAGTAAAAGCTGGTGCTTTGGCTTTAGTAGAAGGTGTGGATTATACCGTAGACAGAAATCTTGGCAAAGTAACCATATTAAATGATGCCTATCTCCAAGGAGATGCGAGTATAACAGTTGATTTTGAAAATAATTCCCTCTTCAGTTTTCAAACAAAAACGATGCTGGGGCTAAGAGCTGAATATTCTAAAAGAAAGGATTTTTATGTTGGTACTACATACATGCGACTTTTCGAAAAACCATATACACAAAAAGTTAATTTGGGGGATGATCCAATCAATAATACAATATATGGAATTGATTTTGGGCTTAATAAATCAGCCCCATGGCTGACTAGGGCGTTGGATAAACTTCCGCTGTATAGTACTAAAGAAGATTCTAAATGGTCCCTTCAAGCTGAAGCCGCTTTATTGCAACCAGGTCACTCCAGAGCAATAAACCAGACAGGTAGTGATGGAGGTGTAATTTATATTGATGATTTTGAAGGAAGCGCTACAGGCATTGGTTTATTCTATAATCCAACTCAATGGTTATTGGCTTCAGCACCATTGAAAGATTCTGAAAATTCTGCTTTTAGGGGTGTTAATTCTAAAAATGATCTCTATACTTCAGCAAATAGAGCTTTATTAAGTTGGTATCGGATAGATGATTATGCTCGAACAAGCAACCAAGGAAATGATTCCTATTCGCGAATAGTCCAGGAGTCGGATATTTTTCCAAACAGACAAAGACCCATAGGATATTTCGGTGAAGTAACATTTGATCTTACCTATTATCCAAGAGAAAAAGGCCCTTATAATTATGATATTCCCAATGGTCTTAAGGATAGTTTGGGAAATTTTATAACGGCTGGAATAAATGATAAATATCAATTGAATAGTCCTGAAACCAGATGGGGAGGAATTATGTCAAAATTGAATACTAATGATTTTGAAGCTAACAATGTAGAGTATATTGATTTTTGGGTTTTGAATCCATTCTTGAGTAAATTTGACAATAGTCCGATATCCAATTCAGGTAAACTAATCCTGCAATTAGGAAATTTTTCTGAAGATATTTTTAAAGACGGATATCAACAATTCGAAAATGGTTTACCAACTTCTAATTTGAATTTACCTATTAGTACAACTAATTTTGGCAGGATCAGTCGTAAACCACCCATCACTGGTAATTTTGATAACGATAATAGAAGTGCACAAGATATAGGGTTCGATGGACTAAATAGTATTAATACCAGTGTTCCAAATGGAGAATTAAGTTATTTTTCAAACTATGTTGAAAAAATAAGAGGATTTGTGGCGGCTAATATTTTAGATTCAATAGCAAAAGATCCCTCCAACGATGATTATCTTTCATACAGATCTAGTAAATTAGATAACGAACCTTCCATCATAAAGAAATATAAACGCTATAATATGCCTGAAGGAAATGCCCAAATTGATCCAGGTAATAATATTTCAACAGCATATACTAACACTCCTGATCAAGAGGATGTAAACAATGATAAATCATTAAATGAATTAGAATCATATTATAACTATCCAATTGACATTGTTAATGATAATAATCAAATTAATATTGCAAGTGCAAAGTTTATTACAGAAACAATTAACCCTGTTTCAAATCCAAAAGAGACATGGTACCATTTTAGAATTCCAATAAATCAATATAAAGACAGTGTGGGTCAGATCAGTGATTTTAGATCGATTCAAAGTATGAGATTATTACTTACCGGATTTGATGAAGAAGTAACGTTTAGAATGATTAAATTCCAATTGGGTAGAAATACTTGGAGAAGATACGTAGATAAAGAACGAAGTTGTATTATTGATGCCCCAGATGAGGCACTCATTTTAGATAAGGTTGATATTGAAGAAAATTCCGGAAAACTACCATTTAATTATGTAGTACCTAAAGGAATAGACAGAGAACGATTTTATGGAACCACTGCAGCTGATCTTTTCCAAAATGAAAGTAGTTTGTTATTGCGTAAAAATAATTTTTTACCAAATTGTGAACAATCAGTTTATAAAATTATTGACCTGGATATTCGAAAATACAAACGAGTTAAATTATTTGTTCATGGTGAAAGTTCTCAAGATTTAGTCCCTGGTGATGCAAAAATATTTTTAAGGTTTGGAAAGGATTTTACTAATAATTATTACGAATATGAAATTCCATTAAGACTTTCAAATAAAAGTGTTTTGCCAGGTAACACGACATATGTCGATAGTGTGTGGCTTGCTGAAAATGAATTTGATTTTCCATTGCAGTTATTAGTTGATTTAAAAAACAAAAGAGGAGTATTAGATTCTTTTTCAATGGCTGACCCTGATAAACCAAATAATAGAGTAACAATAAAAGGAAACCCAACAATTGGTTTAGTTAGAGGTGTACAAATGGGAATGAGAAATAGTACGAATCAAGCATTTACGGATCTTGAAGTTTGGTTTAATGAATTGAGATTAATAGGACTGGACGAAAAAGGTGGTTTTGCTACAGTTGCAAGAGGAGAATTGCAATTAGCAGATTTAGGCTCTATCAGTATGGCCGGTAATTATTCCACTGTAGGATGGGGAGGCTTAGATCAGAAGTTAGATCAAAGAGCATTAGATGAGATCCTACAATATGATGCTACTACAACATTGGAGTTAGGAAAATTTATTCCCAAAAAAGTAAATATTGCATTACCCTTTAGCGCTCAATATTCCAGTGGAACAAGAACTCCCCAATATGATCCTAATGATACAGATGTCAAGTTGAAGGATAAATTAAATTCAGCAGCAGGAAAATCGGAAAGGGATTCCATTAAAGATAGAGCCATAGATTATGCAGAAACGAGAAGTTTTGCATTCAACAATGTTAGAAGAAATAAAACTGGAAATAGTAAGGCCAAGCCATGGGACATTGAAAACATTAGTTTAAGTTATGGTCAATCCACATCGTTAAAACATAATCCAGTTGTTTCCGAGGATAAACTACAAACCAAGCAAGGTAGTATTGATTATAATTTCAGTTTGACACCTAAATATATTGAACCATTCAAAAAAATTGTAAAAAATAAAAATTTGAAAATCATTTCAGATTTTAATTTTAATTTAATACCCAATTCACTTTCAGTTAGGAATAATTTAGATAGAAAATATGGAAAAAGAGTGTATCGTTTCGCAGCACCAAAATATAGTACATGGGAGGATGTAAAATTTGGATGGGGAAGAGATTATACTTTGAATTGGGATTTCACGAGACTGTTGAAATTTAATTTTACAGCTCAAAATGATGCAATCGTTGACGAAATTACCTACAATCCGCTTAAACAAGGTTATATAAATCCATTAACAAATAGAGTTGCTTCTGTTGAAGATAAAAAACCATTTGTTAGAAAAAATATTAGTAATTTCGGTAGGACAAAAGATTATAGACACACTATGACATTATCTTATTCATTGCCAACCAGGTCTATTCCATTTTTAGATTGGGTTCAAGTGAGAGGGCAGTATGCTGCTAATTATAGTTGGTCTGCTGGATCTTTGAATTCTATTGATACACTCGGAAGTGTGATTGGAAATGGGCAGAATTTATCTGTTAGTGGTGAATTTAATTTAGTTAATTTTTATAATAAGATAAAATATTTTAAGAGAATTAATGGAGAAAATAGTTCTTCTGGAAGATTTAGAAATTCCCAAAATAGAACCCCTGTTAAGCCTTCTAATAAAAAAGATAAATTGAATGGAAAGGATAAACAACAAGATACACCTAGAGAACTGAGTATATTGGAGAAAGTTGTTGTTCGACCATTATTATTGGTGCGCAAAATTCAACTCAACTATTCTGAAAATAAATCAACCATTATTCCAGGGTTTATGCAAAACACAGAATTACTTGGAATGAATAAAAGCTTTAGTGCACCTGGATGGGATTTTGTTGCGGGTTTTCAACCAGACTTTAGTAAGGGTAAATGGTTGGATCAAGCAGCGGCAAAAGGTTGGATTTCTCCGAATAAATTTTTTAGTCGAGAGATGATTCAAAGGAAAAGCACCACAGGAAGTGCAAAACTAAAATTAGAATTATTCAAGGAATTTAATATTGATTTGAATATAGATCGCAATTATGTAAAAGATCATACTGAAGCATTTAAGAGAGATGAGGTATTTGGTACTCCTGATTTTGCTTTTCAACATTTTACGCCATTTGATAATGGTCAATACACGATAACATATATTTCTGTTCAAACTTTATTTAATAAAGACATAGACAAAGTTTTTGAAGAATTTTCTAATAATAGAACGAAAATATCAAAGAGAATTGGAGACCAGTATGGTATTACCAATCCAAGTAAGAATAGTCCTCAATATAGAGATGGATTCCTTGGAGATCATCAGGATGTCATCCTTCCAGCATTTTTGGCAACTTATACTAAAACAGATCCAGACAAAGTGAATCTGAATGTATTTAAAACGATACCACTTCCAAATTGGCAAATTAATTATACTGGATTATCCAGATTGGGGCTTATGAAAAATTTATTCCAAGATTTCAGCATACGACATGCTTATAGTAATAAAATGTCTATGAATAGTTATAGAACGAATCTGGATTATAAAGAAGACCAAAATGGATTACCAACGACCAGAAAACAGGACACTTTAAATGGTTCATATTTTGCTAAATTGGAAATTCCCGAAGTATCTATTAATGAATCATTTAGTCCATTGATTGGAGTAAATATTAAAACTAAAGGGGGAATAGAACTTGGTTTGGATGTTAATCGGAATCGAAATTTACAATTGAAAAGTGCTATAGATGGACAATTGGATGAGCGAAATACAAAGAACTATACATTTAAAGCCGGATATGTGTTAAAAAATGTCTATTTGAATTTCTTGCCTGGAGTTAAAAAAGAGAAAAAACTTAATAAGAAAAGTAAAAAGAAGAAAGGTGATCCATTAGAAGAAACTGCAATTAAACCCAAGGGTAATGATATGCAATTTAATCTTGATATTGGTATTCAGGACGACATTACTAAAATCCATGTGCTAGATGATAATACAAAAAGTCAGGTGATCAATGGTTCAAAAACTATAAGCATTTCTCCTTCAGTACTATATAATGTCAACAAAAATCTAAATTTAAAAATATTTTTAGATTATAGAAAACAGACGCCATATGCATCTGGACAATACAAAACGCTTAGCTATAATGGGGGTATAACAATTCAGTTTTTATTGAATTGATGGATTATAAATAAGAAAATCTATTCCAATTTATTAGAAATTTATGACATTATGTCATAAACCATCTAATGGTATGGTTTATGAGATATTTATCCTAATTGGCAACATATATTCCATTATTTTTGCAAATCTTATACCTATACTATTATGTTTAATTTTCTAAAAAAGGTCTTTGGAACTAAACAAGACCGTGATGTTAAAGAATACAGCCCGATCATTGATAAAATTAACGCTTATCAAGATCAATATTCAGAATTGACAAATGATCAATTAAGAAATAAAACTTTGGAGTTTCGAAGTCGTATAAAAGACTATTTAACGGACATTGACAATCATATAGATGAACTAAAAACAAGGTCTGAATTAGAATCAGATATACACAATAAAGAAGACCTATATAATGAAATCGATAAACAGAATAAGGAACGTGATAAGCAAATTGAGGAAATTTTACTTGAAATTTTACCTGAAGCATTTGCAGTTGTTAAAGAAACAGCTGTTCGTTTTACAAATAATTCTGAAATTGAAGTTACAGCCACAGATAAAGATCGTGAATTAGCAATAGATAGAAATTATATTAAATTAACTTCAGATGGGAAAGCAGTATATGCCAATAAATGGACCGCAGCTGGGGGTGAGATAACTTGGAATATGGTACATTATGATGTCCAACTTATAGGTGGAAAGGTACTGCATGATGGAAAAATAGCTGAAATGGGTACTGGTGAAGGAAAAACTTTGGTTGCTACACTGCCAGCTTATTTGAATGGTTTGACGGCTGAAGGGGTGCATATCATAACAGTTAATGATTATTTGGCTAAAAGAGACTCGGAATGGGTTGGCCCAATATTTGAATTTCTACAATTAAGTGTAGACTGTATAGACAAGTACAAGTCGCATTCAATTCAAAGGCGGAAAGCTTATGAATGTGATATTACTTATGGGACAAATAATGAATTCGGATTTGATTATCTTAGGGATAATATGGTGCGATCTGTTGAAGAAAAAGTTCAAAAGAAGCACCATTTTGCAATGGTTGATGAGGTGGATAGTGTGTTAATTGATGATGCCCGAACCCCTTTAATAATATCAGGCCCTGTAGAATTGAACGATGAGAGTGAAGAGTATAATACTTTGAAACCTAAGGTGGAACGATTAATTAACGAACAACGAAAAATAGCAAGTCAATTTCTCATAGATGCCAAAAAATTAATTGCCGAAGGTAAAATTGGGCAAGCAGAAGGCGAAGGGGGTCTAGCTTTATTAAGAACTTATAGAGCTATGCCGAAATCCAGGCCATTAATTAAATTCCTTAGTGAAGACGGAATTCGTAATATTCTTCAGAAGACCGAAAATTTTTATATGCAGGAACAAAACAAGCATATGAAAACTGCAGATGAACCTTTACTTTTTAGCATTGATGAAAAAAACCGACAAGTTGATTTGACAGCTCGTGGCGAAGATTATTTATCTAAAGGGGAATCAGATCCAAATTTTTTTATAATACCTGATTTATCTGATGCATTGCATAAAATCGATTTGGATGTGTCATTTACAAAAGAAGAAATCACAAGAAAAAAAGAAAAAATATTAAATGATTATGCAATTAAGTCACAGCGATTGCACTGTGTTAGTCAACTATTAAAAGCGTATACATTATTTGAAAAAGATGAAGAATATGTGGTTATTGATGGAGACGTTAAAATCGTTGATGAGGGGACAGGCCGTATGTTGGAAGGAAGGCGATATTCAGATGGTTTACATCAGGCCCTTGAAGCAAAAGAAAATGTAAAAGTTGGTGAATTGACCCAAACTTATGCTACCGTTACTTTGCAGAATTATTTTAGGATGTACCATAAATTAGCTGGTATGACAGGTACTGCTGAAACCGAGGCAGGAGAATTTTGGCAAATATATAAGCTAGATGTTGTGGTTATTCCTACAAACAGAAAAATCATTCGTGATGATAGAGAAGATTTAGTTTACAAAACTGCTCGAGAAAAATTTAATGCTGTCATTGAAGAAATTGAAAAATGTGTTTTAGAAGGTAGACCGGTGCTCGTTGGTACGACTTCAGTAGATATATCTGAAAAATTAAGTAGAATGCTGCAATTAAGGGGCATTTCACATAATGTTTTGAATGCAAAACAGCACCAAAGAGAAGCTGAAATTATTGCTGAAGCAGGAAATCCTGGTAAGGTAACGATTGCAACAAATATGGCAGGTAGAGGTACGGATATTAAAATTTCACATGCCGTTAAAGAAGCCGGTGGTTTAGCCATTATAGGAACCGAACGACATGAATCAAGACGAGTTGATAGACAGTTAAGAGGTCGAGCTGGAAGACAAGGAGATCCAGGTTCTTCTCAATTTTTTGTATCCTTTGAAGATAATTTAATGAGATTATTTAATTCAGATCGAATTACAGGGATAATGGATAAGCTCGGTCACAAGGAGGGAGAAGTAATGCAACATTCTATGGTGACAAAATCAATTGAACGAGCTCAAAAGAAGGTTGAAGAAAACAATTTTGGAATGAGAAAGCGATTGTTGGAATATGATGATGTCATGAACATACAGCGAGAAGCTATTTATAAAAAGCGCAATCATGCATTATATGGTGATCGTCTAGCGGTAGATTTAAGTTATATGTTCAATTCCACATTAGAAACTATCGTAACAAACAATAAGGTATCCAATAATTATGAAGGATTTGTAAATGATTCCATAGGAATGTTAGGATTTGAACCTGAATTAGATTCAAGTTATTTTTTGGAATCATCACAGCATGAAGTGGCGAATTTATATACCAATCAATTTTATAATTTTTATAGACAGAAAGAGAGCCATATTAAAGAAATATTATTTCCTGTTATCCAAGATGTATATAATAAAGAGCGACATAGGTATCAACGAATAGTAGTGCCCTATGTTGATGAGACAAGAGAACCACTACCGATTGCAGCCGAGCTTGAACGAACTGTTAAATCTAATGGAATTACAATAATGCGAGACATTGAACAATCTATAGCATTAAGTATACTGGATTCGAATTGGAAAGAGCATTTAAGAAATATGGATGAGTTAAAAGAATCTGTTCAAAGTGCATCATTCGAACAAAAGGACCCATTAGTTATATATAAAATGGAAGCTTATAAACTTTTCGAACAATTAGTTTATAAAATGAATCAAGAAATTACTTCTTATTTATCCAAAGGGAAGTTAATGATTAATATTAATCAGGAAGTACACGAAGCAAAACAACAAAAAACAGATTTGAGTAAAGTTCGTACCAATAAAAGTGTAGAAGAAGAAAACATGAGACGTGCTGCAGAACGTGCAGGTCGAGAATCAATTCCACAAATACAAACCGTTAGAAATACAAGTCCTAAGATCGGAAGAAATGATGCTTGTCCATGTGGAAGTGGAAAAAAATTTAAAAATTGCCATGGTCAGGAATAATTTCTTTTGTTTTAACTAACTTTAAGGATGAATTAATATTTAAATATGAAAGGCTTAGTCTTATTTATCATTTTATTTTTATCATTTGTTGATTCAAGTTTAATAGCTCAATCTGGAATTCAGGTTAATGAGGACCCACAGATAAAAGGTATAATGAATCAATATGTTAGAATTAACAGAAGTATAACTCACTTTTCGGGATGGCGAATTACAGTTATATCAACAGCTGATAGAAGGCAAATGGAAGAAAGTAAAATCATGTTTCAAAAAAATTTTAACTATAAGGTAAAATGGGACTATAAGGAACCTTATTATCAATTAAAAGCAGGGGCTTTTACAAATCGAAATGATGCAGCATTTGTATTGGAAAATGTGAAGAAAAAATTTCCGACTGCTTTTTTATCGATAGATAAAATAGCTTATGATGAATTATGAGTATAATTAGCGTTTATTTAATAAATACTGTGATTTTAATAAATGTATAATTCCAATAGGAAAAGTGGGTATGATTGGATTATTATTGGTATATATATCAGTCTATTAATTATTGGTTGGTTCGCAATTTATGCTGCTACGTATAGTTATAATGTCGAAGTAGATTTTTTAGATGCTTCAGTTCCAATTACCAAGCAAACCATATATGTTGTAGTAGCGGTTAGTGTTTTTCTATCTAGTTTGTATATTAATAGTAAGTTTTGGCACACATTTGCTTATATTTTTTACGGTATAGGTATATTTTTATTGTTTTTAGTACTCATATTTGGAAGTGAGATAAAAGGCGCAAAAGCTTGGTTTGTGTTTGGTGGTTTTTCATTCCAACCGGCTGAAATCGCAAAATTTGGAACGGCATTAGCTTTGTCTAGCTTTCTATCTTACTTCAAAGTAAATCTTAAAACAACAAGTTATCTGTGGATTTCAGTTTTTATTATTTTTACTCCAATATTTTTTATTTTATTACAACCTGATGCAGGATCCGCATTAACGTTTTTTTCTTTTTTTATCCTATTATTTATCGAAGGGTTCAGTCCGCTTTTTTATCTTGCTTTTATTTTATGTATCATAGTTTTTATTACAACTTTTATTTTTCCATTAATTTTTGTTATTTTTTCATTATTGGTTTTAGCTATTATTTTTAGCTGGTTTTATTTTAAATCTTTTAAATTTCAATGGCCCTTATTAATTATTTCTGTAATAACTATTCTCACTGTTTTTATTTTATATAATCAAATATTAGGCCTATCCCTTGCTATTGGGGCACTCCTACTGTCTCTAATATTATTATGGAAAGGCAGGCAAGAAAAATTGGTATTTATCATGCCAATTGGTATTATTGGTTTATGTCTTTTTGCGATAAGTTCCATTAAATTATTTGAAGGTTTGGAGGCTCATCAACAAGAACGTATTAAAGTTTGGTTAAAACCTGAGGAATGTGATCCTAGAGGATCTTTGTATAATGTACTACAATCTAAAGTTGCTATTGGTTCGGGTGGTTTTTTTGGAAGGGGGTTCATGAATGGAAATATGACGAAGTTAAAATTTGTACCTGAGCAATCAACTGATTTTATTTTCAGCACTATAGGAGAAGAGCAAGGTTTTGTTGGAAGTAGTATAGTTATATTATTGTATATCCTACTAATATGGAGAATACTGCAACGAAGCGAACAAGAATCAAATAAATTTATAAGTCATTTTGGGATATGTTTAGCGGGATTGATTTTTATACATGTTTTAATTAATATAGGTATGACCTTGGGGTTAATGCCCATTATTGGAATTCCATTGCCATTTATAAGTAAAGGGGGCTCATCATTAATTGGTTTTTCATTAATGTTAGGTGTTTTTATTCGAATGCAGACGAAGTAAATAAGTATGATTCAATTTAATTTAAACCATAAAGATCCTCATTCAAAGGCCAGAGCAGGAACATTGATTACTGATCATGGAAGTATTGAAACTCCTATTTTTATGCCAGTTGGTACACTAGGAACTGTCAAAGGTGTACATCAAAAAGAGTTAAAAGATCAAGTCAGGGCTCAAATTATTCTAGCAAATACGTATCATTTATTTTTAAGACCAGGTATGGATATTATGGCCAAAGCTGGTGGGATTCACAAATTTATAAATTGGGATAAACCACTTTTAACAGACAGTGGAGGATATCAAATATTTTCATTAAGCTCTCGCAGAAAAATTACAAACGAAGGTGTTACTTTTTTTTCGCATATAGATGGCTCGAAACAATTCTTTACACCTGAATCTGTAGTTGATATTCAACGAATTATTGGTTCTGATATCATGATGGCCCTTGATGAATGTACGCCGTATCCCTGTACAAGAAAATATGCAGAGAAGTCCTTAAAAATTACTAAAAATTGGTTAGAGCGAGGTATCATTCAAATGGAACGAACACAACCCATCTATCAGCATGATCAAATATTTGTTCCAATAGCTCAAGGATCATTGTTTGAAGATTTAAGAAGGGAATCAATATTATTTAATAATCAATATCAATGTCCCATTTATGCAATTGGAGGATTGTCAGTAGGAGAACCTGAAGAGGATTTATATAAATATGTAGATATATGTACAGATGTTCTTCTGCCTGAGAGTGGGAGATATTTAATGGGCGTTGGAACTCCAAGAAATATACTAGAATGTATTGCATTAGGAATCGATTTTTTTGATTGTGTCTTACCAACACGTAATGGAAGGCATGGAATTATTTATACGAGTCAGGGCATAATTAATATTAGAAATAAAAAATGGAAGGATGATTTTAGTCCATTAGACGAAGAACTAGGATTAGTAACAAGTCAAGTGCATTCCAAGGCTTATTTACGTCATTTATTCATGTCTGGTGAAATGCTTGGGTCCCAGTTGGCAAGTTTGCAAAATTTATCTTTTTATTTGTGGTTGGTTAATTCGGCTAGGGAAGAAATACTTAAGAATAATTTTACAATTTGGAAAGACGAGATTCTTTCCAAGATAACAAGAAGATTATAATGATTAAGGGATTATTTAAATTGTCCATATTAGATCGTTATATCATAGGAAAATATGTGACGACATTTCTGTTTACGCTTATTTTATTATCTGTGGTTGCAGTAGTATTTGATTTAGCTGAAAGAATTGAAAAATTTATATCTAAGAATATAGGATTTTGGGAAATCACCAGAGATTATTATTTCAATTTTATTCCTTGGATTAACTCCTTGTTATTCCCATTGTATGCATTAATAACGGTGATTTTTTTTACCGCCAGAATGGCTGATCAGACAGAAATCATTCCAATGCTAAGTGCAGGAATTTCGTTTAAACGAATCTTGAAACCCTTTGTTTTGGCTGCATCTCTTTTTACGTTGATACATTTAATTGGCAATCACATCGTGGTTCCAAGAGGCAATAAGACATTGAAGAATTTTGAAAATAAATATATAAAATCAGGTAACATTTATCAAAAAGATAAAAATGTACACATTTATGTTGCTCCTAATGTTGAAGCATTTATCCATTATTTTCAAGTATATGATTCAAGTGGGACCGATTTTCAACTAAGGAAATACGAAGACACTAAAGTAGTTCAAATATTAACGGCAAGACAAATAAAATGGAAATCACTACCTCATATTTGGGAAATTAGTGACTATGAAATAAGGACTTTTATAGATAGTTCTGAAACTTTTGATGTTTTTAGGGGTGAAAAACTGGATAGTTCTATCAACTTACAGGTATCGGATTTTGTAATTTTAACCAATAAGAAGGATATGATGCCAACGGCAGAATTAAACCAATTTATTATTCGTGAACAAGAAAAAGGTTCAGGAATTACTAGATTGTATGAAGTTGAAAAACACAGAAGAACAGCTGATCCTTTTACCACACTTATTTTAAGTATTATTGGTGCTTGTATTGCAACAAGAAAAGTTAGGGGAGGATTAGGATTGCATCTGGCATTTGGTATCATTTTAGGGGTTGTTTTCATTTTTTTATCTAAATTATCGCTTACTTTTGCCAACAATGAAATAATGCCACCTATTGTGGCTGTATGGATTCCAAATTTTGTATTTTCATTTGTTGCACTTTATTTATATAATAAGGCGCAAAAGTAAAACGTTGAATATTAATTGTACTATTGTTGAAATTTCAGTTTAAATTGAAAGTTCAGAGCCATTTGAATAAAAGCCATTATATATTATTTAGCTGATAATCAATGCAATAGGTTAAATTCAAGTAATTTTATAAAATATTAACAAAATTTTGTTTAATAAAGTATTTAAAATCATTAAACAAAAGATTAAATTTGACAAAATTTTTAACATGTCGACAGTAGAGTTCTTCAATCATTTTGATCAGCAAACTCAAACGCTTCATAATTTTGCGTTTAGTTTGACCCGAGATTCAGAAGATGCAAAAGATTTGTATCAAGAGACGGCCTTTAGAGCCCTTTCGAATAGGGATAAATTTCAACCTGGCACCAATTTCAAGGCATGGTTGATAACCATTATGAAAAATATTTTTATCAATAACTATCGCCGAAAAATGAAAGGCGGTATAGTTAATGATAATAGTGAGAATCAATATTATCTTAATTCACTTAATAATTCTATATTAAATAGTGCTGAATCTGATATCATGATGCACGAATTAAATGAAATGGTTGATAGTCTAGATGATGCATTAAGAATTCCATTTTTAAGATATTTTCATGGATTTAAATATCAGGAAATCGCGGATGAATTGAGTTTGCCATTGGGTACTGTAAAAAGTAGAATATTCTTTGCCAGAAAAGCACTTAAGAATATGATAACATCCCATTATAAAATTTACGAAGAGGTAGCAATTTTGGAAAATTAACAAATTTAAAAATATAAAAAAAGGGGTACAAAATTAATTTTGTACCCCTTTTTTTATATTAATACTTTACTTCTGTAAAATTAATTTTTTAGTAATTTTAGAATTTCCATTTTTTAGTTCAAGGAAATATATTCCATTTTCCAATGAAGTTAAATTAAGTTCAGTTGATTTTTGAAATATTACATTTTTATTGACTAATACCTTTCCTTGACTATTCATTAATTTCAAATTGGTGTTGCCATAAACCATTTCATTTGCTACAATCGAAAGAACTCCCTTAGATGGATTAGGATAAATAAGTATATCTAAATTATCTTTATGATCTTTTGTACTTACAGGTCCAATATTTATTTTAAATACAGCAATCCCTAACCATCCTCCAGTACCATCACTTACTATAAATGAAAACTCATCCGATTTATTTGATGATCCATCATGTGAATACGAAATTTTTCCACTATCGATATCTTTTTGAGTAAACGTACTACCATAACTTAAAAGCACTGGAAATGCCACTCCATTCAATTTAAGTGAACCATGATTAGTTGGTGAAACCAGGGTATAAGTTAATTGATCAGCTGTATTATCTGCATCCTGAGAAAGTAATAATGGACTATCTATAACTTTAGTCTCACTTACATTTAATTGTAATGGTCCATTATTTATTAAAATTGGTGAAACGATATTCAAATCAGCACAATATTCTATTTCAAAATTATTGATCCTTCCAATTGATCTTAATGATGATTTTGCAGTTGCTTCAAGTGTCCAATCGCCTTTAACGTCTTCTCCTTTAAATTTATTTAATTTTTCCCATGCCCGCATTCTTTTTTTATTTGTTGGTGGGCAACTAATACCGGATACTGCTTCGTCATCAAAGGAACAATCAAAATCTAAACTATTTGCACAATTATAGTTAAATAAATTTACACGAGTCCCTTTTGGACTTATCAATGTTAGGCTAACATCGCTTACTCCGTCTGCATTAATTCTAACATTATTTACATTGACATCAGATATTTGACCACTTGTATTTACAGTAGATACAGCTGATCTTGTAGAATTTGAAAATAAGTCAACTGGATTTCCTTCATACGGAACTTGAGTACATTTTTTATTAACAGTTTGAAAAACTGAAATTTCAGAAGCGGTATTACTTCCACAAAAGTTAGATGAAAATAATCTCCAATAATATATTGTATTTTCCTGTAATACTATATTTGGTCTAATGGAATCATTTAATATTCCTTTTTGAGAATAAACAATTGTGTTTCCAAATGTTGGTGATGTGGCAATTTCAAAATCATATGCATCAGCATTGATACTTTTTACCCATTTAAAATATGGAATTTCCAAATTATTTTTTGATCCATTTAAAGGCCAAACTAATTTTTGATCTGTAAAATCATTTTTAATAGCAGAAATGATTACATGATCCCTTAATGTATCTCCATTTGGAGTTATAGCCGCAATAACTACATCAAAATTGCCTTTGGATGTAAGATTATTTAAATTAATTAACAAGTTAGTTTCGTCTGTTGGACCTAAATTATTTTTAGCAAATTGATAAGTTGATCCCTGAGGAAGACCGCTTTCAATGAATAAATTTAGATCACCGGTAAATCCTCCAAAAGAACAGGTCTTAATTAAAATGTTAGCGTTATCTGGTAAACATACATTGACGAGATTTGGTGCTACGCCAAATTGTACTTTTGGTGTTGTAGATTCAACAATTGAAATATCGATATCTGAAATATCGAAAAATATATTGTCTGCGGATTTGATGATCACCCTTACTTTTGAATTTGTTGCTAAATCATTTGGAATGTCCACAAATTCACTTCCATCGTTTTCAGTATTAGATTTTAGAATGATGGGATTATTATAATCGCGACCTTTGAAAAAAAGTATGTCTACTTTTTGACAATTAACAGGCGATTTATTGGTATTTGCAACATCCCATGTAATTAGATTACAAACACCTTTGATTAATTTATCTGCTAATACATTTGGAAAACTAACCTTAAAAGGACCGGCATCTTCAGTTACTTTTAGATTGAGTTGTTCCCAGCTACTTCCTCCTGCCCCAGGGTGATTATCCCGAACCACATATCTAAAAGTTAGATTACGAGTATTTCGAGGTAAAACTTCCCTATTGTCTACATTGTCAAAATTAATTATGGCATTCCAATTAGGTAAAACCCTATTTGGGTCTTTACTTGGAAAGAGCACCTTAAATAATGGTCCTGTTTCAGATACTGCACCAAGTTGATCACCATAAGGACCGTTATCAAATTGTTCCCAACTGTAAGTAAGCGAAGTATCTTCCATATCTGTTGCTCGTCCTTTTAATTCAAAAGGTGTTGAAATTGGAAGATACAAGCCTTGTTTAGTTAATATTTCAGGAACCGGATAGGTATTGGTAGTATTTTCGCTCACACCACATGTAATTACATTTCGAGTGAAAGAAATGACTTCTTGTAATGAATTAGCATGGAAAAAATTCGGATGTGGAGGTCCTCCCCCTTGAATGTTTGTAGCACCACAAAGTCCACTATATGACATGATAGTGGTTCCGCTGCCCGGTTCATATTTTTGTGAACTAACACCATTATTACAATTTGAGAATGTGTGTTCTGCAGAAAACTGATGGCCCATTTCATGGCAGAAGATACGCTGAGCTACATAGGCCACATCGGGATCGTACCAACATGTAACACCAGCACCCTTGCCTGTTGGTGAACAAACGGAAGATAACGATGCTATTCCACCAACGTCGGAACATGAAGTATGGAATACATGACCAAATTCATAAAAATTCGGTCCAATTCTTGAATTAGTAACACTAGAATTTATACCCAATAAAATTCCACCCATACTTTCAAAATCATTATATGGGTCAGTATCAGGATCTAAAAACACTATTCGATCATTTCCAGATACCATATCAAGATGTATGGCAAAGTCTTTCTCATAAACGGCATTGGCATAAGTTAATGCTTCAGCCATTTTGGCAAGACCATTAGCTACTGTTCCACCACCTAAATTAGATCTTGAACCCCATTCGCCTGTACAAGCAATGGCTATTCTTAATTTACGCAAAACAACAGGTCGATTTCCAAGAACAGATTGGGCTAATTCCGCAAGTTTGTCAGTTGATTCGTAAGAATTTTCAACTTTATTCTCATGGGTTACACCACAACGTAATTCAGGTAGATTAAAGTCCATATCAATATCAGAAGCAAAATAGGAAATGTAATGATTTACAGATTGTGGAGAAACAGATTCAATGATAACATCACCACTTGGAGTTAGCACAAAAGCTTTAAAACTTGTAGGAGTAATACAAATTCTAATATAGTTTATACCGTCAGTTCCACAAAAAGTCTGAATTTCAGGATATTTTGCTGCCAATTCTGGTTCCATAACGGGTGATTTCATTATTTGGAAATGGTTCAATTTTCCATTTGGCATAGGTAATTCAATCATTCGGGTTCTTCCGGTAATATTCTGTTCAGGAATTTCATCCCTTAAATATTTATTTAATTGTAAATGATCAACAGAATATGCTTTATAAGATTTTAAATAGTTTATCGTACCGCTTTTCAATGGTTTAGTTTCCTCATATGTCATCCATGAGGGTTGTTGAGCGCTAAGGCTTACAATGAAAACAAGTGTTAAAAGAAAAGTAAAGCTTTTTTTCATAAATTTTAGGTTTAAATGGCTACAAAAATAATCATTGAAAAACAATAACTTAGTGAATTTTCAAAATAGGAACAAAAGAGATCCAAACATTATTCAATTCTCAACTCACAAAACGTTTGAAATGTGCTTGTGTATATATGAATTCATGAGTTTTTTTAAATTAATAAGAATTATTTTAAAATGTAGCACGCATCATAGCTCTTCCGGTATGTAAAGGATCGGATATTGCGGTTTTCCGACCCGAATATCCCAATTGTAGGGTAATTAATTCAGATAATCGATAATCGATATTCAAATCCCAAGATCCATTATTTCCATCTTTAAAGCCTTCAAGCATTATATATTCTACTGCATTGCCAGCCTGACCCTGATAATGGATTTGAATCCATTTGATCTCAGTTCTTATAGAAAGTTTTCTTTTCCATGATAGATTCGTATTGAAAGACCATTGATTTATCGTAGCTGTTTCATAAGTAAACATTTTTTCTTCAGCTTTCTTGATTAAATAGTTAATTTGAAATTTGTAATTATTAGTAGGTCTAAAATTTATCCCTGCTTCCAATCTGTTTGTATTGATTATATAGTTTTGCAGCTCATATGAAGGCGTATTTTTATGTTCATATTTAATTGCACCTAATCCTATAAGGTCAAATTTTTGCTTGATGGTCCATCTCATTTTTAAATTATTTTCTCTACCAGAATGTTCATCTGTACCGGAAATTAATAAGTTACGTTGATTGTTTTGTATACGAGAATATTGGATTTCATAGATAGGATTTGCCCTATTTATGAAAAATTGTTGGTGCAAAAAATTTTGAAATGAAATGGAACTTGAATCTTGATTTGAGAAAGGATTAATTTGTTGTTTAAATGGACTATTTTGATCTACTTTATTGATAAAACGTAATTGAGAATCAAAGGAAAGTTTTTTTAACAAATAATGTTGGTTTTTATTGATAAATAATTTGGCGCCATCGAGACTAATGATTTGATTTAAACTTGATTGATAAATTTGAATAAAATCTGAATTGAAAGTTTGTTGCCTGATATATTGGGCCGTATCATTGTTGGTCGATAAAAAATATTCATTGATCTGACGAATCCCATCATGGTTTGTATCGAGATATATATATTCTCCTTGTCCAGGTTGAACTTGTAAAAATATGAATTCTTGTCTTTGCTCTACACCAGATTGAACTGAGTATATATTTTTTATTCTTAAGCCATTTTTTAATAAAGACAGCGTATGTTCTAATTGACTTAAAAAGTAAAATTGACTTAGTGAATCATTGATTTCTTTTGAATTGTAGTGAATATTACGTCCACTAAACTGTGCATCCCAGATTCCAGTCTTTGATTTTGGGATAGTACTGCTTATTACTACTTCATCAGAATTACTAAATGGTGAGAATTTATTAGTTATGATCGAGTAATCGGTTCTGTGTTTAAATTCTACCTTACCTAACCACAATTTATCGTTTTGAAATTGAACACCAACTTTACCTTGATTAAAATAAAAACTAGTTGGCAATAAACTATCAGAACTATTGATGTTTTGAGTATTTTTTTCTTGATCAAAGGCTGATATTATAGTCCATTTTTTATTTATAAAACGTTGATATTGAATTCCTGGTCTTATAAACTTGGTTTGTTCATCCATTGTATTGGTTTGTAAATAATCAAATTTAACAGATAAAAGATTTAAACTATCCATCCAGGATAAATTAGATAAATGTCTAATTCCATTATATTGATTCATTCTTTCATAAACTTTAAACGTATAATCCAATTTTATAAGATTTCCAAATTTATAAATAGCAGAAGTGGAGGATAAATGCTCATTAACCTGAGTTAAGTTTTTTATATTCCAATCGCGACTGTATTCAGTATTTCGAAATGGGTTTAATGGTACAAACCGTTGATTTAGAAATTCATAATTGGTTTGAATTTGGATCGTTGATTTTTTGAATTTCCAAATTGGGGAATTCAAATCGATCAGACTCGCTAAGCCATTATTGTCTTCATCGTCAACATTCGAAATTCTGTTTTTATCTAAAATTGAATTAGAAATTTCAAGTCTTAATGAAGCTTTCTTTTTTGAAACATAATTTAAACCAGCAGATAGTAGCGTTTGACTTCTAGGAGCTATTAACGGAGTAGATGGATCATAAGCTCCTAATGGTTTTCCAGTTATAGGATCAACTCCAACCCATTCATAAACACGACCATTGGCATTGGTTAATTTTAAATTATATTGACCTTTCCCCGGCCCTAAATCTGTGAAAGTAGCTTGATATGCAGAACTGTCTGCCATTGAATCGAAGACTAATATTTTGAATGGTGTGTTTTTTCCTTGAATAACAATTACCGTATCCACAATTCTATAATAGACTCTGTTTAATGAAAAATTTAATCCGGCTTTAACAATACTTGATCGGACGGCAGAATTATAATTGTCTCCACTTAATTGCAAAATGTGTTGATCTAATGAATCCAGATCTGTAGCTATAGCAGGTTTTTTACTATCTTTTTCATTAAATACATTGAAAAATCCATTCCACCCACCTTTTGAAACAGAACCTTGATAGACATAAATTGATCTTAAATAATTTTGATCAGAGTATTCATATTCAATAACAATGCGAGATTGATCGGTGACCAAGCGACGTGTCGTAAATTTTATTTCACCTAGGTTGTAGTCAATAATATAATCTGCATCATCCCCTCTAATCAAGATTTGGCCATCTAGGCTAACCTTCTCAGTTCCGGCAAGAATAATAATAAATGATTCACCATCCCGACCATTGAGTCGATAAGGTCCTTGGTTACCATTCTTTACTTTCAATTCGAAACGATTGAATTTGCCTTTAGAGATTCCGATAGCTGCTTTATGTTTAAATTGGAGCGAATGCTTGGTATGTGCATATTCTAAAAGTCCACCTTTAGAACGTTTATCATAATTTTGAAAATAACCATAAGGTTTGTTGATTTCAATATCACCAGCTGTTAGGGAAAATTGATTTTTTTTAAGTTGAATAAATAACCTATCGAATTCTTGAATTTGACGGGTATTACCTTCTGGTTGAACGGGAATTTGGTTATCAGATATGGCGCCGGTTAGTTTAATACCATCACCTAAATCGCCACTTAGTTGAAGGTTCAAGGATGAATTGAGAACAAGTGATTGATTATTTCCAATTGAGAATCCACGAGAATAATTACCGGAATAATCAATATCTGAATTATCCCACCAATCTCTGCTTCTTTTTAATTCTATGCCTTGCAAAGCATACTCTGGAATTATATTAGATTGGTGAAGGTTGGAATCATATAAGAAATAGGGTTTATTTATACGAACCGGTATCGTTCTAAATTGTACACGTAAGGTATCTACATCCACTAAATTATTGAAATACAATGTATTATCAACAAATTGGTAGTTGCTTTTATTCAAAGGCAAAGTATCTGTATCTTTATAAACTTCTAAATTATCAGAATAGATCCATAGACTGTCTCCTAGAAACAATGTATCTGAAAATGGTATTTTGATGATTTTTTGTGGATTGATTTGTGAGTATACATAGGAATTTAAATTAAAGAGGCAAAGCCCAAGGCCTATCCATTGTATACTAAATTTAGTTAGAAGTCTATTCACAGCGTCAAAGATCAACAACTATTTTATATATTAATAATAAATTATATATGTTAAAATTTATTTTTGCAGATGATTAATGCATACCTTTGTAATTATAAGGAAATTCATATTATGATTAAACGTCTATCACTCCTAATTATACTTGTTTTAAGTGTTCTATTTATTAACGCACAAGCTAAGCGTTATATTTTTATGGAACACTTTACAAATACCTGGTGCAGTATTTGTGGTTCCCAAAACCCTAAGTTTTATTCTGTTTTAAAAAATTATGAAGGTAATTACCATCACATGACTATTCACCCTTCATTTCCATATAATCAGTGCCCGTTGTATAATGCCAATAAGACAGAGAATTCTTTAAGAGCAAATTACTATAGTGTTTCTTCTACGCCAACTATTGTTGTTAATGGATTAACATCAAAATCAGCAAGCTCAGTTAATGCAGCATATTTAAATAGTGAGTTAGGTAAAACTTCTCCAATTCAACTAATTGTTAAAGAAACGGGGACCAGTAATCGTTCAATTTCTGTAGAAGTCCTTACATTGGGGAATAAACCCGCTGGTACTTACAAAATTTATGCAGCTGCCCTTGAAAAGGTTCTCAATTTTAATGCTCAAAATGGAGAAAAAGTGCACCAAAATGTTTTCCGGAAGTTTGTAAGTTCAGCTGATGGAGATGTAATTAATTTGGCCGAGGCAGGTGGAGTGATCAATTTGAATTATAATTTAAACATAGATCCTACTTGGGTGGAATCTCAAATGTATGTGTTAGTATGGGTTCAAAATATTAACACTAAAGAAGTGATGAACTCTGGGAATAAATTCGACATTACAAGTTCTGTAAGTTCGCCAATTTATACTAATTTTCAAATTTTGACTAATCCAGTCAAACAAAATTTGGTGTTGCAATTAGACAGACCAATAACTGGTGAATATATAATATCCAATATTATGGGACAAACCATTGAACATGGATATTTACCTACAAATTCAAACAGACTTGATGTTTTGGTTTCTAATTATAAGAAAGGAATGTATTTAGTAAGAATCCAAAGTGGTAACCTTAAGACGACCAAACGTTGGGTCAAAGATTAGGCGATAGTATTAAGTAAAATATTAAGCCCGATTGTTTACAGTTGGGCTTTTTTTATGTTTAAAACATGGATATTGTGAATGTAGTAATATTCAATGATTTCACTTTAGTTAAGTCCTATTAGAGTCAAATTACTGAAAATCGATAAGATTAAGTCAGATTATTTTATACCAGATTCTATTACAAATCAACTAAAAAAGTAATGGAATGGTAATTATTCATGACAAACTGAGGTAATACCATTCAATCTTTGTCATTATGTCATATATTTCTAGTATGGCACATCCTTTGACTAGCCCTAATAGAATAAAATTATTAGATATGCAATCAGGTAAAATTTCAGTACAGTCAGAAAATATTTTTCCAATTATTAAAAAATTTCTTTATTCTGAACAAGAAATATTTCTAAGAGAGTTAATTTCCAATGCAGTGGATGCCACTACAAAACTCAAAACCCTTTCCAATAGAGGTGAAGTCAAGGGTGAATTGACCAATTTAAACATTGAAATTATCTCGGACACTGAAGCTAAAACATTGACAATTCGTGACCGGGGGATTGGAATGACTGAAGAGGAAGTAAACAAATATTTAAACCAGGTTGCTTTTTCTTCTGCACAAGAATTCATGGATAAATATAAAGATGAGGCTAGTATCATTGGACATTTCGGTTTGGGTTTTTACTCTGCCTTTATGGTATCAGATAAGGTAGAAGTTGTAACTAAATCGTATAAGGAAAATAGTGTTGGGGTAAAGTGGACCTGTAATGGAGAAACGGATTATACTATTGAAAATGTGGAAAAAACGGAACGAGGTACAGATATCATTTTATTCTTAAACGAAGAATGTCAAACGTATTTAGAAAATCAACGGTTGGCAACTTTACTTGAAAAATTTTGTAAATTTTTACCAATACCTATTCAACTTGGAACTACTAAAGAAAAAATAAAAGAAGGCGAGGTAGAACAAGAAATTGAAATTCCAAATATTATTAACAATCCTAATCCACTTTGGAAAAAATCACCAGCTGAAATTTCGGATCAGGAATACAAGGATTTTTATAATGAGTTATATCCATATGCTGGAGATCCGATGTTCTGGATTCATTTAAATATAGATTATCCTTTTAATTTGACAGGAATATTATATTTTCCTAAAATTAAAAATCAATTTGAAATTCAAAAAAATAAAATTCATTTATATTGTAATCAAGTTTTTGTAACTGATGATGTCAAGGAGATCGTACCAGAATTTTTGATGTTGCTCCATGGTGTAATTGACTCACCAGATATTCCTTTGAATGTATCAAGATCCTATTTACAAACCGATTCAAATGTTCGAAAAATTACTGGATACATTACTAAGAAAGTCGCAGAAAAATTAGGTGATTTATTCAAGAATGATAGAGTTGATTTTGAAAAAAAATGGGAAGATATCGGTACGTTTATTAAATATGGAATTATATCTGATGAAAAATTTGCAGAAAAAGCCATTTCATATGCATTAATAAAAAATGTTGATAATCATTTTTTTACCTTAGAAGAGTTCAAAGAAAAAACTAAAACACTTCAAGTAGATAAAAATAACCGACATATTGCTCTTTATACCAATGACCTTAAAAAATATTATTCTGCGCAAGAACAATGTAAAGAAAGATCCTATGAAGTTCTTGTTTTAGATCATATTATTGATAATCATTTCATTCAACATTTGGAGTATAAGTTTGAATTATCCTTCAAGCGAATTGATTCTGATTCTGTTGATTTACTCATTGAGAGAGACGAAAAAATAGAATCGGTTTTATCTGAAGATGACCAAAACAAACTTAAAGAATTATTTAAAGGAATACAATTGAATAAAGCCCAGGATACACAAATTAAAGCCTTGTCACCAAACGACCCACCCGTTCAATTGGTACGCCCCGAATTTATGCGAAGAATGTCTGAGATGCAGCAAATGATGCACATGATGAAGGGAGATGGTGAAGATTTGTTTAAAGAAAGTTATACTGCCATAGTGAATTCAAATAACCCATTGGTAGCCAAGAAATTAATAGATAGTAAAACTGAAGAAGAGAAAAGTGAAATGGCTTCTTATTTATTTCAATTGGCATTATTGGAACAGCACATGTTAAATGGAAACGATTTAACTCAATTTATCAAACAACGATTGAGCCAATTGTAAAATTAATCTAATATCAAGTGGTCATCCTTTCCTAAGGCTTTATATTTTCCTTTTGAAAATTGGGTGCCATTGAATATTAATTTATTTTTTAAGTTTGCTTTTTGTGTAGCATCTAACTGTTCAAATTCCAAACACTTTACAGAGCAACAATGACTATATTTTTCTGCACAAATATCACATTGGATAAATAGAATATGGCATTGATCATTTAAACAATTTACATGACGATCGCTAGGGTTACCACATTGATGGCAAGTACTAATAATGGTTTCAGAGATTCGTTCTCCTAGGCGTTCATCAAAAACAAAATTTTTACCAATAAATTTGTTTTTAATTCCAAGTGATTTTATTTGGTTTGTATACTCTATGATACCACCATCTAACTGGTAGACATTATTAAAGCCAAGATGTTTCATGTATGCCGATGCTTTTTCACATCTTATCCCACCTGTGCAATACATTACTATATGTTGATCCTTTTTATCTTCCAGTATGGCGGCAACTGTTGGTAATGCTTCTCTAAAAGTGGATACATCCGGAGTTAAGGCATTTTCAAATTTTCCCACTTCGCTTTCATAATGATTTCGCATATCAACAACAATGGTATCTAGTTGATCAGTCAATTCGTTAAATTCTATTGCATTTAAATGTTTACCTGATTTAGAGGCATCAAAATGTAAATCGGATAAGCCATCAGCAACAATCTTGTTTCTGACTTTAATTTTAAGTTTAAAAAAACTTTTACCATTGTCTTCAATTGCTATATTCAATCGAATATTTTTTAAATATTCAATTTCATTAAGTTTGTTTTTAAATTCATTGAGACGTTCAGTAGGAACTGAGATTTGACCATTTATTCCTTCATGCGCTAAATAAATTCGACCTAAAACATTTATAGAAGATAATATGGTATAAAAATGATCTCTAAACAACCACGGATTAGGGATATTTACATATCTATAAAAGGATAAAGTGGTACGAAGTTCTTTACTTTGAAGCATGTTTTGAATAAGAACTTCACGATTGATTTTATTGTAAAGAATTTCCGCCATTTTAATTTTGATCAAAAAAGTTTTATAATTATTCTTTAATCCAAACTAATTGTGCATTTGTATTTTTAATTTTAATAACATATGCTGATGGTATTAAATGGGATATATCTAAATTTGTAGTTTCATTAAAAATAGGTTTTTCATAAATTAGGGTACCTAATAAATTGAATATTTGTAATGTTTGTGATTGGTGTTCTTTGGTTGTTTTAATTAAAATATTTTGACGTGCCGGATTAGGCGAAATGCTTAAACCAAATTTAATTTTTTGTTCGTCTTCAGCTTTTAATATTATTGCCCTTCTTACTGCGGCATCAGCTTGAATTTTTCCAAATCCGTAAACATGATTGGGAATGGCGTTATTTTGAAAACTATCACAAGTTGTATTTGACTCTTGATATCTTGCGGTCATTTCTATAATATCTTCGATGACCTCAACTTTGCCTGCAAGTGAAGGATTGGCGCTAATGATTAAGGCTACTAAACCAGCCACATGCGGTCCAGCCATACTTGTACCATTCCAAGCTTGAAAACTTCCATCTAAAACTTGTGAAACTACGTCTGAACCGGGAGCAACCACATTTGGTTTTATTCGATTACTACCATCTATTTTGACCGGGCCAATACTACTAAAGTTACTGATTGTGTCATTTATGGCAAAAGAGCCAACGACAAAACTTTCTTCAAACATTGCGGGTGGATTAGCGATTGTACCACATGATTGACCATCATTTCCGGCAGAAACTACAACGACGATTCCCGCTTTTCTTAAATTGATGATTACTTGTTGCATTAATCTGAAATTTGAGGTATCGCAACCTTCATCTTTACTACAGTACCAACTGTTGTTAATTACATGAGGAGCAAGTTCTGGCTTTGGATTATTTCCATCTAAATCGGTTGGAGCCAAGAAAAATTCAAAACATTCAATATAGGTTGATGGAGCACCATTTCCTCTTTCCATATTACGACATCCAATCCATTTTGCTTTTGGAGCAATGCCATACCATTCGTCGTCTGTTCTGCCTGTCATGGTTCCCATAGTATGAGATCCATGTCCATGATCGTCACACGGCTCTTTCAAACTTAATCCACAAGGATTGAGAGAATCAGAGCTTAGGGGACTTATTTTGTGAACACCATCATGCCAATTGTAGTTGTGGTCCACACTTGTTCCGTTCCAGCCACGATATTTTGATTTTATACCAGGCAAATCCCAGCGATATCCGGTATCTTCTCCAGCAACGGTAACACCTTGACCTTCGTATCCTAAATTCCATACTAAATCTGCACCAATTCTTTGGATCCCCCAAGTAACATTTGGTCCTCTGCTTTGGAGTTGTAAAGCGGTTTGATCCAGAGTAGGTTCAACAGTATAATTTTCATCATATAGTATTCGATCAATTTCGTTCATCCTTGCAAGTTCAATTATCTGTTCTTTATTCAATTGAGTATGTATTGCATTGATAATATAGAATGATTTAAAACTTACACCTAAACTTTTGAGTTTTTCTATAATATTGATTTGATAGGTTTGAGCAGTTTGAATCAATTGTTGATGAACATATTGACCTTTTTGTTCTTTGGACCATTCTGCATTTAGACCTGAAAGATTGGATTGATGCTTTAAATACAACAAAACATCTACTGCATTTTCATTTTTAAGTTTTTCTAAAATTTTTGTAGAAATTTTATGTTCTTGGGCATTTAGTAAAACTAAACTAAAAATAAATATTAGGGGATATTTAAGGACTTTCATGAATTTTTATATTTGATGCAAAGGTATAAATACTATAGAATTATAAAGACTTTTGACTGATTATCTTTTATTCAAAGTAATAGTCTACGGGATCAACCAATTCGCATTCAGAACTTTTATATAAAAAAAGCAGATGGGCCATTTATTCAAAAAAATACGATCTAATCATTAATTGATGTGTCCAGTTAATCCAAAACAAATTTACAGTTTCTATTAAATCTTTACATTTCTAAATCAATTAATTTATTTTCACAATTCTTTTTTGACTAATGAGTTGATTATTTTCATCACTCAATACAATCATATATACCCCTGAATTCAAATGTTCTAAATTGATATTTTTAGTTTTATTACTCAGAATTATAAATTCATGGCTTACTAAATTTCCATTTATATTATAAATTTTGTAAGATATATTTTGAACCAAAGTAGAATAAATACTCAAGTTGTTTTGGAATGGGTTAGGATAAATTTGGATTGTATTTGCATATAATTCTTGATTATTTACAATATTTTCATCAATTAGACCATTGCAATCATTATCAATACTATCTAATTTTTCCTTAGCACCCGGATGTATAGCAGGATTTAAATCATCACAGTCAAGTTCATTTTCAACATATCCATAAATGCCATCTTCAAAACATGTATCAATGAAACTATTTTGAGCACCAAAACCATCTCTATCTTTATCTTGATAATATCTAATTTTTTTCAATAATTCATCAATTGATCCATCACAATCATTATCAAAGCCATCACACAATTCAGATGCTTTAGGAAATATAAATGGATTTAAATCATTGCAATCAGTGCTGTCGTTAACATATCCCGTAATTGGTGAGCTGTTACAAACATCTACAAAATGAATGACATCACCATATCCGTCTTTATCGACATCTTGATAATATCTATAATGCAAAAAAGTTTCATCAACTTCCCCATCACAATTATTGTCCATTCCATCACAAATTTCTGTTGCAATTGGGTTGATGTTTTTGTTTGAATCATCACAATCTGTAAAATCCATAACAAAACCTTGTATAGGTGTATTTACGCAGACATCAAAAAAGATATTTATATTCCCAAACCCATCTCCATCTTTGTCTTGATAAAATCTAAACTGCTGTAAGTTATTGTCTATTTTACGATCACAATTATTATCTATTCCATCACATACTTCAGGACTTCCAGGATTTATTTTGGAATCATTGTCATTACAGTCTAAATCATTTTCAACATATTGTCCAAAAGTATTTGGAGCACAAGTATCAATCAAGAGCATTGGATTTCCATACCCGTCTCCATCTGCATCTAAATAATATCTAAATATTTGCAGTGAATCATCAATCAATCCATCACAATCATTATCAATTAAATCACATTTTTCAATTGCCAATGGGTTAATTAAACTATTATTGTCATCACAATCTGAATGGTCAAAAACAAAACCTTCGAATGGGGGTATTACGCAAGTGTCAAAACCTAATGTGCCATCTCCAAAACCATCATGATCCAAATCTGGATAATAATGGTATATTTTAAGACTATCATCGATCATACCATCGCAATCGTTATCTATACCATCGCAAACTTCAATTGCACCTGGATTAGAATTTGGATTGTTGTCATTACAATCTAAATAGTTTATAACATATCCTGCTAATACCATATTACGACAAGTGTCTACAAATTGACTCAAATCTCCAAATCCATCACCATCAGCATCTTTGAAATATCTATAAAGAGATAAACTATCATCAATCATACCATCGCAATCATTATCTAAGCCGTCACAAATCTCAATAACACCCGGATGAATCTGATCATTATGATCATCACAATCTTCATAACTGTAATATCCATCTTGATCATCATCATTATAAAATAAGTTTTTTGCTTTGATGAATGATTCTTTACTAATTTCCATACCTATAAATCTTCCAGGAATATCATCAACTGGTGGATGAATCCCTCCCCAAATTCTAGAAAGGCTGCATTGGTCAGAGGCATCCCGGTATGTAGCCCATTGCAGTGTTAAATCAACACTAGGGCCATCTTCAAAAACTAAAAATTCATTTTTCTTAACTTGGAATTGGGACATTCCTCCTGGGAAAAAAGGATCACCGGTAAATTCGGTCAAAATTTCAGCTGATGTTCTTGAAAACGTAGAATGTCCTGAAATATAACCTGCAAAAGGTGGTGTTACGAAGGTTGGGCGCTGATATGGGACCCAGTTTTCTGCTAAAATCCAACCCGTTCCAGCTTCATCTGTTAATGGATTAGTTATGAAATTAGATCCTCTCCAAGCATATAACTTTATTTTATTGACATTAATATTATTCGGACCTGCCAAAGAATCTCCTATTTGTACAAGTTCAATGTGGCCAGGGACTAATTTTATTCCACCAGGATGGTACCTAGGCAATAAAGTATCAGAACTTTGACCTAAATCAGACATTTTTCTAATGGAGGAGATGGGTCTAACGTAATCATACCAACCTTTTAAAGCCCAAGCAGTTATTGCGGCATCATGTACGGACCCACCTAAAGTTAAATATCCTTTGATGTCCCATTCTAAATCGGATAAAATTGGCCCTTTACCATTGAAATGTTTTTTAGTGTCCGGATGATCAGATACATAATTGAAGACTGTAAACCAATGACCAGGAGGTGTTTCAGAATTTGGCCCATCTGCCCAGAATTCAGCTAATGCGCGAGTATAGTCTCCTCTTGGAACAATTTGTGGTGTGTATGGCAATCCCGTTTTTGGATTTACTGAATAACCTTTGCCAGGATCTCCTCCTTCGTTAAAATTATAAAAATCTTTATATTCAGAAGGATTGGTAGGATAATGTTGAATATTTCCTGAAGATGCAGGTGAAATATCCCACATTACACTATCCTTGGGGTCCAAGTGGCCTGACCAGGATGCAACCAATCCAAAATTCCATTGATATTCTTCAGATTTAGGAGTTATCATAGATGTGTCGAGGTAAGGAGGAGCTCCAGGATCATGGTAAACGAAATAACCACTGTTATTTCTAACATAACGTTTTCTGGTGTTTAAATCCAATGCAAAAGGGTTTACTTTTCCCCATTCTGGACTTAAAAATCCTGGAGTGTTTCCAGGAATTACATTTCCATTTTGGTCGATGAAAATTTCCAAAGTAAGTGGTTGCCACCTATTTGGATTAGAAATTCTTGGGTTTCCCGGCTGTGCAACGATCAAAGGTGGGTTAGAAACTTGATAGAAAGAATTTGCATAATTATTGACTTCATTAGCACCGTCTTGCATACCGTAATCAATTAGACATTGAGCTATATAATTGCCAAGTGCTGCTGCTGAACCTGTCGAATAGTCCATTGATGTATAAGTAGTATCATAACCTAGGCTATTAAACAAGGCATTGAACTTAAATTTAGTTTCTGTTAAATAATTTGGAGAGCGTTTATATTTTTGGTGTAATAGTTTGTAAGCTGCATAGCTTATAGCTTCATCCCGAGCTTTGTTTATGTCAGTAGGAATGGTGAATCCATTAAAGGGACACTCAAAACCTTGTACATTTTTGCCTAAAAGGTAGGTTTCTGCAATGGTATCAAATACTGCCCATGCATCATACATAGCTACTGAAACATGAAATAAATTTCTTGCCTGAACGGTTGGTCTTCCTAAATCTTTTCTGATGGCAGATAATTGAGCTTCATTCCAAATTCTTGCAACTGAATGTTGAGAATAAAGAGATGATACAAATATCAGTAAGCAAAAAAAACTAATTGTTAGTCTCATTTTTAAAGAAATTTAAATTAATAATCCAGAAATTCAATAAACAATGGAATAATTCATGTGGTAGGTTATACAAAGTTAAACCAAAAACATGAATTTTTATAGAATTACGGATATTGATTTAGTTCGGCTAAATCAAAGGATTATCATGCATTAATAGTTTCTAAAATATTATTTGTCTCTTGTAGCAATCTTATACAAGATCCATCCCATAAATGCAAAAAACAACACGCCTAAAATATGATAACCATTCTGACCAAACGTGTCTACGATACCATGTTCTGCGCTCCAAGGTGCAATAGCGTTAGCAATGCCTTCATTTACCGTTAAAAGTGCTACAATGACTCCAGCTAAAGCCCCACCAGCAACCAATCCAGTTGCGAATAGACTTCCTTTTCCTAATTCAGCATCCTCTGCAGAAACGTTTTTTCGACTAGCTCTCCAATCCACAAGACCCTTTATAGCGCCACCTATAAAAATTGGAAGGGTAGTCGACAATGGTAAGTATAAACCGACTGCAAATGATAACGCTTTGACTTGGCACAATTCAACCACAATAGCAATAAAAACGCCACATAAAACAAAAGTCCAATCCAAGTTAAAAGATAGCAGACCTTTAATTAAAGTTGCCATCAAAGTAGCTTGGGGTGCTGCATATTTTTCACCAATTGCATGTGTAATTCCTCTTGCGGCCATTTCAGCAGTTGGTGTATCAAGGTATTTAACTGTAAAGCCAATAACTATGGATGAAAAAATAGCACCTATAAATAGTGCTAGTTGTTGATAGCGAGGAGTCGCTCCAATTAAATAACCCGTTTTGAGATCTTGTGAAGTAGCTCCGGCATTAGCTGCTGCAATACAAATCATACCTCCAATAACTAAAGCCATTGGTTCATAAACTTTACCGGTCCAACCAACGGCTATGAAGATTAGTGCAGTTCCCATAATTGTTGCAATGGTCATCCCTGAAATTGGATTATTACTTGAACCAATTATTCCTACAATTCTGCTTGATACGGTAACAAAGAAAAATCCGAAAACTATTATTAAAATGCCAATTAGCAGTTTGCTTATGATAGAAGTTCCTGGAATTTGAGGAAGAACAGCCATTAATAAAACAAGCGCTAGCGAACCAAAAAGTACTACTTTGAAGGACAAATCATCTTCGGTTCTAAGCACACCTCCAACCGTTTTTTCTTTCATGGAACTTATGCTTTCTTTAAAAGATGAAACAATTGTTGGTATTGTTTTTAATAGCGTTATAAATCCTCCAGCGGCAACTGCGCCAGCACCAATTTGTCGAATATAGGCGCGGTATACAGCTTCAGCTGTATTTCCCATAGTGTGAGTTACTGGATCCCAACCAAAACGAGCACTTGGTAGTGAAGTATCTAATAAATTTAATTTTGCCAGTTGAGCTGCAATGACATCGGGTGCTACTAAATAAGAAAGCAAAGGAATCAAACCTAAAGAAGCCATAATCCCACCAGCAACAAGAACACCAGCTATTTTTGGACCAATAATATAGCCTACACCCAGATATTCAGGAGTGATTTCACTACTAACTACAGCTGAAGGAAAATATTTATTCATTTGTTGGGTACCCCAAGAAGGAAGTTCGGAAATGATATGAAATACCTTTTGAAAAATAGCATATATCATGGCGAACCCTAATCCATAAAAGGCACTTTTCGCAAAGTCGCCACCTTTTTCCCCGGCAATAAGGACTTGGGCACAGGCTGTTCCTTCGGGATAAGGCAGTGTATCGTGTTCTTTAACAATTAACGACCGCCTTAAAGGAATCATCATTAAAGTTCCAAGAACTCCTCCAAATACAGCTAATGTGAAAATAGTCCAATATTGAAAATGAACAGCGCCAGAATTTGGATCTGAAAGGAATAGAAATGCCGGCAAGGTAAAAACTACTCCCGCGGCAATAGATTCACCTGCAGACCCTGTAGTTTGAATAATATTATTTTCTAGAATGGTAGTTCCTAAGAATCTTTTTCCTAAAGAAATAGCTAAAACAGCTATTGGAATTGAAGCAGATACCGTTAAACCTGCTTTTAAGGCAAGATAGACTGTTGATGCACCAAAAATCACCCCAAAAAGTACACCCAATATGATTGCCTTAACTGTAAATTCAGGCATTGAGATATTAGGATCTACAAAAGGCTTAAACTGTTTAACTGATTGGTTTTCCATATTTTTCTATTGGTCTGTCCGATAAAGATAAAACGAAATAGAAATTTTGGAAATTATTTTTTAGGAGGCAGTTGCTAGTATTTCCTTTACTAATGCTGAAATAGCCTTTCCATCTGCTTTCCCAGCAAGTTTTTGTGTAGCTGCACCCATAACTTTTCCCATATCAGAAGGACTTTTAGCACCTAATTGGTTTATAATTTCTGTAATAACAGTTCTTAATTCTGCTTCGGAAAGTTGGGCAGGAAGATATTTACTAATAACATCAATTTCATCTCGTTCAATTTGAGCTAAATCCTGTCGACCTTGCTTTTCATAAATTTCGAGGGATTCCCGACGCTGTTTGACCAGCTTTTGAACAATCTGAATACCTCTTTCTTCAGTTAAATCCAACCCTGATCCATCAGTATTAGCTAACAAGATGGCAGCTTTGATGGCACGTATACCCCTAAGTCCTGTCTCATTTTTGGCTTTCATGGCCTCTTTTAAATCATTGTTTATGATATCTATAAAACCCATATAAACTTTATTTTATCATTTAAAATATTATTCCAGAATAAGAGAAGAATTCAAATAGGGCTTAATTTGTTCAACCAGTACAAGATAATCTTGGGGTAAAAGGTTTTCAGCACGTTGGTCAAAGAAAGCATCTTCCAGGATGCTTGGGTCTGATATGATTGTTTTTAAGTTATTTCTAAGTGTTTTTCTCCGAGAATGAAATGCAATTTTTACTAAGGTTTTTGTTTTATTAAATAAATCATCACTTATTGATTTTGTATTTCTATGAAGAATTAGAAAGGATGATAGTACTCTTGGCGGAGGTGAAAAATTATTAGGTCCAATATCAAATAATATTTTTCCATGGTACCTTAAGGAAGTTAGAACAGATATAATTCCGTAATCTTTGCTGCCCGGTACAGCCAGTATTCTTTTTGCCATTTCTTTTTGGAACATACCAAGCATAATTGGGATTTGATCAGTATTGTCCAACATTTTGAAGACGATTTGCGACGATATATTGTAAGGAAAATTACCACATAATAAAAAGGCTTGTTGATCAAAAAATTGTTTTAAATCAACTTGAAGAAAATCTGATTGAATAATTTGATCTCTATTATTGGGATAGTTTTGATGTAAATAATCGACCATATCGTGATCCGCATCAATAGCAATAAAATGATCTGTTTTATTCAACAATTGTGATGTAATCGCTCCTTTACCAGGACCAATTTCCATAATTCGTTCAGGTGATTCAGCTAATATAGCAGAGGCTATTCTATCAATTACCTTTTTTTGAATCAGGAAATGTTGCCCATAGGATTTTTTAGCTTTCAATAAGATGCATTTGGAAGTAAAGGTATAAATTGTCCAATGAGTTTTGGCTTTAAAATCAAAATGTGCCTATTTGGCATTTGTTAAATTAAGCTAATTTGTTTTAAAAAACTTGAAATGGTTATATATTGCACCATCTAAAACAAGATATTATGAATAAATTTATACCCTTAATCATTTTATTTGCAGCTATTTCGTTGAAAGCTCAGGTTACATATAACAATTTTCCAAAAATCGGAGATGCTCAAATTTATAAGCAATTAGATCATCAATTGCTTGATTTAAATATGGTCTCTGATACTGGTGCTAATAAAACCTGGGACTTTAGTTTAGCTGATGTTTTTACATTTGGAGCAGATACCAGTTTTGTAATTGATCCAGCTAATGCCCCCCATTCCAATTTATTTAAAAACGCTACATATGCAATCCAAGAAGGATATGAAGAGTTTGCAACATTTGATTTTTTTGAAGTAAAAAATGATAGAATTAATCTTTTAGGAGAAAGTGATTATTCTAATGATCCGCCACTAAAATTTAATTCAGGGTACCTAAGTTTGAAATTGCCACTTATTTATGGAACTTCAGAAGAAGATACAGCGAACTTAAGTTCCTCAAAACAAGATGCAGAATTTAAAGAAGTGCATCACGTTAAAGGTTGGGGAACTATGAAAACACCTACGGGCAGCTTTCCTTGCATTCAGGTCATTAAAAATTCTTTTTATATAATTAGTGAGTCAGGGATACCCGTTATAAATCAAACAGATGTAACTTATGAGTGGTATACTCCTCAGTATAGTTCTCCGATTGCATTTTATAGTAGTACTGAATCCGAAGATTTTTTTGGTAATGTTTCAAATGATACTGTAGCTTTCTTTCTTGAAAAAACCGTAGTTGGAGTAAATAAGGTAGATTTTGTAAATATTGGATTGAGTCCCAATCCAGTGACAGATCGGCTAACAATTACACTAGATAATCCAAGTAAAATTGGGTATAACTGGATGATAATCAATTCAGAAGGTAAAATTACTCAGGAAGGTGTTATGCATTCAGAACAAGAAAGAATTAATCTCGTTTCAAAGGTGAAGGGAGCATATTTGGTTTATATTTATTCCAAGGACAAAACTTGGGGAATTGAAAAATTTGTGATTCAATAACATAATTAAGAAGGTTTAGAAATAATGATAAAGTTATGATTTGCAATTAAATCTTGCTTTTGTAAAAGAAAATTTGGAATTTACTTGTTCATTTCTTTAGGCTTTATATCTTTGCCCTCCGAAATTAAATAGACGCCTCTTTAGCTCAGTTGGTTAGAGCGTCGGACTGTTAATCCGCAGGTCCTTGGTTCGAGCCCAAGAAGAGGCGCATAAAAAGTGAAAGTCTTGCATATTGCAAGACTTTTTTATTGTCATCTAAAAATTTTTATTAATGAGTATACTTACTGTTGGAACCATGGCTTTTGATACCATAGAAACGCCATACGGAAGGGTTGAAAAGGTCATTGGTGGTGCTTGTACCTATATTAGTTGGGCTGCTTCCTATTGGTGTAACAATATAAATTTAGTGTCCATAGTTGGAGATGATTTTCCGGAGTCTGAGGTAAATCAATTACAAAATAGAGGAGTATCTATGGATGGATTGGTTAGAATTCCTGGTAAAAAGTCTTTTTACTGGTCAGGAAGATATCATCACGACATGAATGGTCGTGATACTTTAACCACAGATCTTAATGTTTTAGCAGATTTTAACCCAATATTGCCGGATGCTTATAAATCAAGTCAATATATCATGTTAGGCAATCTTACACCGGATATTCAACTTTCAGTTTTGGATCAATTAACAACTAAACCCAAATTGGTTGTTTTAGATACTATGAATTTTTGGATGGACATTGCACTAGAAAAATTGATGGAAGTTATTGCCAAGGTAGATGTATTAACCATTAATGATGAAGAAGCACGACAATTATCAGGTGAACGATCTTTGGTAAAAGCAGCAGCAAAAATTCATAGTTTTGGCCCGAGATTTTTGATTATTAAGAAAGGAGAACATGGTGCTTTATTATTTCATGATGATAAAATATTTTTTGCTCCAGGTTTGCCTGTTGCAGATGTCATTGACCCAACTGGCGCAGGAGATAGTTTTGCAGGGGGTATGGTAGGATATTTGGCCAGAACAGATGATATTAGTTTTCAAAATATGAAAACTGCAATTATTTACGGATCTACTATGGCTTCATTTTGTGTAGAAGATTTTAGTTTATCCAGACTCAGATCGTTAAGTCAAAATGAAATTCATACACGCATTCGGCAATTCGAATCTATGAGTACATATGATGTTAGAGAATTAGATATCATTTCATAAAAAATAATTTGATTCAGTATTTATGAATTGAATCACTTTGGTAAGGTAAAATCAATTAAAAATTTTTAGATTCATAAAATATTATACATTATTTTATGAATAGAGAATGCTAAAATTATATTGAATTGTTTCGTATAAATTTTTATTGCTAAAATTGTTACAGTGCCTATATATTTATTAAGGTATTCAGCATTGATTTTATTCTACATGAGTTTGTGTAGATTGGTATTTGGTTTTATTCAAATATTGAACACCCAAACAATAACCCCAATACTTTTTTTAAAATCCATCTTTTATGGATTGTATATGGATTTATCTATCTATGGATATTTAATGGTCCCATTATGTTTGATTATTTTAATGGGTCATTTATTAAAATGGATAAATATTAAGAAATGCATTTCATTTTACACCTATTTTGTTATTTTCTTAATGGCTACCATTTATGGAATAGATTCAATTTTATATCAGGAATGGGGATTTAGGATTGACGATACATTTTTTAATTATATAGATAAAAGTAATGAGGCTGGAAAATTTATTTCATCAAATGCAGTTGTTTACTTTTTATTTTATTTTACAATTTTTATTGTAATTGGAATATATATTATTAAGTGGATAAGTGCTTTGAAACCATTTAATCTGTCAATAAAAAATGGATTGATAATCTTGTTATTAATCCCAATGATGATTATTCCAATTAGGGGAGGATTTGGATTGGCCCCAATGAATCCCGGAAAAGTCTATTACAGTAATAACATGTTTGCAAATCATCTGGCAATACATCCATTATGGAATATAATGTACATGTCATTGCAAAATAGAAAAATGGCCACCATACCAAATCATATGACTGAATTGGAAGCAAAAGCTCATTTTGATACCCTTTTATTAAAAAACAGTAACCATACATTTCAATGGCTAAAAACTCAGGAACCGGATATTTTGCTCATTATTTTAGAAAGTTTCACAGCAAATATGTTAGATGCTAAGTACAAAGGAATTGAAATCTTACCAAACCTAAATGTATTAAAGGCACATGGCATTTTTATGAAAAACGCTTATGCAAGTGGTGACAGAACGGATAAGGGATTAGCCGCTATTATAAGTTCATATCCAGCACAGCCTCAAAGTTCGATCATTAAGTACCCATCAAAAGCAGAACAACTTCCATCCATTTATAAACAATTAAAAATGAAAAAATATCGATCATCATTTTATTATGGTGGCGATATTTCATTTGCTAGTATGAAATCATATTTGTTGGGAGCATCAGTGGATCGAATCATTGATAAATACGATTTTGATGCTTCGACTTACAATGCTAAATGGGGTGTGCACGACCACATTTTATTTGAGAAGATGACACAAGATTTGTTGAAAGAGCCTAGACCATTTATTATGACTGGACTATCTTTGAGTAGTCACCCACCCTATGATATTCCGGATGCTGATGTCTGGAATGAAAAGGATGAAACAACACTTTTTGTCAACGCCGCACATTATACAGATAAGGCATTAGGGAAAATGGTTGAACAATTAAAACAATCTGAAAGATGGGATTCCTTGCTAATTATTATTGTTGCAGATCATGGTGGAAGATATCCAGATAAAGTAAGCTATTGTGAACCTAAAAAATTTTCAATACCCATCTTATTTACAGGCGGGGCAGTATCATTAGACACGGTAATACAAAGTTATTGTTCTCAGACAGATATTTCAGCAACTCTTTTACGACAAATGAATATTTCATTTGAGCCTTTTAAATATAGTCAGGATATTTTTTCACCTCAATATTCAGCATTTGCTTATTATGCTTTTAACAATGGAATGGGTTGGATGGACTCAGGTGGTTATAGAATTTATTCCAATGATAAAAAAGATTTTATAGAACAACAAGGTTCGTGTTATTTTACAGAAGCATATATAAAAGCCTATTCACAAATAGTACAAAAAGATTTTACAGAAAAATAATTTATAAATTATACAGTTTTGTCAATTTAGCTAATTCAGGAAACAATTTCAGAGTAGAAACTGGATCCATTAATAAAGCATAAATGGCAATAGACGGAAAATGGATACTTTTAGCCCCCAACCAATGCAAGGTTTTTTCAATAGTTGTTTCATGAAGTTTATTCAAAAGCAATTCGCATTGATTTATATCTATGTCAATATCAATCTTCAATATATTAACAAATACTTTGCTCCATTCATATAAGGCAGGGTTAAAATATAATTTAGAATTAGCATAAGCAGCTTGAAGATGCTCTGCTGAATATATCATGACACTATCTTCTTCGTAAGTTTCTGAAATGTGGATCCAATCTTGATTTGGCGTTATAAAAGGATGTGGATAAAATACAGTTCTGATGTATTCATCATATAACTTTGGGTGATTGTAGATTTTTAAGCGTACAGCAGGGCTAAGCGCCATCCATTTAAGTTCTTCTGGAAGTTTTTCAAGTCCCATTTTAATGAATTCATGTTTTTCAAGCATTTTAGCCAATTCCTGAAAAAATTCATTTTTATCATTTTGTGTCAGATCACTAATAAATGGCACAAATTGATCAAGCCACAACATTTCTTTATGTTCCAATTTTGGAGTAAATTTTGAAAACCACCAATCATTAATTACATTTTGGAAGCTTATAATAGCCGCACATAGACCAATTAATATAATGATAATAATGGGATTAGGCTCTGAATTGAGATAAGTGATCCCAAAATAAAGGAGCGTTATAAAAATAGTGGGTATAAGAAAATATCTATAAGGCATAGTTTAGCGAAAATATTAATGAAGGAGTAAAAATAATCCAAATAATATTATATTTGCGTCCCTTTTCAAAGCTTTGATAATCTTAATAAAAGGTACCTTAGCTCAGTTGGTAGAGCACAGGACTGAAAATCCTGGTGTCCCTGGTTCGATTCCTGGAGGTACCACTTGAATAAAATCCTGTTCATAATGGACAGGATTTTGTATTTATAACGCTTATTCGGTGGTTTTTAGAGATATTATTCTACTCCCTGAAGCATGGGGACAAATCTAAATTGGCCGAAGCTTTCTTTTTTCAATCTCCCATCTTGAAGTTTATAAATTCTCATCATTGTTTGAGATTGTTTGTGATCATCTAAAGGAATTACTAAAATCCCACCTGGTTTTAGTTGATCTATTAATGTTGTAGGAATTTCCGGTACAGCTGCTGTAATCAATATTTTGTCGAATGGGGCAAATCTTGGCAAACCAAGGTAGCCATCTCCGAAAAAGGTACGGATCGATTTATAACCAATTTTGGTTAATAGTTTTTCTGTTTTATCATAAAGGGTTTTGTGCCGTTCAATAGTATATACCTTGACTCCCATTTCCAAGAGAACACAAGCTTGATAGCCTGACCCGGTGCCAATTTCTAAGACTTTATCTTTAGGTTGTAAGTCTAATAACGAGGTTTGAAAGGCCACAGTATAGGGTTGAGAGATGGTTTGATCACAATCTATTGGAAACGCATTGTCTTTATATGCCCATTCCTCAAATGCTTTATCTAAAAATAAATGACGGGGAACTGCCATTATAGCTTCAAGGACTTGTTTGTTTTGAATTCCTTTTTGACTAAGTTCTAAAACGAGTTGTTTTCGTAAACCTCTTTGTCTGTAATTATCTTCCACTATATTAATTTCGAGGCAAATATATAATAAAAATATTTAATATATATTATTATTTAATCATTAATTAATACCTTTCACAAAATAATAAGTTGTAGATACTAGTTGGAATTAGTTTTGTATCTATTTGTTAAATATGAGCTAAGGATAGTATTGTTTTGATTAATTTTCGGTTTAATTTAAAAAATGAGTATGTCTAAAATAAAATTTGGAACTGATGGTTGGAGAGCTATAATTGGAGATGAATATACATTATCAAACCTCAGGCGGATTACTTACGGTACGGCCCAATGGATGTTAGAACATGGACTGAAGAGTGTTTTAATAGGGCATGATTGTCGCTTTGGAGGAAGAATGTTTCTTGAAGAAGTCTCCAAAATAATGTGCAACGAAGGTATTCGGGTCTACATTTCAGAAGGAATAACCAGTACGCCAATGATATCTTATGGTGTTTTAAATCATCATATAGACTTGGGAATTGTTATTACAGCAAGTCATAACCCAGCATTGTACAATGGATTTAAACTTAAATCTGCGTTTGGTGGTCCCACTAGTCCTTCAGATATTGCGAAGATAGAGGTTCTTATTCCTGATGTTTGCGATTATGCAGGTAAGTCTTTTAAAGATTGGTTTATAGATGGTTCAATTCAATTATTGCCAATAAAAGATGACTATATCAAGCATATTCAAAGAAACTTTGATTTATCAGCTATTCAAAATAATACAATGATAGCTTATGATGCCATGTATGGGGCCGGTCAAGAAGTTATGAAAGAGTTGTTTCCATCTCTTAAAGCGTTTCATTGTGAGTGGAATCCGGGTTTTAACAATACCCCGCCTGAACCTATTACAAAAAATCTGAAAGAAATAAGTCAATTTTTAGAATCAAATCCAGGAAAATATATAGCAATTGCTAATGATGGTGACGCCGATCGACTTGCAATGCTAGATTCATATGGAAATGTAATCGATTCTCATCATATATTGATGTTATTACTCCACTATCTTGCAGGGTTTAAAAAATTAAAGGGTAAAATCGTGGTTAGTTTTTCAGTAACTAATAAACTTAAAAAGTTAGCAGATTATTATGGCTTAGAAACAATAGTAACAAAAATAGGATTTAAATATATTGCTGAGTACATGGTATCAGATGATGTATTAGTGGCGGGAGAAGAATCAGGAGGACTTGCAATAAAAGGTCATATTCCAGAACGAGATGGGATTTGGATTGGATTAACTATTTTGGAATTTATTGCTAAAACTGGTAAATCTATAACTGAATTAATTCAGGAGATTTATGAAATTACAGGCCAATTTGCTTACGACCGATTGGATTTACATCTCTTGCCAGAGCAAATGATAGCGGTGAGTCATACATTAAATCAAAAGAAATTTGATACCTGGGAACAATTTAAAGTAATAAATACGGAATCATTAGATGGTTTAAAATATTATTTCGAACATGATGCATGGCTTATGTTTAGACTTTCCGGCACAGAGCCTGTTTTACGAATTTATGCCCAAGGACGGGACATGATGGAAGTTAATGCGATTTTAACTGCTGCTCAAAAGGTATTAAATATTTAATCATTGCAGTATGAGGAATATTATCTTCCAAGTATTCATCTCCAATTGTTTGGAAAGAAAATGATTCATAAAATTTTATAAGATAAGATTGTGCAGAAATTTTAATATTATATTGAGGAAATAAATTTTCAATATACAATATTGATTTTTGCATTATGCTTTTTCCAAGTCCTTTAGAACGAAAACCAGGATGACTAACAACCCTGCCAATGGATGAGTAATTCTTGTAGGAAATATCTGGTGGAAGTAAACGAGTATATGCTAATAATAGATTATCTTGGTTGTGGAGCATTAAGTGAAATGCATCTTGATCTTTGGAATCCAAATCTTGATATACACATTGTTGTTCTACAATAAAGACCTCTGCTCTAAGTTGAAGTATTTGATATAATTCATCTATGTTAAGTTCATTATATTTTTTTAATGTATAATTCATTGTTCATACCAATAAGTGGGCTCAATATAATATGTTTAAATTAAATAATGAATATATATATAAATATTTTTTTATAAAAATATTTATGAATATAAAATATTTAATGAGATGATTACCTTCGCGCCTTAATTTTTACTTTTGAATTATCAAATCGTATATAACTTATCATATTCAGAAGAGTTAGGTACTTATCTACCAGCTGCATTTATTTGCTCAGCTACTGATGATGGACTTTTAGAATATATGCAAAAACAAGCTTCAATTGAAATTTGTAAAAGTTATGATTTGAATATTAATGATCATGAAACACTCATTAATCTCTGTCAAGAACTTTCAATATCTAATATTGAAAATAAATATTCTAAAAATTTAAAAAAGAAAGTAAGTTTAGTTAAGCTTCTAGAAGATGAACTCGTTAAAACACAGGTTAATAAATGGATAGATAACAAAAAAAATGAATTTTTACTATTAATTAAGAAATATCAATTCCCAATTTGTAAAAAAATTGAACGCAAAAGTTATGTTCAAAATTTATTATTAGAAAAGACTGATATTGTATTAACTCCTAAAATGTTTTTTAGAAAAACGAATGAGGGAATTAATTATAAATTATCATTGGAATATAATAATGAATACATACCATTGCGCCAGGATGATATTGATTTGGTCTGTGATTTTCCAGCATGGATTATTTTCCAGAAAAAATTGTATCAAATTGTTACGATCAATACAAAAAAATTATTACCATTTTTAAATAAGACTGAAATTAATATTCCTGAAAGGATGGTAAAAAATTATTTTGAGAAATTCATTATGGAAGTCATTTCAAAAGTAGATTGCGAAGTTGAAGGTTTTGAAATCAAGACAAGTAACGCTATTACAGAAGTTCAACTTAAAACAACTTTTGATTTTATTCAAGAAATTTGGATTTTAGAAATTTATTATAATTATGATGGAGTTGTTTTTAATTATGCGGATTTAACTTCTAAAAATAATAAATTGTTTTTTGATAGTAACGATCAGATAAGAGTTCGATCAACTATTAGAAATAGGGACAGGGAGATGAAATATGTAAATATTTTGTTGTCATTAAAATTAAATGAAGGGCTTAATAAACGGTTTTACATTGAAGGAAATCAATTTCAGATATTTGAATGGATCAGGACCAATAGAGGATATTTAGAAAAGGAATTTAATCTTAATTATATACAAATGGACGAAGGGAAAGTGTGTACTTTTCCACTGAATATTTCATTTGATACCATTACAAGAAATGATTGGTTTGATATTTTTGGTACGGTTACTATTGGGATACATGAGATCCCTTTTTCAGAATTTATAAATCATATAAGGGACAGGAATAGACTATATAAATTACCCGATCAAACTATTTTTATTCTTCCTGAAGAATGGTTCACCAAGTATGATGCCTTATCTCATTATGGAATTATAGAAGACAATCATATAAGAATTGACAAAAGTCAGTATACATTGATAGAAAAGTTTAATAACATAGAAACTTCAGATATTGACAATGATTCAATCAAGGTAATGGAAGATTATAAACCCTCCAAAAACTTAAAGGCTGAATTAAGGCCATATCAACTAGTTGGAGTTAATTGGCTTATTTCGCATTATTACAACGGCCTTGGAGCATGTCTTGCAGATGATATGGGATTGGGTAAAACCCTGCAAACTATTGCATTATTACTTTTTGTCAAAGAGTCACTTGAGGCAAATTCTAGTGCATTAATTAATGTAGATAAACCTAGAGATTTGTTTAGTGATGTTGATCAGCAAAGGAATAATGATTTTTGTAGTTTATTTATATTGCCAGCATCGCTCCTATTTAATTGGGAACAGGAATTAAGAAAATTTGCTCCAAGTTTTAGAGTTCTAAATTATAGTGGCGTAAATCGAAAAGGTATACAATTAAATCGTAGAAATTACAATATTATATTGACCAGTTACCAAGTTATTATTAGAGATTTTGATTTATTTAACAAAATTAATTTCGACTACGTAATTTGTGATGAAAGCCAACAATTTAAAAACAAAGACTCGAAGACATTTAAAATACTGCATCAATTAAAAGCAAATAATAGAATCTCACTCAGTGGAACTCCAATTGAAAATAGCCTCAAAGACCTATGGTCTCAAATGGAATTTATTAATCCTGGTATATTGGGAACCTATCATTTTTTTAATAAAAGGTATATTCAGTCAACTTCAAAAAAGCATGACGGAGGAAATTTAGATGAATTAAAAGAATTAATAAAACCCTATATCTTAAGAAGAAAAAAAGAAGAGGTACTCAAAGAATTACCAGAATTGACAGAACAAATATTTTATTCTGAAATGTCTGAGGAGCAAAATAATTTGTACGAAGAAGAAAAATCTGCAGCAAGAAATTGTATTTTGAATATAGAAAATAATGAATCAAAAAACAAGTTTATTATTTTAAATTCATTATTAAAACTTCGACAAATTGCAAATCACCCAAATTTATTAGATAAAGTAGGCACGTATACATCTGGTAAATTTGAAGATATTAAAGCATACCTTTCTGTATTAATTCAAGGAGACCATAAAGTGTTGATTTTTAGTTCTTTTACTTCACACCTTGAATTATTAGCTAATTGGTTAAAGTCAGAACAAATTAAATATTTAAGTTTGACAGGCAACACAAAAGTTTCAGACCGAGAACATATTGTAGATCAATTTCAAAATCAATTGGATATTAAATTATTCTTAATTTCTATAAAAGCAGGTGGAGTAGGTTTGAATTTAACCTCAGCAAGTTATATTGTAATAATGGATCCTTGGTGGAATCCCTATACTGAAAAACAAGCCATTTCAAGAGCACATAGAATGGGACAATCAAAACCTGTTCATGTAACGCGTTTTATCACTAAGAATAGTATTGAACAAAAGATCATTTTGATTCAAAACGATAAATTAAGTATTTCTGAAGAATTATTAGAAATGGATGAAATGCCAGCATGGATATCTGAACACTTAACAGAGTTGATTGATTAAATGATTTTTATGGAAATTTTTATTTGTGAACTAATAAAATAAATAGACATGCTTGGTTAAATGTTAATTAAAAGATGTTGAATTTATGATCATTTCTGCGCCTTCTATGCCTACACTTGTCCCTATAGCTACACCCATACCTCCCAATCTGACAGCTAAGCCAATTTGATTATTAACTAATTTGATGATGGGTGATTTAATGGGACCTAAACCCATAATTCCACTCCAATGGTCAGTAATTTCAAATTTCTGATCAAACAAAATATGGTTCTTTACAAAATTAATTAGATAATTAGTTATCTGTGGATTTTTATCTACTGATATTGTATTTTCTGATTCAATATCTAGGTTTCTTCCACCGCCTATTAAAAGATGTTCATTGATTGTTCTAAAGTAAACGTATCCTTTGTTGAAATGAAAACATCCATTCAGTGAAATGGTCCGTTCGGGTTTAATTACTAACACTTGGTTTCTGGCTGGAATTACATCAATATTTGGGAAGAAATGTTTTGTAAATCCATTAACTGCAATTAGTACTTTTGATGTTTGCAAAGTAATTTCTGGTTTACAATTTAGTTTTATTTTATTTTCTGTTTGTTCTATTGAATTTACATAAAGACCATTTAATATTTTTCCACCTAAAGTTGTAAAGCGGATTGCTAACTGATTTATGAGTTTCATTGGATTGATAACTCCTTCATGTGGCGTAGCTATTAAATTAGTAAAACCTTTGAGAGGAAAATGTTTCAGGCGTTGATTATCAAGCTGAAAATAATTTGGAATGTGAATCCTTTTTTCTATTTCTGAATTTAAATAGGCTATGTTTTGATAGATTTGATTAAAATCTAAACTAGTGTCATCAAATACTTCATATCCACCGGATTTTTGGTAATCGATATCATTTGAATGGTTTCTTTTTAATAAATCATGAATACCAGTATATCTTTTTTCAAATAAATTAAATACCTGTTCAGGTGGATTTACTGTTAGGTCTTCAATCAACTCAGAAGGACTTCCAAAACATGCAAATCCGGCATTCTTTGTGCTTGCTCCTGATGAAATTAGACCTTGTTCAATAATCAGAACATCAGCTCCAGGTTCCAACTCTAGTATTCTAATCCCGGCATTCAAGCCAACTATCCCACTACCAATTATTATGTAGTTACTTTGGTTAAAGTAATGATCTCGCTCCCAATAACTTAAATTCGAAAACATGATAGTTAATTAAAAAATAAGAATTTGAAACAAAGATCAAGAATATCTTAGATATTTATACAATAATTGTAATTTTATATACTTTTAAAAATTAATCGATAAATAGATAAAACATGATATTACAAATCAAAAACCTCAACAAACAATATAGTAACGGCGTACATGCTTTAAATGATATTAACTTAACCATTAATACCGGAATGTTTGGCTTACTTGGGCCAAATGGTGCTGGAAAGTCATCTCTGATGAGGACATTGGCAACGCTTCAAGATGCAGATAGTGGTTCTGTAAGGCTTGGAGATATTGATGTTTTAAACAATAAAGAGGAAGTCAGAAAAGTGCTGGGTTATTTACCTCAAGAATTCGGAGTTTATCCTAGAACATCAGCTATTGATTTATTGGATCATCTCGCATTACTCAAAGGTATTATCTATACTCGAGAGAGAAAGGAAATGGTTATGCATTTACTAGAAAAAGTCAATCTATTTGAGCACAGAAAAAAATCTGTAAGTAGTTACAGTGGTGGTATGCGACAACGTTTTGGAATAGCACAATCTCTTATAGGAAACCCAAAATTAGTTATTGTGGATGAACCAACTGCTGGTTTAGATCCGGGAGAACGAAACCGTTTTTATAATATTCTGAGTGAGATTGGTGAAAACATAATTGTGATTTTGTCCACTCATATTGTCCAAGATGTTAGAGAGCTGTGTACTCAAATGGCTATAATGGATAAAGGAAAATTATTATTTAGTGGGAATACGGACGAAGCTTTAAATCAAATAAAAGGAAAGGTATGGGAAAGAAAAGTAAATAAAAATGAATTGGAACAATATCAAACGAATTATAAAATTATCTCAAATAAATTAGTAGGTGGTAAACCATTAATTCATGCTTTTTCAAATACGGAATTACAAGATGATTTTGTACAAGTGGAAGAAAGCTTAGAAGATGTATTTTTTGCCAAATTAAACGAACTAGTTTAACATCTAATTATTAAGGATTTATGTGGAAATTTATACGACACGAATGGAAGTATTGGATTTATTCACCCATGACTTGGATATTCTTTATCATAATTACTTTATTAGTCATGGGAGCAGTGTCATCAGACAGTATTACCATAGGTGGAGGAGTAGGTAGTGTACACAAAAATGCACCTTTTGTAATTCAAACATATTATGGTGTCATGTCGCTCATTTGTCTCTTAATGACAACAGCATTTATTAATGCTTCTGCAAATAGGGATTTTGAACATGGTATGTATCAATTTGTGTTTTCTTCTCCGATTAAAAAACGAGATTACTATTTTGGAAAATTTATTGGAGCTTCTACCATAGCTATCTTTCCATTATTGGGTGTATCATTAGGAAGTTTAATTGGACCATTAATGCCGTGGGCTCAAGCTGAAAGATATGGAGATGTAATTTGGAGTGGTCATATACAAGGATTAATCTCGTTCGGCATTCCAAATACTATTATTACAGCAGTTTTATTATACACTTTAGCCATAATTTTTAGGAGTAATATGGTTTCATTCATAGGTGCGATGTTGATTTTAATATTTTATATAGTATCTTCTGGATTCACACAAGACCTTGAGAAGGAATGGTTAGCTAATATTCTTGATCCATTTGGATTTAGACCAGAAGGCATCATTGCCAAATACATGACAGTAGATGAAAAAAATATCAATGCTGTACCACTTATTGGCGCATTTCTATTCAACAGAATATTATGGTTAGGTATTAGTTTATTTATATTATTAATTACGTATACCAAATTTTCATTTAGTACAAAAAGCCAGAAACCTAAAAAAGAAATTAAAGAAATAAAAGTGACCAATTCAGCAGCAAAAGCTATTAATCCTGTTTTGCTTACCTATGATAATACGTTTTCATTTTTTAAATTATGGTATTTAATTAAATTCGAGACAAAAGCCATTTTGAAAAACCCAACTTTTATTATTATTGTTATAATAGGTTTATTGAATTTGATTGCGTCCTTAACAAGTTTTACCGGAAGGTACGGAACAGATCAATATCCTGTAACATACGATATCATTGATACTATAAAGGGTTCATTTTATTTATTTCTAATAGCTATTATAACATTTTATACAGGAGTCTTGGTTTGGAAAGAACGTGATGTTAAAATAAATGAAATTCAAGATGCCACTCCAATACAAGCTTCCATCTTTTTTGTTTCAAAAATAATTGCACTCATTGCTGCAGTAGCTTTTATTCTTATGACTACAATGATTATTGGTATCATTGCTCAGACTGCATTTGGATATTACAGGTATCAGCTTGATGTTTATATTAATTCTTTATTAATTATGGATTTGTTATCATTTTCATTTTTAATTATTATTGCTTTATTATTTCATTACATGATCAATAATAGATATATAGCTTATTTTGCATTTGTATCATTTATCATATTAAACCAATTTATTTGGGGTGTTTTAAAAATTAGCACCAATATGGTAAAATTTGGATCTACACCAACCGTTACTTATTCTGACATGAATGGTTTTGGTCCATTTATACCATCTACAATATGGTTTAATATTTATTGGATAATTTTTTCTATAATTTTAGTTTATATAGTTCTATCATTTTATGTTCGTGGTAAGGAAACAGATTTTAGACAAAGATTAAGATATTCAAATTTTGTATTATCAAAAAATAAAATGTCCATTATTTTATGGGCTGTTGTTTTTACTTTGTGTTGTGGATTTGTATTTTATAACACAAAAGTTTTGAATACATATGACTCCGAAAAAGAACTGGAAACCAAGCAGGTGGATTATGAGAAAACTTATAAAAAATATGAAAATTTAATACAACCTCGTTTTTACAAATTTAATTATACCATTGATATACTTCCTTATGAAAGAAGCATGACAGCTTCAATAGATGCTTGGGCTATAAATAAATCAAATCAACCCATACAAGAGTTACATTTTAGCATGCCTCAAATACCAGATAGTGTCGACATTATCATTAGTGGAGGTAACTTAAAGCTCAATGATACCAGATTGAATTATAGAATATATACTTTGAATAAACCGCTGCAACCATCTGATTCTATTTTAATTCAATTTGAAGTTTCTAGATTAACAAAGGGATTTGAGAATGAAGTTAGTTTTACTCAACTAACACAAAATGGTACTTTTTTCAATAATGGCGATATAACTCCGTCCCTTGGATATGATGCAAATTCTGAAATCAGGGACAAAAACAAGCGAATTAAACTAAAGTTACCAAAGCGGATAAGGATGCCTGGACTGGATGAAAATGATCTAAATGCGAGGGCAAATAATTACATAAGTAATGATGCCGATTGGGTTGAAGTTAATACAACCATTAGTACATCGTTGGATCAAATTGCAATAGCCCCAGGCAGTTTAATAAAATCCTGGGAAGCCAATGGCAAGAAATATTTCAATTATAAATTAGATGAAAAATCATTGGCTTTCTATTCTTTCATTTCTGCAAAATATAAAGTAGCACGAAAAGTTTGGTCTGGGATAGATTTAGAAGTATATTATATTCCCGAACATGAATATAATGTTCCAAATATGTTAAAATCAATGGAAAAATCATTGGAATATTATACTCAAAATTTTGGAAAATACCACCATAAGCAATGTCGAATCATTGAATTTCCAAGATATTCTAGTTTTGCACAGGCTTTTCCAGGAACGATGCCTTATAGTGAAAGTGTTGGATTTATTGCTGATTTGCGTCAAGTAACAAATGATGATATTGATCAAGTATTTTATATTGTTGCTCATGAAATGGGTCACCAATATTGGGCTCATCAGCTTTGTGGAGCGAATATGCAAGGTAGTGAAATGATGAGTGAAGGATTTGCCCAATATTCAGCATTGATGGTTATGGAAAAGGAATATGGAAAGAACAAAATGAAAAAATTTCTTAAATATGAAATGGATGGATATTTGCGTGGTAGAAGTAGTGAATTTGAAGCTGAAAGACCATTAATGTATACTGAACATCAACAATATATCCATTATCAAAAAGCAAGTGTAATCATGTATGGTTTAAAAGAAATGATCGGAGAAAATAAAGTAAATGAAGCACTTCGAAGTTTACTCGATACTTTTGCATATCGGGATCCACCCTATGCAACTTCTGTTTCTGCAATTAGAGCATTTAGAAAAGTTACTCCAGATAGTTTGCAATATTTAATAAATGATATGTTTGAAAGAATTACTTTATTCTCCAATCGAATGGTTGAAGCCAAATATAAGAAAGTCGGTAACGAATATGAAGTTAACCTTATAACAAACTCTGAAAAATTTTATGCAGATACACTTGGGAAGGAGGTTTCCACACCAATATCTGACTATATAGATATTGGGATATTTGCAAAATCAGATAATAAGAAGAACCTTGGTGAACCATTATTGATGCAAAGATTAAAATTAGATAAAAAGGAAAATAAATTTACCTTTAGAACAAACAAACTTCCATATAATGCTGGTATTGATCCATATAATTATTTGATTGATAGAATTCCAGATGATAATGTGAAAGTACTTAAAGAAGAATAATTTAAACTTAGATCATATAATATAATAAAAATTGGATATGCAAAAACTAAAATATATGATATTACTTGCTTCATTAAGCATCTTTTTTGGAGCATGTCCATATGAATCTACAATTCCTATTGATTCACCACAAATAAGAATTGATTCTCAATTGTTAGGTGATTGGAAGGATTCAAAGGATGAAAAAGAACATTATCAAATCAAGTCATTGGATTCGTTTATTTATGAAATTATAAAATATAACAAAGATGAAAGAGAGGAAACCAAATACAATGCTTATATTTCAGTCATAAATACAACAAAATTTCTCAATTTATGGGAAATCAAGTCAGATCAATCTAATTCAACGTATAATCTGTATAAGATTGAAAAAATGGACTCTAAATTATTAATTATTTCTGAAGTTACAGAAAATATAATCGAAAAATTTACAACTAGTGAAGCATTGAAAATTTTTATTAGTGAAAATATGCATCATAGTTTTTTTTATAACAAAGAAAAAATGAAACTGATACATTACTAAGTTGATTTATTTTTTGAATTCAAATAAATTGCACCATGCTTTTTTATAAATTAAATAAACTAATTGTAACTTGCTTCTTCAAATTAAAACCTAGATCCATGAAATATTCTATATCTTTTTTACTTATAATATTCATTTATTTTAATGGAAATACACAAGATAAAAAACCCATTACCCATGAAGATATGTGGTCACTTAAAAGAGTAGGTTCACCAGAATTAAGCCCTGATGGAAAATGGGTTGTTTTTAATGTGACAGAACCTTCTTATGATGAAAAGGAACAAATTAATGATTTATGGATAGTCTCCAGCGATGGAAAGTCCTCACCTAGAAAAATTACTAGTGGCAAAGCCGGAGAAGGAGGGTATACTTGGAATCCTGATGGAACAAAAATTGCCTTTTCTGCTAAAAGAGATGGAGATGAAGAGTCTCAAATTTATATTTTGAATATTAAAGAAGGTGGTGAAGCTCAAAAAATTACAAAACTTTCAAGCGGTGCAAATTCACCTAAATGGAGTCCTGATGGTAATAAAATTATTTTTACAAGTAGTATATATCCAAAATGCTATGAAGACTCAACGAATAAAAAAATGGTGGAGGAGAAAAAGAAAATTAAATATAAGGCACGGGTTTACACCACATTTCCAATACGCAGTTGGGATAAATGGAATGATGAAAAGCAGAATCATATTTATGTCCAAAGTGCTTCACCAGACAGTGCTGCTAGAAATATTTTTAGAGATGTCCAAATAAGTCAACTTTCTGGATTCAATGCTGCATCAGCAAATTGGAATTTTGATAGCCAATCAATCATTTTTTCAGCCAGCACTGAATTTAACACGAGTGCTTATCAGGAACCCTCCTCGAATCTGTATGTTGTGTCCATTTATGGAGGTGATGCTAAAGTATTAACAAGTGAAATGTATTCATATAGCAATTCTATTATAAGTTCTGATGGAAAATATTTGTTCTGTTTTGGAAATAAGATAAACAATAACAAAGTTTATAATATGAATCATCTCATTCGATTTGATTTTCCCGAAATGAAGAATAAAACGATTTTAACTCAAAAACTGGACAGACAGACAAACAACTTGACAATACAAAAAGATAATATTTATCTAAGTGTTGAAAGTCAGGGAAAAGATTTCATATATTCATTATCATTACAAGATTCAGCTCTTAAACAATTCAGTAATAGTGTATATGGTTGTTTTACTAATGTTCGTGTTTCGACAACCGGCACTACTACAATTGTTGCTAATTATGAATCTGGGACTATGCCTCCTGAGATTGTAAAACTTAACCCAGATGGTAGTTTTATTTTTTTAACAAAATTTAATACAGACAAATTATCAACACTTGATTTGGATAATGGTGAAACATTTTGGTTTACCTCTTCACAAGGAAAAAAGATTAGAAATTTATTAATAAAACCTGCAGGCTTTAATCCTCAAAAGAAGTACCCGTTATTTGTTGTAATGCATGGAGGACCAGCTGGTTCCTGGAAAGAAAATTGGTCTTATCGGTGGAATTACCAATTACTTGCAAAACCAGGATATATATTACTTTTAACTGATTACACGGGTTCAACAGGCTATGGAGAAAAATTTTCTCAAGATATACAATATGATCCTTTTAAAGGGCCGGGTTTAGAAATTAATGAAGCTGCAGTTGAGGCTATAAAGCGTTATCCATTTATTGATGGATCAAAACAAGCTGCAGGTGGTGCCAGCTATGGAGGACATCTTGCCAATTGGTTACAAGCTACCACAACTCATTATAAATGTTTAATTAGTCATGCAGGTTTAGTAAACAGTGTTTCTCAATGGGGAACAAGCGATGATATTATTGGTCGTGAACGTATGAATGCGGGAGTGCCATGGTCTCAATCAAAAATCTGGAGAGAACAGAATCCTTTTACTTATGCTAATCAATTTAGAACTCCAATGTTAGTTACTGTAGGTGAACTTGATTACAGAGTTCCTGTTAATAATTCTATTGAGAATTGGCATATACTCCAAAGACAAAAAATACCAAGCAAATTAATAGTTTTTCCAGAGGAAAATCACTGGGTTTTAAAAGCTGAAAATAGTCGATTTTTCTATCAGGAATTGCATTCATGGTTAGAAACCTATTTAAAATGATGGTTCATTGTATATAAACCATATTAATGCAAATTATTTTTATTGATATTATTGTAAGTATTATGGCAAATAGATATTTAAAAATGCTATTGAATTAAATTGGATGCAAGAAAACTTAGATCGATTTTATTTATGTAAAGATGAACCGATTAAAGGTTGTTTAATTGCTCTAAGAGATATTATTCTTTCTTATGATAGCCAAATTGTGAATTCATGGAAATATGGAATGCCATTCTTTTGTTACAATGATAAAATGATTTGTTATTTATGGATTCATAGAAAATATGGCAAACCTTATTTAGGTATTGTAGATGGTAAATATTTTGATGAATGCTATCTATTATCTGAAAATAGATCAAGAATGAAAATTCTATTAATTGATCCTAATGAAGATTTACCAATGGTAATTATTAAAAATATTTTGAAAAAATTATTGAAATTTTAATAAATTAGATTTAATTTATAAAATATTATTTTTAGTTTGTTAATTAAAAAGAAACGAAATTATCATGTATAACATTACATTTCAAGCAATAAATTGGGATCAAGTAGAAAAAATACAGCATCATGGTGAAATGGGTATAGCCACTTGGCAGACCTTAGATTTCGATGGTCTTAGAATCAGGATAGTTGAATATTCACCCAATTACATAGCAGATCATTGGTGCCAAAAAGGACACATTGTACATTGTTTAGAAGGTAGCTTTATATGTAGACATCAAGAACAAAAAATATTTGAACTTAATCGTGGAATGACATATATAGTTTCTGATAGTTTAAGTTCTCATCTGTCTATTTCAAAAAATGGTGCCAAATTATTAATTATTGATGGTGAATTCCTGAAATTAAGAATGGAATAAATCATATAATATAATCTTAAATGAAATCTATTAATTCTTTAATAAAAAAATCGTAAATGACCAAAACCATAGTACAAAAAATCACATTTAAAAATACCACCACCGATGAGCTATATAAGCTATATATGGATGAACAAAAGCATTCTGAAGTCACAGGAAGTAAAGCCAATATAAAACAAAAGGAGGGTACTAACTTTGTTGTATACGATGGATACATTATCGGTAGAAATCTCCAACTTATTAATAATTCATTAATTGTCCAATCCTGGAGAGCAAGCGATTGGGATAATTCAGACATAGACTCTACATTTATTATCTATTTCCTTCAACATAATGAAGATGTTGTGATCAATGTTGTACATGCCAATCTCCCAATACAACATGCAGAAAGTATTAGTAAAGGTTGGCATGAATTTTATTGGAAGCCATGGAAATTATATTTAAAAAATGCAAGCATGTATAAATAATTACTTTGGTCTTTAAATCCAGCAATACTAGAAATATACATTTATGGCTAGAATGTTATCATAATTATTCAATTGACGCAATAAAACTATATTATAAGATGGGACTCATTATATGTGCAGCTCAAACGCGACCGGTGCGGGGAGATATTCATAAAAATTTACTAGATCATTACCATTGGATAGAATTGGGAGCCTCTAACGGAGCACAACTGATCGTATTTCCTGAAATGTCTATTACAGGTTATGAGCGAGAAGATGCCCATAAATTTTCCTTTTCGACAGATGACAAAAGGCTTGACACATTTAAGAAATTGTCTACAGAAAATAAATTAATCATTATTGCAGGAGCTCCGATTCAAATTAATAATTCCTTGTTTATTGGGTCATTTATTTTTCAACCCAATTCACCAACACTTATATATACAAAGCAATTTCTTCATGATGGAGAAGAACAGTGCTTTTCTGCTTCGCATCATTTTAATCCTACCATTAAATTGGAATCGGAAAACATTCAACTTGCTATTTGTGCGGATATTGATCATTCTATTCACCCTGAGAATGCAGCAAAGAATCATAGTACTTTATATATTCCCAGTATTTTTTTCTCACCACAAGGAATTCCCAAAGCATACCAATCTTTAGCACTATATTCCAAGAATTATCAAATGAATATTCTAATGTCAAATTATGTTGGTGAATCTTATGGAATGTCAGCGGGTGGGCAAAGCGGATTTTGGAATAACGATGGACATTGTATTTCTTCTTTAAATGATGTCAACGCTGGATTATTACTAATAGAAAAAAATGGAGAATCGTGCGGCTCAAAAATCATATATGAATAGATTATTATTCATGGTTATATTAAATAGGTTTGAAAGATTAAAGAGCTATTAAATTCAATGAGAATTTTGAATATTAAATAAATAAAATAAGTTTAGATAAGTTAGTCAACCGCAATAGCATTTAATTTTACCTTTTTTAGAAGAATTAAACCACCAATAAAAAATACAGCAAGTGACAGTACACTATATCTCATATTACCAGTAAGATGATCTACTATTCCAAAGATAAATGTTCCACTGACAATTGAAGTATAATATACGGTATCATAAAAACTAAAAAGACAATTTACATCTTTACTTTCCTGTGGGATAATTTTAGAATATGTTGATCTAGAAATTGCTTGAATTCCTCCTAGGACCATTCCTACCAAAGCAGCAATAAAGTAAAACATCATGTGACTTTGAACAAAGTAAGCCATCACACAAATTACAATCCAAACCATTAACATGTATCTCATGCTTAATAAATTATTACTTAGTTTTGAGATATGAGCAAACAAATATGCACCGCCTATAGCTACTAATTGTAAAATGAGTATAACTAAAATTAATTCTGAGGATTCAAAATGTAATTCCTTTTCTGCAAATGCAGATGCTAAATAGATTACAGTTTGAACTCCAGCACTATAACAGAAAAAAGCTACTAAATAGTAATAGATACTAGGATGATGCTTTATTTGTTTCCAAGCTTTACGAAGTTCATTAAGTCCTTTATTTAATTGTATTTTCTCTTTTGGTTTTACAATATCATCTGGTAATCGTGAAAATGAAAATTGTGAAAAGCCGAACCACCATATGCCTACACTTAGGAATGCTAATCTGATAGGTATATGTTGTTGTATGGATATATTGCTAAACCCAAACATTTCAGGTTTTTGAATTACAATTATATTTATAATTAATAGTATTACACTCCCTATATAACCATAAGCATAACCCCTTGCACTTAATTTATCCCTGCGATTTGGAGGAACTAGTTCTGGAAGAAAAGCATCGTAAAATACTAAAGAACCAGCATGACTGGAAGTCGCAATAATAAATGCTAAAACACCCAACCAAATGTGATTCATGCCATCAAAAAAAAATAATGCTGCACATGCAGCAGATCCTGTAGTAGTAAATAATCGCATAAACAGTTTTCGACTGCCACTATAATCAGCAATACCGGAAAGGATGGGCGAAATTAGACATATCATTAAATAAGCTATAGAAACTGAAAATGCGTAGATAGAGGAATTTGATATATTTAAGCCAAAGACTGGTATATATGAATCAGTAACAGCAATAAAAAAAGTGGGAAATATGGCAGTTGAAATAACCAATGAATAGGATGAATTCGCCCAGTCAAACATAACCCATCCTAATTCAGCTTTCTTGTTACTCTCGTTCATCTGAACTTTTATTTAGTTAGTCTGCAAGATTACAAAAATTGTAACTAAAGTCATGAATTTCTTTGAATTAAAAAATACATATGCTATTTATATAATCAACGGTTTCAAAAAAAAAATTCATTAATATGTTAGGCTGATTTATCTTTATTCGAAAGTTTAATGTCAATGTACCAATTAATAATTATTATCTCATAGACTATGAAAATTTTGATTTTATCAAGGAATGCTTCATTGTATAGTACTCAAAGTCTCATGAATGCAGCAATTAAAAGAAATCATGAAGTACAGATATATGATCATCTGATGTGCAATATCATCGTCGAAAAATCTAAACCCCAACTTATGATTGGTCAAGATTTCATCGGACACTTTGATGCCGTTATTCCAAGAATTGGGGCATCCGCAACTACCTATGGAGCTTCGATTGTAAGGCAATTAGAACATATGGGAATATTTACAACTGTAACAGCAGACGCATTGTTAAAGGCGCGAGATAAATTGCATTGCATGCAAATACTAAGTAATAAAGGTCTTGATGTACCTAAAACAGGAATTTCGGCAGGTGATTATTGTATTCCAATGGTTTATGATCAAATTTCAAGAGACAAAGCAGTAGTTAAATTAATTTCTAGTACGCAAGGACTTGGGGTTATTTTAGCTCAATCTAAAAATCAGGGAATTTCTATTGTAGAGGGATTTCATAGAGTAAGAGAAGATGTATTAATCCAAGAATTCATCCAGGATGCCAAAGGTTCTGATGTTAGAGTTTTTATAGTGGATGGAAAAATTGTTGGTGCAATGGTTAGACAAGCCGTTCCAGGTGAATTTAGATCTAATATACATCGCGGAGCAAGTTCAACCATCGCCATATTAAGCCCTGAAGAAGAAGATTTGGCACTCCAAGCCACATCAATTCTTGGTCTATCTATAGCTGGTGTAGATATCTTAAGATCTAGTCGTGGTCCTTTGATTCTTGAAGTAAATGCTTCACCTGGTTTAGAAGGCATTGAAGGCACTACAAAAGTCAATATTGCTGAAAAAATAATTCAATTTATAGAAAGGGAAGTTAAGGAAGAAAAACATGGATAATATTACTATACAAGGTCAAGACTTTCCACCAGGCAGTTCTGGAATGGTTAGAATTAATGCCGGGAGATTACCATCAGGTAATAGAATTTCTATATTTACTTACATATTCAGAAGCAAGAACCCTGGACCAACGGCATTAATATTGGGTGGAATGCACGGGGATGAAATTAATGGCGTAGAAATCGTTAGTAGAACGATTTCAGATAACTTTTTTGGCAATTTATCTTCAGGGTCTGTTATTGTTATTCCGCTTTTAAATATTTTCGGGTTTATTAATTATTCTAGAGACGTGCCAGACGGAAAGGATGTAAATCGAAGTTTCCCAGGTAACATGAATGGGTCCTTGGCTTCTCGGGTTGCCAGAATGATTACCAAAAAAATATTGCCACTGATTGATTTTGGAATAGATTTCCACACAGGTGCAAAAGATCATTGGAACTATCCACAAATAAGATATTCACCAAAATTTTTGCCCTCAAAAGAATTGGCTCTTAAATGCAAATATGATTTATTGGTTGAAAAATCTGTACTTTCTAAATCGTTTAGAAAAATAGCTAAAGACTATAAAAAGCCTATTATCATTTTTGAAGGTGGCGAAGCGTTGAGGTTGGATCCATTTGTTATCGACAAAGGCTTAAAAATTATTAAAAATTTATTGTCTTCGTATTCTATGATTTCAAATGTACCCATTCAAGCACAGAAATGTAAAATTTATCAAAAAACTGTTTGGCAACGAGCTCCGGATAGTGGCATTTGTTCTTATCATCGGATGTCTGGAGAATATGTTAAAAAAGGAGAATTATTAGCTTTAATTCATGATCCATTTGCACAACGGGAAATTAAAATGTTAGCAACCAGAGATGCTTTTATATTAGGACATAACAATGCTTCAGTTGTAAATAGTGGTGATGGTATGTTTCACTTAGCCTATGAGGAAGAAATTATTCAATATGCGTAATTGGTATTTTATATTAATTATTATTTTACATTTGAATTTGTGTTTTAGTCAATCTAATTCCAAATATCAAAAAGCAATTTCGACTTTTGTTAATGATCCAGAATTGGCTAATGCATCCATTAGTATTAGTGTGATCAATACCAAAAATAAAGAATTAGTGGTTGGTTACCAGGAAAATAAATCGCTCTGTCCAGCTTCTTCATTAAAAATTTTAACCTGTGCGGCTGCTCTTGAAGTTTTGGGGCCTAATTTTACAATCTCTACGCCGTTTGTTTTAGAAGGAAAAAAAATCAATGACACCAGTTTCTTTGGGGATCTTAATATTATTGGGAAGGGAGATCCAACTTTTGCATCACAACAAATGGATGGAGCATCAAATATTGAAAAAATCATTGATTCAGTTTATTATTTTTTAAAATTAAGAAATATTAAATTAATTTCCGGACGCATACATGTAAATTCAGATTATATACAAGATATTCCGGAAAATCCAGAATGGTTATGGTATGATCTTGGTAATTATTATGGGGCTGGTTGTTTTGGATTGAATTTGATGGAAAATACAGCATGGATAACTCTACTGGGTTCTTATCAAAATGGTGCCTTGTGTAACATCATTAAAGTCTATCCCCCTTGTTTAGAATCTACTTTTTGTTCTGAAGTGACTACTTCTTTGAATGATGATGGAGAGGAGGTGTTTATATTAGGTAGTTCAAAAGATCCAAATCATAATGTTATTGGTTCCATATTATGTTGTGGGAACGATACCTTGAACTTAAAAACATCTATATCGAACCCTCCAGCCACATTTGAAATTTTGTTAAAGGAAGGATTAGAAAAAAGAGGTATTCAATTTCAATTGCTTAAACATTTAGACGCAGATCATATCGAAGTATTATGGGAACATAAATCTCCTGAATTAATTTATATTATTGAACGTGCATTAAAAAGAAGCGTTAATCTATATGTAGAAAGCCTTGTACATATTTTAGGAGATAAATGGTATGGTACTACAAACAGAAAGCAAGCACTATTAGGAATTGTAAATTTTTGGAAGAATAGGGGTATTATTGATCGTGGAATAGTTTTAAAAGATGGAAGTGGCTTATCACCAAAAAATGCCATTTCAAGTTATCAATTGGCATCTACTTTATTAAATATCAATGAAAATAAACAATTTCAGGATTTTTGTAAATTATTACCTGATGCATCCACTGAAGGAGCTTTATCCAAGTATTTTGATACTAAAAAAGATAATAATAAATTCAGATTAAAAAGCGGTAGTATGGAATATATTAGAAGTTGGTCCGGGTACATCATGGATGATAATGTACCTCAGTATGCTTTTAGCGCAATAATAAATCATTATTCCTGTTCATCGGAATATCTTCGTAAAAAAATGGCAAGTTTATTAAATAATTTGTCTAAAATTTAGAGTTAATTTGAACCAGCGATACCAATATGTATAAATTATTTTTGTATCTAATATTATTATTTGGATTCTTTTTTGAATCATGCAAAGAAATGACTCAAACTAAACTGAAGTCTCTAGCTAACACTACCGACACATTACAAACCAATTCATCATACCAAAATATAATATTGGATGATTCTAGTTTTCAGGATCGAACTATTTGGCAAAAACCATATCAAATTATTGATTTACTGGGACCATTATCAGGAAAAGTTGTTGCTGATATTGGGGCAGGAAGTGGTTATTTTTCATTTCGATTTGTTAATCAAGCTTCCAAAGTAATAGCCATTGATATTGATAAGGAACTCATTGATTTAATGAATGTTGAAAAAGCATATTATAAGAAGGAAATTCAGGATAAGTTTGAAGCTAGATTAGCTACTCCATCTGATCCTTCAATTAATGTGAATGAAGTAGATATTGTGTTTTTATCAAACACTTATATGTATATTAATAATCGTGTTAAATATTTATCACAACTAAAAGACAAATTTAAATCTGGTGGTAGAATCATGATTGTTGATTTTAAAAAGAAACTAACTCCAATAGGACCGTCTCAGAAATTACGATTAGCCCAATCTGAAGTTGAACAGGAGTTAATTGATTCGGGTTATACCATTACACTTTCCGATGATTCTAAATTAGAATACCAATACATTATCATTGCAGAATTGAAGTAAGTATTAATTTAGAAGTCTTTATTGTTTATATTATCTAATTCATTTTTCTTTATTCTAAAATTTCGATGATCAATTTCTACTAAATTATATCCTAATGTATCGTATTTTTGCTGTAAATAAGTCAATTTAAATATCTTTTATGAATTGTAGAATAGTCATGTCTTTTGTAACCCTAGTCTTCTTTGGAATATTTCAAGTTGGTCAAACCCAAATACTAAGTCCACTTGAAACAATAATCCAGGAAGCAAAAACGAAAGGACAAAAGTTCGTAATAGTTAATCCATTTATACCTATTATTTCTGAGGATTTCGCAAATTTTTCCAATATTGCCAATGCCAAATTATTTGATGTAGATAAACCAACTTTATCAGCAATAAGTAATTCAAAACCAAAGTATGTCGAATTAAACTTAGCATTGAATTCTGGTGAACAATTAGATATTTTATTGGAATCTCAACAACTATTTGATGCTTCAAGCAGATTGTTAACTACTGATGAAAAATCTGGCGACCCATTGACAGGAGGAGCATATTATCGAGGAATTATAAATGGAGTTAGTGGTTCGTTTGCGGCAATAAGTTTTTTTGATGATCAAGTTATTGGCGTGTTATCATCTCCTTTACATGGAAATATCATTCTTGGTAAAACGACAAATATGAATATGGAGTCAGGATCCATTCATGCGTTGTATTTGGAAAATGAATTACCAATTCGATCTCCTTTCAAATGCGGTGTTTTAGAAAACGCAGAAACTTTTTTAAATTTAAATCAACCATCCCAATCAGCCGCAACTATTAGTCCAAATAAATGCAGAACTGTTAAAGTGTTTTTAGAATGTGATTACAGAATGTATTTGGATAAAAATGGACAGGTAAATCAGGTAACTGCTTATATTACCGGATTGTTTAACGTTGTAAAAGCTCTATATTTTAATGAATCCATTAATTTAGAAATATCTGATATTAAAGTTTGGACCACACAGGACCCTTTTTTACATACCAATCTTTCAGATATTTTGTATAATTATGCTGGATATCGCAATTCTAATTTTAATGGCAACCTTGCGCAATTAGTTACTACTCAGGCACCACAACAACAAGGGGGAATTGCTTTTGTAAATGGACTTTGTAATCCTTGGAATGGGAATATTGGGCCTTTATCTTTTGCATTCATTTATAACAATTATAGCCAGTTACCTACTTATTCCTGGAGTGTCGAAGTGATGACACATGAAATGGGACATAATTTTGGAAGTTGGCACACACATTCTTGCGTCTGGGGACCATTCAAAAATATGCAATTGGATAATTGTCAAACACCTGATATAGGTTCTTGCAATCCTGGTCCCACTCCTGTTGGAGGGGGTACAATAATGAGTTATTGTCATCTAACCGGAATAGGAATCAATTTTTCAAAAGGATTTGGACAAGAACCCGGAGATTTGCTAAGAAATGCAGTTAATACTAAACCATGTTTGGTTTCAAGCTTTGTGGCTTCTCAAAAAATTTCTGTTGGAGGACCTTATTATTTAGGGGATACTATAAAACTTATTGCAAAACCTTATAAATCTACTTATACGTATGATTGGTTTCATTATGATTACAGAATTCCCGGAAAAAATGACACTTTTTTAGATATCAAATATTCTGGAATATTTACAGCTGCAATATCAAATAAATGTTCTGAATATGCTGATCCTGATACTATAACATTAAACGACTTTCAAGTCAACTTAGGCTGTCCTGTTATAGCTGGTAAAAAGGATTCCATTGTTTATCAGATTGCATTGAATGTAGATAATTCAGAAAGCTCTGATAGTTTAACATTTCCATCAAATTTATATAATGCCATACCTTCCAATGCAAAAGATATTTTGGTAGAATATCAGACAACTATTGCACCAAAGGGAACATCTTGGCTTAGGAGCGTGAAGAGTTCCATAAGTAGTCCAGCATCAATCGATATCTCATTAGTGGACTTTCAACCCAATAAGGAGGAACCATTTCCTTTAAGAACGCCAACGAGTTATTCAAAAATTTTAGGTAAATTTGATCCTGCAGGAAAATGGTTATTTAATAGTATTGATGATCGAGTTGATTCAGGAATTGATGCAGTGGTAACGCATAAAATAGTCCTTAAATGGAGACTCCCTGATAGTGTAATTGTTTGTGATATTCCATTGTGTGAAGGAAGTGCCAAAACGTTTGATGCAGGTATTTCTAATGCAAAATACGTTTGGTCAAATGGTCTTAAAACCAAATCAATTTCTGTTAATAAACCCGGACCGTTAACACTAACTGTTACTAAAGGTAATCAGACTTCAAGTCACAGTATTCAATTGGTAAATAAAAAAGTTAACTTCCAGCAAAATTATAAATTGTGCCAGGGAGATACAGTGATTGTAGGTAAAGACAAATATTTTACAGCTGGAATTTTTGAAAACAAATTGATCGCGTCTGATGGGTGTGATAGTATTATCAATATTTCTATTGAAGTAAAACCGACCATTACAACTACAAGTCAATTGCACATTTGCTATGGAGATACAGTTAATAGTATTCCCATTTATCAAGATACCACACTCAAACTAGTATACCATAATATTATTGCTGGTTGTGACAGTATAGCGTTATTATCTGTTAAAGTAAATCCAAAAATTATCTTAGAATTATCTGCTAACCCAGCGTGTTCTAATGTTGGTGGAAAAATTGAATCTAATAGTTCTGGAGGTACAGGACAGAAATTTTTATATCAATGGTCAAATGGTGACACTAGCGCAATCATTGATCATGTTAATAGTGGAATCTATACTTTAACCATAATGGATTCTTTAGCATGTACTGTTACAAAATCAATCAACTTAAATAATTTTGATTCTATTGCTATCCAAGCTCAAGTTTCGCATGTTAAATGTTTTGGAGATAAAAATGGTAGAATTGAGATCGATATTACATCTGGCTCTGCTCCATTTTTAACAAATTGGAATACCGGTATTCCTACTAAGGATCTGTATAATTTAGATCCTGGGAAGTATAATATTTTTATTAGTGATGCAAATGGCTGTTTATTCCAAAAAGAATTCGAAATTACTTCACCTGATGTATTATTTGGAACAATAGATTCTAAATCCAGTAGTGGTACAAACGGTTCTGCTAAGGTAAATGTGTTTGGTGGAATTCCTCCATATAGATTTAAGTGGAATACTAATGATACCATTAATGAAATTAATGGACTTGCTCCTGGGGATTATCAAGTTACCATTACAGATCAGAATGGGTGTACAAATGTTCAAGCGATTACCATTTTAGAAACTGTAGGTGCTAAAGATCCAAAGAAATATCATGCCTTACATATCCAACCGAATCCTGTAATGAAGCAATTAACCATTCAATCTGAAGATTTAAAAATCAGAAAAATCACCATGTATTCATTATCAGGTTTTGAAGTATTTATAGTAAGTAATAATAAAAAGCAAGATTTGATCATGAAGGTGGACATGGATAATCTGAAACCAGGTCAATACATACTAAAAGTAATATTTGAGGACGGAAGCATTTTGCATAAGCAAATATTAAAGTTGTAATCCTATAAGTATTGGATAAAAAAACACTTTTATCCATAGAAAACAAGGATCTTATTATGAATTTATTATAAAGATAAACAATTGTTTTTATCTAATGAATTTATGGCTTTTGTTTATTTAGCTCCACTTATTCGTTGTAGCCCATTTTCTGCTTCCATAGAATAATATATATACCAGGTTTCATTTGTTGGTTTTAACATGGGTAAATCAACATTACATTGTTCTTTAAATGCACCTTCATAAATCATAACATTATGCTCATTGAAGATATAAAATGAAATAACATTTTGGTGATCTGAATGACTTCGATGAATGCTTAGGTTTGTATTTTTTAATGAAAAGTGTATATTACCTTTTTTTAAAGTAAAACTGAATTTTTGTGAAAAGGGTTTGCCGTTTAAATTGACACAGTCGACTTTATAAAAAACAGAACTTTGTATACTCTGATCAAATGGATCTATAATCATATAATGATTATTGGAATCAACAAATGCTTTTACAGAACAGAAATGTACATTATCTGGTGATCGAAATATTTCGACTTCTTTCATTAATTCTGGAAGACTTAAATTAAGTTCTGCATAATCTGTTCCAATTTGAGTGAGTTCAAGTTTAAATTCCATATCACTTGCCTGGACCGTTAAGGTGTTAATCCAAAAAATGTTGGATAAACATACCCATACTAGAACTCCTGAAAATTTATTCATATTATATTATTTAATAATGTATATATATCAAAAATAGTGCCGTTTATACATATTTTTTGTTATTGTACTAAGCTGTGTTTACCTTGTGTCAAATACTTTATAATTATGAAAATACTTATGGTATGTCTTGGAAATATTTGTAGATCACCTATGGCTCAGGGTATCATGGAGGCTTTGATCCGTGAAAAAGGATTAGATTGGGTGGTCGATTCGGCAGGAACCAACGGGTTTCATGATGGAGAAACACCTGATCCTAGGGCTATTCGAGAATCAATGACTAGAGGCATTTCAATCAAAAACCAAATATCCAGAAAAATAAAATTACATGATTTTGAATATTTTGACTTGATCCTAACTATGGATCTTTCTAATAGGAATCATTGTTTAAGTCTCGTCAGTGACCCTAAATTGAAGGACAAAATCCAATTAATTATGGATTATGCTCTTGATACAAATTTTAGTTTCGTGCCAGACCCATACTATGACAATCGTTTCGATTTAGCCTTTGAATTGATAGAAAAAGCATGTCATGGAGTTATTGATAAGTTTAACAAATCATAACATATTACCAAATAGTAACGGTTTGATTTGTTGAGAATTGTAAATGACAATTTGTAAAAGCCTTCTGAACAATTAACTTTTTAAGTCAATATATACTAAAAATATATATTTTATTAATTAATAATCAGTATATTACACATTAGTTAATATTTTATTTATGTTTGAAAAATCAGCTTTCTCGTTATTCATTAAAAAATTAGTATTTTTAGACTTAATTAAGACTATTATGATACAAAAAATGAGCTTTTTACTATGTTTTTTATGTGGTGGATTCATTTCTGCACAAAAAATTACCCCTCAAGTTATTGCCAGCGCCGGTGACGTACAGAAGGCTAATAATATTTCCATAGAATGGACTTTAGGTGAATTGGCAACGGAGACATTGAATGCCAATAATCTTAAAATTACTCAAGGTTTTCATCAAGCAAATCTTACCGTTGTTTCTACTGAAAATCCAACTCTTGAAGGAATCAGCGTTTATCCAAGTCCTGTTAGTTCAATTCTTACAGTTAAAAATGCTTATCTTAAATCACTTCAACTGACCCTAACCAATATTCAGGGTGTTGAGATTTCGAAAAATTCATCTAATCAGAATATAATAGACCTGGACTTAGATCAACTACCTGCTGGACATTATATTCTTATAGCTAAAGACAAAAATGCCCAACAATCTTTTAAAATTGAAAAAATTAATTAATCTGTAAATATCAATCAATGAAACAAATCATTTTTACACTTTTCATACTCGGTAGCTTAGTAAGTAGCCTGATGGCTCAGGTTTCTTTCAAATACCAAGGTGTGGCACGTAATGCACAAAATGCCCCATTAGTCAATCAAAACATTGCGCTTCGATTATCTATTCTAAACGCAGCTAACACTCCGGTATATTCAGAAACCCATGCTACTAAAACTTCAGATTTGGGTATTTTTAATGTCAATGTTTGCGGTGGTGCTAATCCATCAGGGAGCTGTGCAACGATTGATTGGAGTGCAGCAGGTTACCAACTAAAAGTAGAATTAGATCCTACGGGAGGTTCAACTTTTGTAAATATGGGCAATTCACCCATTCTACAAGTTCCTATTGCTTCTTATGCAACAAAAGCTGGTTCAGTTGTTGGCGACAACGATGGTAATCCACAAAATGAAATTCAATCCCTTAGTTTTAATAAAGCGACAAATGAATTATCTATTTCCCAAGGGAATAAAGTTGACTTGACTTTGCCAAAAGATGATGTTGATACCACAAATGAAATTCAAAAAATATCTCTTGATACCACAAACAATGAAGTGATATTAAGCAAAGGTGGCGGAAGCTTTATACTTCCTTCTAGTGGTGCAAGTCTTTGGAAAAAAGTTGGAAATGACTTAGTTTACCAACACACTGCAAATACAGGTATTACTTTTAATCAAGGAAAATTTGCGATAAACTTTAGTCCTACTACTATTAAATCCTATTTATCAAGTACAATTGGCTGGTCTGAAGAATATTCTGCAAAACCAACAAATACCGGTATACCACAAAAAACGGTAACCTATGGAAGCGAGATCATTGAATATCCAGTTACTTTAACCCGACATTTTACGAGATTTAATACGGACACGATGTGGAAGGCCACTACATTTAATTATGTATTCCAACCAGGTTCCTCACCCGGTTATGTGACTCAAACAGATGCATACAGTCAGGCGGCAAATGGCACTACACCAGTTAGAGTTTTATCTGCTAGACAAGAAGGAAGTGGTGGATTAGGTAATTTTCACGCTTATATTGGTAATAGATTAGGTGCTACTGCGGGTGTTATTGGTATTAATATCAGTGGTAATACAGTAATTACTCCTTTTGTTGGGATTTATAATGCATCAAATAATGTTTTCGGATTGTTCTTTAATGCATCAGGACAAGCAACTTTTTCAGCTCAAGTTAAAAACTTTGTTGAAGATCATCCAAGAGATGCTAGCAAACAAATATGGTATGCTTGTGTAGAAGGTCCTGAAGCAGCAGCTTTCAATAGAGGTACTGGCCAATTGGTTAATGGAGAAGGAGAAGTTAAATTTCCGGAACACTTTGAGTTAACCATTAATCCAAATACACTTACTATCCAAATCACACCATTGTCTGCAGAATCTGAAGGAATTGCTGTTATAGAAAAAACAGCAACTGGTTTTAAAGTTAAAGAACTTAGAAAAGGAACTGGTACATACCAATTTGATTGGGAAGCAAAAGGTGTTCGCAAAGGTTACGAAAACTACGAACCCGTTAGAGATCGCATGAAAGTTCAAGATGTTTCCAAAGAAGTTATTGATGTAAATAATCCTTTACCTTACCAAGTCATCAATAAAAAATAATTCATAATTTTAATTTAAGTTAAAAAAAGATGCCTGGCAAAATTGCCGGGCATTTTTTATTTTTTGAAGGAGAACTTAATAATTATTAAATAATAGAAATTTTTTATATTTAATTTTTTTCGGAAAAATAAAATGATGTCACACTAAATAAATTATGTAGCTAACATCTATTGTGATTCAATATATTAAGTATACAAACTGTTTAATATTACAATATTTAAATTGAATTTTGGTCTAATATTTTGTATAATTATAATTCAAGCGTAATGTTTATTCTGCGATTTGTATAACCACATTTCCAGTTTTTTGCCCGGATTCAACATATTTGTAGGCTTCAATTATTTGGTCTAATTGGTATTGTCGATCAATAACGGGTTTGAATTCTCCTTTTTGAGCCAATTCTTTTAAAAATATTACATCTTGTTTAGAAATGCTTGGAATTGGAAATAATAATTTTTTTCTTCCTAAAAATGGTGTTGTCAATGCAAAGAAAATATTTTCACCATTCTTGCCCAATTCTGTTGAAATATAAATTCCATGTTCGGTTAACAAGGGTTTACATTGACCAAATGAACTTTTTCCTACAGCATCAAAAATAAATTCAAATCGTTCTAAAGTTTTTGTGAAATCCTGAGTTTGATAGTCTATAACACAATCAGCTCCTAATGATTTTACCAATGTTATGTTTTTTGTATTTGATATTGCAGTAACCCTCGCACCAAAATGTTTTAATAGTTGAACTGCCGCAGATCCAATAGCACCAGTTGCTCCATAAACTAAAACGTTCTGCCCTGACTTAACTTTTGCTGCTCTAATATCAACTAATGCATAATGTGCTCCTTCAGTTAGGGCAGCTGCTTCATTAAAGGTAAATCCTTCAGGCATACAGGTCACTGCGTCCGTTTCAGCGATAGTTAAATACTCGCTGTGCCCACCACAAGTTTTATCATTAAATCCAAAAACTTGATCACCTTTTTGGAATGTTGTTACTCCTTTCCCAATTTCTTCAATAACACCTGCAAATTCGCACCCCAAAATTTGATATTTCGGTCGAAAGATACCGGTCCAAAATCGTGAAATAAAATATTCGGCACTTCGAAAACCACAATCAGTTCGGTTTACTGTTGATGCATAAACCTTTACCAATATTTCATTTTCTTTTGGTAATGGTTTAGCAACTTCCATTAATTGAGCTACTTCTGGTGGTCCATATTTGGTATATATTATTGCCTTCATGTTTTGAATATTTTTTTAATTTAGTTCAAGTATGTAATACTTAATTGATTAATACTTTATGTCACCCAGCTTATGATTGCCAAAACTAAATAATAAAGTTGTCTTCAACCTAAAAAATATAAAATAAAGATTTATCTAATTATGCTTTATAACATTTTTTATCATGCTAAGGAATATCTTTCTGGAAATAATTTCTAATGAAATGTAGAATGTTGCCATATTTTATGTTACAATTGTTTTTTGTATAATGCTCAATCCAAAATGATCCTAATTCAGATTTTTAAAAGAAATACAAACCATCAGAAGTTATTTTTAATTCGAGGGGGTGTATTATAATTCAAAATTTCATATTATTGATTTTGTTATATAATCTTTATGACTTTGTCTGGTATTTTATGCAAAACAAAAACAAATTGAATATAGAATAACCCTTTTATAAATGTGATCAATCTACTTATTTTAATAGACTTAACAGCACTTAAAACTATAGTAGGGTACTTAGAATACATAAGTGAATGATATATAATATATCTAAAATTATTGCAAACCAAGACTTAGAAAAATTATTGGTTAAGATTTGCATGTTTTGTTAGTTGAATAGAAGGAAATATTTCAACAAGGAATCTCGAGGAAATGTAGATTCAATGTAAAAGGGCAAATTCAATTCAGTTAAATATAACAAAGATGAATTATTTAACTAACAATAAAATATCTTGTAATTATCAGTTAAAAGAAATCCCCTGGTCTTAAAATGTTTCACATTAGAATGAAAATTGACCAGGGGATAAGGAGCAAAAACATAATATTCAACCAACTTAATTAGATCAATAAAGTTTTAAGGTTTCATTGAATCAAGTTTCTAATTCATATTGAATCTGAACCATTGAATCAATTGAGTTATTGATCTTAAACTTGTTTATTTCATATCAGTCTGTCCCATTTTGTCAAAACTACGAATAGAGAAATCAATATAATTATTATTATCATTAGATTGTTGTCATTGTAAATCATTGAGTTGAAATGTCAAAATTTGTTTCATGTAGCGGGCAGTGCAGTATTCTCGGCTGTTATTGGGTTTATTACCTAACGTAATGAAGAACCAGCACCGCCCGCATCACATGATCCCATAAGCCTTGGGATATTTGAAAATAACGAAGCATTAAATATCTAATATTAAAAAACCAAACTCAAAGAAGTAGTCGGACGTATCAAATTCTATTTTCTAAATGTATAAAAATTAATTAGAATAATATGATACTTTTGTTCAGAAGGACAATGCAATGTTACAGCGGTTTTTATTTATGTGCAATTATTTTTAAATATTTCGTTAAAAATTCAGGGTTTACCCATACAAAATTGACCTTTTTCTAGGTGTTTACCCTGAGTTTTTGAAAGTGGACTTTTTATGTATTTTATGCTTAATTTGGCTAAATGAAACTTATCCAACAACAAAAAATCTCAGATCATTTAGAATTTATGATCTATGAGATCAACCAAGGTATTGATTATTTTATGGATTTAGATATATGGTCGTTCAGCGAACTTGAATATATCAAGAAATTGTACCCTAAAAGACAATTGGAATATTTGGCATCTCGATTTATGCTTAAACAACGATTTATTATCAATGATGAATGGCCTTTGGTTAAAAACGAGTTTGGAAAATTATCTTTAACGAATCATCCTATTGAATTTTCATTATCACATTCTGATCGATACACTGGATATGCCTTTGGTAATCATGAAGTTGGATTCGATCTTCAAGTTTATCAAAATAAAGTACTTCGGATCCTACAAAAATTTCTAAACGAGGCAGAATTAGAGATTTTAAATCAAATTCAGGATTCAGAGAATTTTCTTAAAAGTGCTACTTTACTTTGGTCAGCAAAGGAAGCCATTTATAAGTCGTTTGGGAAGAAAGGTTTGGCTTTTAAGCATCAAATTCTTCTAAATTGCTACTATGAAAATAAATCCATTACTATTTCATCAGCTCGGTTAATTTTGCCAGACGAATCATTAAAATATAAACTCTTTTATGGACTTGAAGCATCGTTTGGTTGGGCTATCGCCACTTTGGATGAGCTTGATAGCTCTGATCATGATTGGGTTGCTGTCATGTAGACCGAAAGCAGATACCCAACATGGACCTGAAACTGAATTTAAAGAAGGTCAAAATGAATTTGACCTTTTACCTGAAAGTTTTAAGCATTTTTATTCTGAATTTCATAAAGATAGCCTTTTCCAGATTGCTCATGTAACATTTCCGCTAGAAGGGTTACCCGATCTAACTGATCCTGAGTATATTGGAGATGAAAAGTTTTTTTGGTCTGCAGATCAATGGCGATTCCATAATGCCATGAATAGCGATAACCCAAAATTTAAAGTAAGTTATACCAACATGGGAAATGTACTTATAATTGAAACGGTAATTGATATAAAGTATGATTTGACCATGATCCGAAGATTTGCCTTCTCAAATGGACAATGGGCCTTAATTTATTACGCAGGTTTGAATAAATATAGTGTAAAAGAAAAATGACCAGAGTATGAATAATCCCATGTAATTTTATGATTATATTGACCGTTTATTATTAAAAAAATCAGTTTATGTCTATACGTCGTCCGTTTAATATTTATAAGTGGGTTGAAGAGCACAGAGATGAATTAAAACCCCCAGTTGGAAATCGAAATTTATATATCGATTCAGATGATTACATAGTAATGATCGTAGCAGGACCAAATGCTAGAAAGGATTACCATTTCAATGAAACTGAAGAATGGTATTTTCAATTAGAAGGGGATGTGAATGTAAGAATTCAGGAAGATGGAAAAGCAGTAGATATTCCAATCAAAGAAGGTGAAATGTTTCTTTTGCCGGCTCGGACACCCCATTCACCAATGCGGCCTGCTGGTACTATTGGATTGGTCATCGAATGCAAACGAAAACAAGGTGAGCAAGATGGATTATTATGGTACTGCGACTCGTGTAATACTAAGTTGCATGAAAACTATTTTCCATTAACCAATATTGAAAAAGATTTCTTTCCAAGATTTAAGGAATATTATGGATCAGAGACTTTAAGAACATGTAAAAATTGTGGTAAAGTCATGGAGACTGATGTTAGGTTTGTCGATTAGTTTCTCCTAAATGAATCAAGGAAAGAAAGTTTATTTTGCTTCTGACTTCCACCTAGGTGTGTCTGGAAAGTTATCTTCAAAAACACGGGAATCCCTTCTTGTACAATGGATGGATGAAATATCCCTAGATGCAAGTCATTTGTTCTTAGTAGGAGATGTATTTGATTTTTGGTTTGACTACAAATATGTTGTTCCTAAGGGACATATACGATTATTAGGAAAGATAGCAGAATTAAAAGACAAAGGAATAGATGTTAGGTTTTTTACTGGAAATCATGATATGTGGATGAAGTCTTATTTTAAAGATGAATTAGATATTCCAATATATCATGAACCCATTATCGAGGAACTATTTGGACAAATATTTTTTATTGGGCATGGAGATGGCTTAGGGCCAGGGGACCATGGATACAAAACATTAAAATATGTTTTTAGAAATCCACTAGCACAATTTTTATTTAAATGGTTACACCCAGATATTGGAATGGCCTTAGCACATTTTTTTTCAAATAAAAGCAGGTATTCACAAAATTTAGTGCAACAATATTTAGGAGATAAAGAAGAATGGCTGATTCAATTTGTTGAAGAAGAGTATACCCATACAAAACCAGATTTTTTTATTTTTGGGCACAGACATTTACCTATAGATTATACATTGAAGAATGGAAAATCTAGATATATTAATTTAGGTGATTGGCTGAGTTTTCAGTCTTTTGCGGTTTTTGATGGGCAAAAATTAGAATTAAAGTTTTATAAGAATGAGAATGCCAACATATTTTCTTAATATGAACAATAATAGTTTACTAATATATTTACGTATTGGTATTAATTTTATCTTTTCATGTATTTTCATAAATTATGTTTCAGCTCAGGATTTCAACATTAAGATCTTGGACTCTTTTAAAATAAAAAGTGACCAAATTTATCTGGATCATCTCAATCAGCTTTATGTCATTCAATCTCAAGATCATCTCATTCTTAAATTTGATGATCAATTTCAAATAAAAAAGGAAAGCTCAAGCTCATTTTATGCTGAACCCCTATTTATGAGTGTCGTTGATCCTATGAAAATTATTTTGTTTATTCCTTCTTTTTCCAACGTCCAAATATTGAATTCAGATCTAACCCTACTATCTGATGAATATTATCAGGAGTTTAATTCAGAAAGCGCTATTATACATTATTCCAATCAATCTTTGTGTTATTTTGCAAATGGAAAAATAACGCTTAAAAATACGATAGATAATCGATTATTAGAAAGTGAAAATATCTATTACAATCGATCCAAAGAATTAAAACTAACAGAAATTAAAAGTAATGGAAAAGATATCTATTTATTGATTCCTGGCGTAGGCTTATGGCATTTTAATGAGTTCTTAAAGTTGGAACATTTTATAAACGATCCAATTATTGAACACATAGATTTATATGAGAATAAATTGTTTATATCAAAACAAGAACAAATCGAAATCTTAAATTTAAATTTGAAATCACCATTACAAAAAATAAAATTCTCTTTTCCTATTTTATCATTTTCAGTAAATAAAAATTATTTACTACTTGCCGATAAAAATAAAATTTTTCGTTATAAAATTTTCTAAAATACCTATTTGAATTAATGTATTTCAATAGAAACAACACCAATATAACTAGGTGATATTAGTTTTTTATAATATTTTTTACAACGGAATTTGTTTTAGATTGAATAAAAAGCGAATAGGAGCCAGTTTGTAATAGTTCAAGATTTATTTTAGTATTCGTCTTTGTATGTACTGTAGATATCAATTGACCACCAACGCTATAAATGGAACATTCAATAGGATAATCCTTTTCATCTGATATGGTGATGAATTGATTTGTTGGGTTGGGAAATATTTGTAAGTTGAATTTTTCTACTTCATTATTGCTTACTACGTTTCGAAAAAATGCTTTTTTTACACCAGTAATAGCATTGTCCTTTGTCGCATTTCCTGTATTATCTCCACATAGACTCGCAAAATAAAATGCAACACTGTCACCTGTTATACTTGCCGGAGCTTGCCAAGTAAATTGCCATGAAATCTCGCCATTGACTAATAGTTTGGAAATGGATTGTCTGATATATTGCCTTCCAAAAGTTTTACCTGTGGCGACACTTGTACCTGAACCTGTTGTTAGTATTCCACATTTTTTATTTAACGGGTCCAAGCTTGTTAATTCAAAACCTGCAACAACAGCATTGCTTTTGTGCAATAAAGTAATGGTATATTTTTTATTAGCTTCAACAGTATCAGGAATTCCTGAAATTGAAACAACACCTTTAAAATTTCCTCCAGAATGACAACCAGATTTCTGACAAGTCAATTCGCCTGGCGCCCCGGTTACTTCAGTTTCAGGATTTCTAGGTTCTGAAACCGAAAAAATATTTACCATACATATAAAAAGAACCGAAATTCCTAAATAAATAAATTTCATATATTAAATTTTGCGGGACAAATGTAAGTTTTTTTTTAATTATTGATTGCCATTTAAAATGTTAATTTTCAATTGATTTTGGTAATGATTGAGATTTGCATCTATTTTTTAGACAACAGTGCGGTTTTTTATTAAATATACCAACTTTAATTCCACATGTGATAGAAAGTCCATCAAGATCTGATTTTGACAACAATCCAGACGCATTAATGGAATCAAAGTGTAATCCTGTACGATAATTTGCACCTAAAAATAGTTTAGAACATTTGGTCACATTTGCTTCTGCATTTATACCAAATTGTATAAATTTAATTTCACTTTGAGTTGATGATGCTTTATGTCTATTGAATTCATCATCTTTAAATGAGTGGTGTCTATAATTTTGATTTTGTTTGAATGAATCTAAATTTATTGTTGCCATCCCAAGATCAATTGGAATGCTAAAATGAATTTTAGAAGCTGGAAATACCGTATACTCCAATTTGATCGTTTTTAAATATGATGAGAGATAAAGTGGATTCACAGCAATCGGAGAAAAATCTGGATCAACATTCTTAAACATACTTCCACCAATAGCAAATCGATTATTAAACAATATCATCAATGATATTCCCGCAAAACTTGTATTTGTATTTTGAATTTCTCCATATTGGAAATCTGGAGCTGCATAAATGCCAATGGAATGCAAGCGCGAATTATCGAATAGTGTTTTAATAGTATCTTGACCAAAACTTGAACTTTGGAAAAGAAATACCAAAAAGGAAATTATTAAAAATAGTCTAATTTTCATAAAATGAATTTAATTAATTGGTAAATTATAATATTTTGTATTGCAATGAAAGTGCATATCTCCATTGGTTTATAAAATTATTGGATGCATTAAAGTCTTTATTGTATTCTGCACCGAAATCGATTTTAAATTTATTTATTTTTCTTTGAATGTGAATTCCAACATTCCAGAATGAATTAATTCGTTGACGTTCTGTAAAAGCAAAGGTATTGAAACGCTCATGGGATTTGAAATCATAAATTTCATAGTAGATGGGTTGCCGAGTACTATTAATCCAAGAATGACCTAATTGCAATGAAAGTATATTTTTCTTTTGATTGAATATTTCGTAATTTATACCTAAATTCCAATAAACATCTTTTGTAACACCATGAATTTGACGAACTTCCTGGTCTTTTTTAATGGGTGGATCTTTAGGAAAGTGATGATCCATTTGAATTGGTTTCATGTCAAAATTATAGTTTTCATGAACCCATTCTGCTCTTATATTCATACCAAATTTTCGGTATAAATGGGATTCAAAAGAAATATTTTTACCAAATGCCAACTTGGATGAATAGGGTTGATTCATTTTTTTTATTATTGAACCACCTATTGAAGCATATAAATCTGGATAATTATTTTTTCTTATTAGTGGACGAACTACTCTGGGAATTATTGTATTAGGTAGGATTGCCATACTATTCCATTTTATAATTGCAGACGCAGTAGGTATAAAATCTATGTTTAAGGATTCAATGATTGGAAGATCGTTTTGCAAGGGTCCAAATTCATTTAGCTCATTTGACAAAGGTTTAAGAGAATTTATTGTATAATCCTTATTACTACTGTGATTAGATTGGTTTAGTGTATTAAAAAACTTTTTTGAATGATTTGTAGTTGGCTGACCTGAATTATTATTTTTTCTTTCGATACTTATTCGTTCTTTATTTTGATTAGTGTTAATGGTATGTAGAAGATTACTCTTATGTTCTAAAGTAGAATTTGATTTTACGGAATTAATTGCTAGGTTATTCTTTGCATTAGAAGTATTTTGGATGTTTGTTTCTAACGGATACTCCGCCTCTGAAATGCGCTCTAAATTATTTATTTTGTGTTCTAATGCATTGAGTTCTAGTTTTACTAAGTTATTTGAATTTTTTAATTTGTGGAATAGATCTAACACATAAAAGTTTGAAACAAGTAAGACAAGAATAGTACTTAACAGAAATCCTTTAGATGTCAGTATATTTTTATTACCAGTCTTTTGATAATAGCTATCCAATCGGGACTCTAATTTTTCCCATTGGGTTGTTCTATTGATATTACTTTCGTCGGTTGATTGTAATAGTTTTCTCAAGTATTGATCGCTCTTATTCATAATTGTTCACTTTCCATAAGTACTCGCATGACTTTACGAGCCCTGAATAGATTTGATTTTGAAGTTCCAATTGATATATTTAACATTTTACTTATTTCTTCATGACTCAATTCATCCAATACAAATAGAGTGAAGACTGTTTTATAGGCAGGTGAAAGTTGATCTAGCATATGAAGTAATTTCGATTGAGTTAAATTTTCCAAATATTCTTCTTCAACCCATACCACAGATTCATTCGTTGCATCTAAATTTTGAAATTGAGGTAATTTTTTTTCAAGTCTTATTCTATCTATAGCTGTATTGATCACGATTCTATGAAACCAAGTTTTAAAGGACCATGATTCATTGTATTGTTCAATCTTTGTAAATACTTTATAAAATGCATCATTAATAACTTCTTCAATAATCTCATTCGAGCTTATATAGCGCCTACAAATAGACAAAGCAAAGTCATAGTAACCCAAATAGAGTACTTTTTGACTGATTCGGCTATGTTTCTGACAGCCTGCTAAATGTATGGCTAACTCTTCCTGAGTCACAAGTATATATACGATTTAGATAAAATTTTAGTTGCGTTAAATTCAAAACATAGTGCCCTGTTAATTGTTTATCTCCGTACCAAGTGAAAATTTAGGCTCAAGTGTAGATTTTTGAAATTATTTTTACCGTTTAAACGTTACCCTATATATCTTAGCTTATGGAGTGGAATCAGAACTTTTATGACCAAATGATCCAAAAGTTGGATCAATTTACCCGTAAATATTATATCAATAAGCTAATACGAGGTACCATTTACTTTGTAGGTATTTCAACTGCTTTGTTTATTTTATTTAATTTATTAGAAAGCCAGTTCTATTTTAGCAAGTCCATCCGCAAAGGTTTTGTTTTTGCGTTTATAGGAATTTCGGGTTGGAGTTTATGGAAATTCATTTTTACCCCTTTGTTGCATTATTTTAGACTTGGCAAATTAATATCACATGAGGAAGCAGCTAAAATTATTGGAACGCATTTTAGTGATGTAAAAGATAAATTATTAAATGTACTTCAGCTTAAAAATCAATTAGTTAGCTATTCTGATCGCAGTTTGGTAGAGGCGAGCATCAATCAGAAAGCAGCAGAATTGAAACCAGTTCCCTTTATTGCTGCTATTGATTTTAATAAAAACAGACGTCAGCTTCGATATGCCCTAATTCCGCTTTCGCTCCTTATGGGAATCTTATTCATAGCCCCAAGTCTTATTAAAGATCCAACACAAAGGTTGATTCAGAATAATAAAGATTTTGAGAAGGCTGCCCCGTTTACATTCAATATTGAATCTAAAGAATTGGTGGTGGAGCAGTTTAATGACTTTAAATTGGATATTGCAATACAAGGAACTGCATTACCTTCAGAGGCTTTTATTGAAATTGATCATTTTCAGTATAGACTTAAACAAGACGCTCCGGATCATTTTTCATATGTTTTTAACAATGTTCAGAAAGATCAAACCTTCAGACTGTATTCAGGATCGATAACAACCACAGAACAACAATTAAAAGTTCTACTTAAACCTGTTATGACCAGATTTGAAGTCAGTTTGGAATATCCTTCCTATATATCCAAGAAGAATGAAAAATTAATAAATACAGGTGATTTGATTATTCCTGTGGGTACAAAAGTCAATTGGCAATTAAATACTGAAAATACCGATGAAAGTTATTTTAGATTTTCTGATCAAATCAATAAAACAAATATTTCAAATAGAGGTGAAGGCGAATTTCAGTTTTCAAATCGAATCCTGTCAGACATCGCTTATACGTTATATCTTAAAAACCATAATTTACCCCAATTTGATACTGTACAATATCATATAAATGTCATCCCAGACCAATATGCCCAAATTAATGTAGAATCTTTTGAAGATAGTTCTAATGCTAATATCCTTTATTTTGGAGGTGAAGCATCAGATGATTATGGATTACGTGATCTTAAATTCAATTATCAAATTAAAACAGCAAGTGGAAAACAAGAAGCAGTTCAATCTGAAAAAGTAAATATCCAAACCGGTAAGTCCTCTACTTTTAGATATATTTTAGATATTCAAACGCTAGGATTAAAACCAGGCGATCATTTGAGCTATTATTTTGAAGTATGGGATAATGACGGTATACATGGTAGTAAGGCTACTCGCAGTACCATATATGAACACCATGTGGCCACGAATGAAGAATTGGCTAAAATAGAAGAAACAAATAATGATGATATTAAAAAAGATTTGGAAGCTTCTATTGAAGATGCAAAAAAATTGCAAGACAAATTAAATGAATTCAAAGATAAATTAAGAAGTAAAAAAGATCTTGAATGGCAAAATAAAAAAGATCTGGATAAGATGTTGAAGCAACAAGAAGATTTGCAGAAAAAATTTGATGAAGCCAAGAAAAAATTTGATGAAAATCTTAAAAAACAAGAACAGCACAGTAATCCTGATGAAAGTTTGATTGATAAGCAAAAACAACTTCAAAAATTATTCAATGAAACAATGAGTGAAGAGATGAAAAAACTCATGCAGGATATTCAAAATTTAATGCAAGAATTGAATAAGGAGCAAGCAATCCAAATGACGGAACAATTTCAGAATAAAAACGAGGACATGAAAAAAGATATGGATCGTTTATTGGAATTGTTTAAACAACTTGAAGTTGAGAAAAATGTAAAAGATCAGATTGATAAATTGAGAGAATTATCAAAAGAACAAGAAGCGTTAAAAGAAAAGACAGAAAAAAAATCTGAAAATCAAGATAAATTAAAAAAAGAACAAGAAGATATTATTAAGAAGTTCGATGAATTAAAAAAGAAACAGGATGACATCCAAAAGAAAAATGAAAGTCTCGATAAACCAAAAAAACTCAGTGACCAAAAAAAGAATGCTGAGGATGTTAAAAAGAGTTTAGAAAAGTCCAAAGAAAATCTGGATAAGAAGGAAAACGATGCAGCTGCTAAAGAGCAAGAAAAGGCAGAGGATAAGATGAATGAGATGGCTGATCAAATGGAAGAACAACTGGATAAAGATGAACAAGAAAAGCAAGAAGAAGACATTAAAGTTTTAAGACAACTTTTGGAGAATCTAGTTAATTTATCTTTTGAACAAGAGACACTCATAAAGTCTTTTGGACAGACCGATGTGAATGAACCTAAATATGTGGCTTTGGTCCAGGATGAATTCAGGATCAAAGACAATTTCAGGCTTATACAAGATACCTTAGAGGCATTAAGTAAAAGAGTCGTGGAAATTGAGTCATTTGTTGGTGAAAAAGTAACTGAAATTAATGAGAATTTCACTAAAGGCATAGAACAACTGGAATCAAGGTATACGGGACAAGCCTCTTTATATCAAGGTAGAATTATGAAAAATGTTAACGATTTAGCTGTCATGCTATCAGAAACATTAAATAATAAACAAAAGGAGAAAAATTCTTCTTGTAAAAAACCTGGTAGTGGTTCATGCAAAAAGCCAGGCGGGAAGTCTCCAAAAGCGGGTAAAAAAGGCAAGGTCCCTATTGACAAAATAGCTGAAGGCCAACAAAAAATGGGGGATGGCCTTAAGCAAATGCAAGACAAAATGAAGAAGGGTGAAGGTAAAATGAGCAAGGAATTTGCTGAGATGGCTGCCAAACAAGCTCAACTTCGTAAAATGTTGGAAGATTTGGAACAAGAGAAGAAAGAACAAGGTAATGGATCTAAGGAAATGCAAGAGGCCATTGAAAATATGAATAAAACTGAACGTGAATTGGTTAACAAGCAACTCACTAATGAAACACTCAATCGCCAACAGGAAATCACAACTAGGTTATTAGAAGCAGAACGAGCAGAAAGGGAAAGAGAATATAAAGAAGAGCGAAAATCCGAAACTGGTACGAAAATTGAACGTAAGATTCCAGTTAGCCTAGAGGAATATCTAAAACAAAGGCAAGCAGAAACAGAATGGTTCCAGCACGTATCGCCAGATTTGAGACCGTTTTACAAAAAATTGGTCGAGGATTATTTATTGCGAATAAAAAAGCAAGGATGATTCGAATAGCATCTATACCTAATAATATCCTCAAAATTGAGGAATATTTGAATTGGGTTTTTGCAGAATATCACATTGATAAAAAGCTTTACCCAAATGTTTTGGTGACCATTACCGAAGCTGTTAATAATGCTATTATTCACGGCAATCAGAAAGATTGCAATAAATTCGTCCATTTAAAGACGGAGCGCCGACCAAAATGTATTGCATTTCGAATATCCGATGAAGGCTCAGGATTTGATCCGTCAACTATCCCTGACCCAACCCTACCAGAAAATATTGAATGCTGTGGTGGCAGAGGGGTATTTCTAATGCATCAATTGTCTCATAGGGTCATTTTTTCAGATCAGGGAAGGACCGTGGAGATTCAATTTGAGATATAACTAGATTGAATATTTAAAGTTACAAAATTAAATTTGGTTTAATAAAAATGCCTTCAAAACTGAGTTTTAAAGGCATCTGCAAAAATCTTGGTTAATATCTTAAACCTGTTTTTGACTGTAATTCATTATACGTTCTAGACTAGATGGTTTAGCTGAGAAAAGAACTTGTGGAATAAAGCGTTTTGCGGCTTTAAGTATTTCAATTTCTTCTCTAAGTGACCAATCTTCTGATGCTATTTCCTCAATTAGCAATCTTTCGTCTGGACTGCATTCTTGGTAGGTATAACGAATCAATTGATTAAGTGTAAATGTATCGACCATAGGCGATGATGTGGTTTTTCTATATAACACAATATGAAGTCAAAATATTGTATAAACAGATCATCGAATTAAGATAATCGATGAACTTTATTTAACACGTTCCCAGGTTTGAGTCCTACCAAATAACGAAATACCAATATATCCTCGGACTAATAGCTTTTCAGTACCTTCCAAAGCAATGGTGCAAGAATATATTTTACCTGATTTAGGATCCATAATTTGTCCATTTGAATAATCGTTATTATCCGGTGTCATGTTCCACATTATATCCATCCCTATCAGGGACTTTCCATTTTTTTCACCAGGGCAACGATTGCAGGTTTTAATAGTAGCTGCCGGTAATAATTCAATTACTTTAGCAAATAAAGCTTGGTCTTTTTTATAAATTTCGATAATAGATTTGGCTTGTTTGGTTTCATCATCTATGGTTTTCCATTTGCCAAGAAATTGCGATTCTTGTTGAGCCTGAACAAAAGAAACACAAATACAGATCAATAACTTTATGATTAAATATTTCATATTGAAAATTTTGACTACAGTTCAAAAGATGGGTTCCAATGTTTAGTTTCAAAATCAACTACTTTATTATCGACTACAACAGTTCCTTCTTGTTTTAATAATTGTTCCATATCACGGCCATTGGTAAAGGATAACCGGCCCGTTAGTTCTCCTTTGGCGTTTACAACACGAAAAGAAGGAATATCTGTTTCTGTACCTTTTAATTGATTCAGTGCCCATCCTACCATACGTGCAGATCCCAGACTTAAGAAATTGGAGATGGCGCCATAAGAACTAACTCTTCCAACTGGAATAAGTCTGACTACATCATAAACCTGATCATAGTAATGAACTTCATTCATAAAATCCTGGTGATATTTTTTTAAAGCAACATCTTCCAGATGCCTCATTTTAGACGACTGAATTTCGTCTTTATCCTGAAATCCTAATAAATGAAAGATCCCATGAATAATCACTCTTAGTAACTCAAGTTCATAGTCTATCTTGAGTTGGCTAGCATTTTCTTTTACCCGATCAATACTTATATACAGATCACCTTCAATCGGATTGTCATGATACGGAAAGGTGATAATATCCGTATAATAATCATGAGCCAAATATTTTTTATTAAGATCTAACAAGTAATCATCATTACAGAAAATGAGGTTTATTGAACCTGTTTTATGCTTATTTTCAAGTATTGTTTTACCAATCCAAAGTTTGATTTTGCGTTGATTGAGTTCAAAGGTCGGATAAAGAAAATGGAAGTTGATTTGGTTTGTTTCTGACATAAGTACAATGAATAACTGGATACAAATATAAATAAAAGTAATTCAAGAGGTCAAATACTTCAAATAGGTGGAAATCAGGGTAAAATGTTAAAACTTTATTAATTTGAGTTCATTTAGGTTAACAATTGATTAAATGTCTAGTCTATCTTTAAGTTTGTAATACTTTCGTGAAATTATTAAAATTGTACTTTATGAATAAATTGATTTTTTTAAGTTTTATTTTTTTGGGACTTATAGCCTGCAGTCCAACCCTTACTCCTTTTAGTCAAAAATTGTATGATGATCAGAAATGGTCCCTGGAGGAATTACAGAAAATACAATTTTATCTTTCTGATGATATTGTGCTGTATAGGAAAGTAGCATCCGGAGAAACTACTATTAAGAATGGAAAAATTAAGATGGTCAATGGAGAAAAAATTGAAGAGGTCATTTTTAAAAAAGGTATTCCAGGTGTTTTAATTTTCATGCCTAAAGCAGATCGATTTGCCATCAGTTTTGATTCAGGTACAGATCCAAAATATTTAATTTTTGGTCCAAACCCTAAAATGAGTTCCCGATATGTGTTGTTAGGTAAAGAATGGGATCGAAATTCTGGGCAAGTGACCTATGACAATCAAGTCTACGAAACTTATTCAGGATCAGCTTTCGCCGGATTGTTGGTGAATCTTAAAAGAGCTAACCAATTAGAAAGAAAATCTTCTGAAGTTAAGGGTAGAGTTATTCAATAGAAACAATTTTTAAGAATTGTGTTTTTCTAACCAGATTTGTTTTAGTTCTTGAATTGAAAATATTTTAGAATAGAAGGCAATAACTAAAATAAATACATTGCTTAAAGCAATCTGTATAATATAATTTATAGAGATATATTCATGTATTAAATAAAATCCAACAAGTGAAATGCCAAAAAATGCGATGGGTTTGGTGTATAGTTTTACATTGAATTTAAATGTTTTATGAATAAACCATAATTGTACGAACATCAATATAGCTTGGCTTAATAGATAAGTCCATGAAGACCCTAGAGCTTTAAAAGATGGAATAAAAAATATATTTAAAAGTATGGATATGATTGCGATAAAAATATAAATATACAAAAGTAGTTTTTCTTTATGTGTTGCTTGAAAATATGCACTTAGTATGTAATTAAGACTGCCGGGAATAAAAGCTAACATCATGAATGTTAAAATTAGAGACCAATATTCATCGTAAGTATGATAAAATAAAGAAATAATTTGTTTAGAATAAAAATATCCTGTAAAGGAAATGCAAATGGTGATAAATAATAACAGATGCATTGAAGTTTTGAACAATAATTTTAATTTATTGACATCACTATGTAATCGGGCAAACATAGCTAAAAGTAAAGTTCCAAATGCTAGTGAAAACATACTAGCTGCTTCATAAAGGCGCATGGAAGCAGCATAAATTCCCACTTCGTTTTTTCCATCCGGAAGTATTCTTTCAAGTAGTAACGTATCGCCTTTATAAAATATAGAACTGGTCAAGTAAATTAAGGCGAACGGTAAACAAATATAAGTAATTTGCTTGATATCTTTAATTGATAAAAATTGTAAATCGAATTGATATTGCTTTGAAGCCAAGATGATTAACCCAATGATGATACATAACCCAATGGAAATAGATTGAAACCAAACAAAAAGTTCAATGGTAATATAGGGTCTAAGTATTGGTGTAACTATAAATAATCCACAGACTATAATAAGAATTACCCGATCTAATGCAGAAAGTAAGCTATCCGTTTTATATAATCCAAGTCCTGCTATATTAGAACGAATAAACAGCATAGCGCTAATTAATAATTGATTGATGGCTACATGGATTACAAACCAGAAATTGATTTGATCACCATACCAAATTCTAGAACATATTATGATAACAAAAAAATAAATAATGGAAAGTAGGATTTTGAATCCAAATAAATTTTTTATTCCACTAGTAATGATATTTTTTTGTTGGCTGGCAAATCGTGCAGTATAGTTTTGTAAACCGAAATCACTGATGAACTGAAGTATGATTGTAAAATTAAGAATATTGATGAACATGCCATATTGACTAGTCCCTGTTATTAATTGAATATTACGATCAATACCTAATAAATACAGTGGTTTTATTAGCGCATTAATAAAAATAAGTAACAGAATATTTGTGAGAAAAGCTTTTCTCAAATTATTAGATTTGATTAATTGTGCAAAAATATATTAAAAAAATATGAATTTTCTGTTTGTAAACTATAAAAACAAGTATTTTGCTAACTAATTTTAAATTATGCGACTCATTATCAAAGAAATAATACACTCTACTATTTTTTGTATTATGTTCTGTTTTAGTATTCAGACTTTTGCACAAAATATTCAATTCCAAAAATTATATTATAGTAAGGCATTTACACCGGGCATAAAAAATTCTTACACCAACTTTTATGATGTGGAGTCATTTTCAGATGGTGGATTTGTTACTTTGGGTTTCTTGACCGACACTTTTAATCGATCTGAGGGAATTATAACTAAATATGATTGTTTAGGCAACCCAATTTGGTCAAAAGGTTTGGGCCCCTCTGGATCACCTACGAATACTAATATGGGTATCGTAGAAGCTGATAGCGGAGATGTAGTTTTTACATTTAGCCTTGGAACTGGTTTTTTCCAAGCATCTATCTTATGTGGTCGGATTTCTGCCACAGGAAAAGTAAAATGGATGCGACGTATTGGAAATAATCTTGAATTTGGACGTGATATTGTAATGACCAGAGATAGTGGTTTTGTGGTAGTCGGAAGTACGGGCAGTTATGGATCAGACCGTATTGCAGATGATTTGTATATGTTTAAATTAGACCGCAATGGAAATATTTTGTGGACTAAGACTTATGGAAATCCAAGTGGGACGTATGATGAAGCCTATGCAGTTAAAACAGATTCAGAGGATAACCTCATTATAACAGGACGTTGTATAGCGGATAGCACATTTCAGGCATTTATTTTAAAAGCCAGTCCATTGGGTGTACCCCTTTATTTTAAAACTTATGGATACCATAATCAGAGAACCAATGCATTTGATCTGGTCGTAGATTCTGAAGACAATTATTTGATTACCGGATTTACTACCCTCCTTGAGGAAAATCATCAAAGCTCCGAATATGATGTTTTTTTGATAAAAACGGATTCAGCGCTTAATACTTATTTTACTAACATTTATGAAGTCAGTGTAGGTAGTGATGCGGGATCTATTGGAGAGGGTCTTGCGGTTTTGGCTGATGGATCATATGCTATCGGAGTAAGTACTTTTGCGTTTACAGCGCATGGTGCGAGTGGTCCTAATTCACCAAATAAGAATGCATTATATATTATCAACCAAGACGGAAGTATTAAGAATGCTTTCATTTATAATATGAAAGGATCCCAATATACCAGAGTACGCAGATCTGCAATTGGGGGAGTCATTATATCCGGATTTAGTACAGCATATGCTTCAAATGTAGCATTTCAAGGTCTCATTATTAAGACAGATGATCAATTTTTATCCGGGTGTCATGATATTGATGTAACTTTTGAATTATCCCGATATCAACCTAATTGGACCATAGCTGACTTTACTTATCAAACCAATACAGGTCAAAAAACTTTAGCCTATACTAATTATAAGGATACTTCCATTTTATTCCGAACAGAGTGCGCATCGACCATAAATTTAAATCCATTGATAGATGGACCAAAGCAAGCTTGCCCTAATACAACAGTTCATTTTAAGGATTTTTCAACTGGTGATAGTTTAGCAAAGCATATTTGGAGTATAGGAAATGACGTATTCGAGAAAAAAGGTGATGTGGATTATATTTTTGCGAATCCTGGAACCTACAAAATCACAAAGATTATGCAATATGGTTGCATCAGTGTACCCTATGAGCATATTATTGTGATTTCACCCTATCAGATTGGAAGAATTTCAGCAACACTGTGTGCTGGAAAACCATTTACTTTTAATGGTAGAGAATTATTCAGTGCTGGAATTTATTCAGACACCATTAAGCTCAATAATTCATGTGATTCCATTATTATTCTAACTTTAAGTTCAAATTCATTAACAAATTTAGGTACGCTTAATGATACCATAACTTGTGGTTCCTCAAAATCACAATTTGGCTTAAACTATTCCACAAAAGGTAATTATGTTATTAACATAAAAAATAGGGATGGTTGTGATTCGATCATTGGAACCATTCAAGTTGCTGCTTTTTCAAAGAGGGTTGAAAATCCAAGTATTTGTAGTGGTGATTCCTATTTATTAAATGGGAAAGAATATCGTAAAGAAGGAATATTTGTAGACACCATTCGATCTAATTCTTGTGATGAAATAGTAACTATAAATCTTAAAGTCATTATCCCGTTTGTCCAATTAAATAAGCCAGATACACTGTTTTGTAATCAACCAATATTTAGGCATGGCGTAAAAATTGATAAGCCTGGTAGATCCAGTTTAATAAAGATACCATCTCCAAGTGGATGTGATTCTATTTTTAGTTATAATGTTATCATTTTTAATTGTGAAGATTGCGTCCTTGTACCCAATATTTTTACACCAGAAAATAATGAGGAACTTAATAAAGTCTTTCGGCCCATTAAACCAAAAGATTGCCCTGCTGAATTAATTCGGATATCATTTAACGTGTATAATCGGTGGGGTCTAAAAGTATATGAATCAAATGATCTTAGTTTACCAGGATGGAATGGAAGATATAAGGATGCACCTGCACCTATGGAATCTTATATTTATTATTTAAATTATGATCTTAAGTTTGGGGATGATGCGAATGCTGTCTTAAGAAATATTTCGAAAAAAGGATCTGTTACCTTAATTCGATAGAAATATAAAATTTAAAAATAAGATTGAACTAATTACCTTAATTCAGGATGATATTTTGAATTGTACTTTTTATATAATTGCTTATGTACATTATCTAGATCTATTTCTTTTCCCCGGATATAAGCCTTGATAATATTTTGGGTTTTAATGTCAAGCGCATCGCCTTCGCTTATAAATAGAGTAGCGTCCTTGCCTATTTCTAAAGTTCCAACAGATTGGTCTATGCCTAAGATTTTGGCTGTATTATAAGTAATACTTGATAATGCAGCTTCCTTAGATAAACCAAATGCGATAGCCTGTCCTGCTTGAAAAGCGAGATTTCTTTGTTGCCAAAAACCGTCCATACTTAAACAAAACAATATGCCCGCTTCTGAAAGTAAATAGGGTGTCTTGTAAGATTGCGAAATAGATTCATCTTCTCTTATAGGAAGACTATGGGCTTGATTTAAAATAATAGAAATATTATGAGTTTTCAAAAAATCTGTAATACGCCATGAATCAGCACCTCCTACAATTACAGGCTTAATACCATATTTTTCAGCAAACTGAATACTATGAATAATTGTTTTTGCAAAATCAACATGGATATATAATTTTTTTGTTCCATTCCATAAACCTCTCATAGATTCAAATGCTAAATTTTTTTCACTTTGATTCACAATAGTTGCATAAGATTTTGCTTGATCAAAATAATTTTTAAGAGCAAGAATTTCTTTTTCATATTGATCATTCTTCGATGTCTTTTGCGGTTCACCCCACCAACCTTGGTTGAAATTTGAATTAGGCCAATTTAAACTTATACCTTCATCAGATTTGTAAGCAGCGTCCTCCCAATTCCAAGCATCCATTTCGACAATTGCAGTTTGGCCAGAGATCACACCGCCTACAGGACTTATTTGACTTAATAATACACCATTGGATCTCAACGTAGGGATTATTTTCGAATCCGTATTATAAGCTATAATAGATCTGATATTAGGGTTCATCGCACCTAATTCTTGTTGGTCCATGGTTGCTTTTACCAATTCGATTTCTGCAAGTCCTACTGTGGAATTAGGCGCAATAAATCCAGGATACACTTCTTTATTGGATATGTCAATTTCTATTTCGTTTTGATTTAAAACTTTGTAATCGGTTCCGACATATTTAATTTTTGATTTTGATAAAACAATAATTCCTGATTCAATAATTTGCCCATTTCCAACATGAATTCTTCCACCCTTTAAAACAATATCTTTTTGTTGGTCTAAAGCTGGAATTTGGGCATTTATAAATGAAATAAAAATGAAATTAAAGATCATTAAATGAACCCAAAGTCTATTAATTTTAATGAGTGACATGTTTAATTTTTTACCGGTTAAATGAATTTTATTCTGCTTCATGATCATCACAATGATATAATTTTTTCGGTGGTGAGGCAAAAGATATGGATGCCTGGCCTTCAGATTTTTTTTGGATCATTTTTTGAATAATGCGGGTTCTTTCTTGGTTATTTGCTGATTCCAATTGTTCTTGCTGTGATTTATCATAATATTTAATTCCGTCTATGAAAGTCATCTCAGGGCTGGCATACATTGATAGTGGATGGTTATTCCAAATGACAAAGTCAGCATCCTTGCCTATCTTAATACTTCCAACTCGATTGTCTATATGTAATAATTTTGCAGGATTTAGAGTGACGAATTTGAGTGCTTCTTCTTCACTTACATTTCCATATTTTATTGCTTTTGCTGCTTCCTGGTTTAGTCTTCTTGCCATTTCAGCATCATCAGAATTATAAGCAGTTACCACACCTTGATCGTGTAAAATTGCACCATTGTATGGGATTGCTTCATAAACTTCGAATTTATATGCCCACCAATCTGAAAATGAAGAAGCACCAACGCCATGATTTTTCATTTTATCTGCCAATTTATAACCTTCGAGTATGTGGGTAAACGTATTTATTTTAAACCCAAAATCAGACGCAACATGCATTAACATATTAATTTCCGATTGTACATAAGAATGGCAGGTAATAAACCTTTTTTTATTAAGGATTTCTGCGAGCGCATCTAATTCTAAATCTTGTCTTATTGGATTTTCGGATTTTGTATTGCGAAGATCATTATATCTTTTAGCACGAGTGAATGCATCAACATATATTTGTTCTACACCCATTCGTGAATCGGGGTACCTGACATTATTATTTCCGGAAGATCTTTTTACGTTTTCCCCAAGAGCAAATTTTATAAATCCATCTGCACCTTGAAATTTCATGTCTTCTGCTGAAGATCCCCAACGTAATTTGATAATTGCAGATTGCCCACCTATAGGATTACAAGAACCGTGTAGTAACTGAGAAGTGGTTACCCCTCCACCTAATTGCCTATAGATATTAATGTCGTCAGGATTAATTACATCACCAATGCGAACCTCTGCTGTATTTGATTGTGTACATTCATTGACCCCTTTTGAAATTGCGATATGCGAATGTTCATCAATGATGCCGGGAGTAATGTGTTTTCCAAGTGCATCAATAATTAAAACATTTGGTTCAGAAAGGTCTTTTCCTATTTTTTCAATCTTTCCATTTTTTATTAGTAGATCGGTATTCAATAATTTACCTTCCATTTCACAGGTCCAAATCGTGGCATTTTTTATCAATAAATTTTGAGTTTTTGGTTTATTGGTCCATCCATATGCCATAAAAGGATAAGTCACTTGACCCATATAACCAATTTGTGAATTTGAAGCTGAATCTTTTTTAAGACTATTCTTTATATTATTATCATTTGAAACTTCAAATTTGAAATCAATCCATTTACCTGTTTTATCTTGAGTTTTACCGAACCATTGGTTATTTAATTTTGTCGCAGAAAGTAAATAAGTAAATGAAGTGGCATCTATAAATCGTCCACTTAAATAATTGGAATCTACATTAAGTGTTAAGCTACATGAACTGGAATCAGGTGATAATATTTTATATTCATTTTTAGAGTTTCTAGAATTTGGTAGAACCTGATATGTTTTATTGGAAATGAAAAACCGATATCCTGAATTAAAGTAATCGACTTTTGGTTTATTTATTGTGAATGAATTTCCTTTGATCCAGTTTTCTAATATTATTGTTTTGGTATCAAATAGTTGTCCGTTGGTAATAATGAAATTGGCTAATAATCCTTGTTTTAAACTTCCTACAATATTGGATATTTCTAAAAACTCAGCGGGTCCTTGTGTTATTGCAAAAAGCGCTTTTTCCGGACTAAGACCCCTGGAAATTGCAGTTCGAATTTGATCCAAAAATAATTTCCTATCCTTTAAACCAGATGAAGTAAAAACAAAGGGTATTGAATTTTCTTCCAATATGTGCGGATTGGATGGTGCTAGTTCCCAATGTTTCAAATCAGCCAAATCAATTTGTAAAGCATCATAAGGATCCTCCACTTCATATAATGGCGGAAAATTTAATGGTACGATCAATTTTGCATTGGTTTTTTTTATTTCTTCTATACGCTGATATTCGTCACCACCCGTTTTAATCATATAAGTTTGATTAAATTCTTTAGCCAAACGATCAGCTCTTAAGACATCATATTTATCATTAGCAATAAATATTTGAGGCAATTTTATTTTTTCATTCCAAGCTTGTAGCGATAAATTTATTTCTTTTGATAGATTCGAATTTTGGTAATATTTCCCGTCCATATAAGTTTGTCTCAACAAAGCTATACTCCCCATTAGTGAACTCGGATAATCCTGACTGGAAAGGCCTTTGTTAAAACTCAACACATGACAAGCCAAAGGCTTTAACATCATTTGGTGTTCATTTTTATCACCTAATAAAACAATGGTAGAACCCCCTCGCGAAATTCCGTCTGCATAGTGTGTATTCACTGTACCAAAACCTAGATCTCTTAATGAACCTACTTGATCATTTTTTACTGTGAATAAATCTGATGCATTTATTTCAGGACGAAGTGCTTCGTTCCAGGAAAACGCACCTTCTTTATTACTAATCATGGATTGAATACCTTGTATTTTTTTGGGTTCAGGTATTCCATAATCAGATAGGATTTCTATAAATGAAGGATAAATATGGGCGCCACTCAAATCTCGGATTATTGCGTCAATTGGAATATTTATATTTGAACCAATAGCTACTATATTTCCATTGCGGATTAACATCATCCCATTATCTATAGTGGTTAGTGGATCAACATGTATAGTTGCGTTTTTAAATAAATAACTAGTTTGATCTGGATGGTTGACACCATTTACAGGGAAAGTAGTTTGTGCCAATGAAAGAAAAGTCGAACACAAAAAATAGATTAAAAGAATGCCATATCGGATCATAAAATTAATTTCTGTGATTATTAAATTCATTAATATATATTTGAATATTCTGTTCTATTGTGGTCAAATAGACTATTTGTTTAAACTTAAATAATGTTCTAAAGCTTGGCGATCTATAACACCTAAGATTTCTGGGCCTTCTTTAATCACGACAAGTGGATAGCCTTGATTAAGATAAAACATAAGGTCTTTTAATGTTCGGTTCGGTTCCAAAAATAGAATTTCATGGAGGTTCAAATCTGATATACGTTGATCTGGATTTTGTTTTACAGCAGCGGAAATTTCTTCAGCACTAATGGATGCAGTAAACTCACCATTAAAATTTGTAATAATAAAATTTTTATCTCCGCTTGATAAAACTATAGCCATGGCTTCCTGAACGCTCATATAAGAAGTTATAACATAGCTTATTTTTCGACACACCATCTTGGCTATTTTGCCTTTAAGAGTAAAATCGAGACTGACACTTTGATATTCCTGCATAGCTGCAATAAAAATGAATACTCCAATGAGAACTGTAGTCCATGCTTCATAATAAATTCCAAAGCCAATAAATAATATACAAATAAATTGTCCTATTCTACTTGCCCACAATGTAGCTTTTAGTTTTCCTAATTTAAAAGACAATAGGGCTCTTAATACCCGACCACCATCCATTGGAAATGCAGGAATCATGTTAAATATGACCAAAAAAATATTCGCTATTAAAAGTATTGGTAAAAAAATATTCCAATTTAATAATTCAATTTGATTGAATTCTTCATTTGTAAAAAAAGACAATCCATTTAAATAATAGAGATACCCAAAAATAACAGCTGCAATTATAACATTTACTGCGGGTCCCATAACAGCAATAACCAATTCATGGCTTGGTTTATCAGGCATATTGCGAAGTCTGGCTACTCCACCTATCGGCAATAAAATGATGTCTTCCGTCTGAATATGATATCGCCTGGCAGTTAAGGCATGTCCAAATTCATGCAATACAACACAACAAAACATGGACATTACAAAACAGACTTCAACTAATATATTTTCCCATGGATTATGGTTTGAAAGCCCATTGGCAACAACATAAATTAATATTAAGGGAAAAGTCCAATGTATTTTAACAGGTATTTTTGCGAATGTTCCTAAGCGCCAGGATTGATTAATCATTTAATTTTTTTATTTGTTCCACATCGGTTGATAAAGTTGGTCTTGCAGAACAGCTCTGGAAATAACCATCCGTTGAACTTCTGATGTACCCTCATATATTTGTGTAATTTTTGCATCTCTCATTAATCGTTCTACATGATACTCTTTGACATAGCCATATCCACCGTGTATTTGGACTGCTTCAATGGAGTGCCGCATGGCAACATCTGAAGCGAATAGTTTAGCCATACTTGCTGCAATTGTAAAATCAATGCCTTGGTCTTTCATCCATGCAGCACGATGAACTAAAAGTCGAGCTGCTTCAACTTCAGTAGCCATATCGGCTAATTTGAAGGCTATGGCTTGATGTTGGGCAATTGCTTTTCCAAATGTTTTTCGCTCTTTAGAATAGGCTAATGCCAATTCATAAGAACCTGAAGCAATTCCTAAAGCTTGAGCTGCAATACCAATTCGACCTCCAGTCAGGGTTTTCATTGCAAATTTAAAACCATCTCCGGAAGGACCTAAAAGGTTTTCTTTAGGAACCTTAACATCATTATACATTATAGTATGTGTATCAGAAGAACGAATTCCCAATTTGTCTTCTTTGGCACCTACCATTACACCCGGCCATGAAGTTTCGACTATAAAAGTACAGATCCCATTATAACCTGCACTTGGATTTGCTTGAGCCATAACGAGATGAACAGCAGAAGAACCACCATTAGTTATCCAATTTTTCGTGCCATTTAACAAATAATAATCACCACAATCCACTGCAGTTGTCTTTTGTTGAGTAGCATCCGTTCCTGCCTCAGGCTCAGATAAACAAAAAGATCCTATCCACTCTCCAGTTGCTAATTTTGGTAGATATTTAAGTTTTTGATCTTCGTTTCCCATTTTTTCAATACCCCAACAAACGAGACTGTTATTAACAGACATGATGACAGAGCATGAATTATCGACCTTGGAGATTTCTTCCATAGCCAAAACATAGGAAATTGTGTCCATTCCACCGCCCCCATATTCTGGAGAAACCATCATTCCTAAAAACCCCATTTCCCCCATTTTTCTCACTTCTTCCTTAGGAAATTTCATATGAGCGTCTCTTTCTATTACGCCTGGTAATAATTCTTGCTTGGCAAAGTCTCTGGCGGCTTCTCTTACAGCAATTTGTTCTTCAGTTAAAGTAAAATACATACCAATGATTTTGGGCGAAAATAACACAATTTGAGCGGTCTTATAGCATTCAAAACCAAAAACATAATTTAATGGTCTAGTTGTTGACCGATTTGAATACTGATACGGGTAAAAAGAATAGATTTGTACCAAAATTACTTGATTTCATGAAAAATTACCTAGTCTTCACATTTTTGATCTGTTGTGTTTGTATAAATTGTAAAAATAAAGCCACTACAATACCTGGTGGCGGTGATATTTTATTTGACCATTTAGATACTGCTATAGCTCCAGGGGAAGATTTTTTCATGTATGCAAGTGGTACCTGGCTTAAAAATAATCCTATACCCAAAGAAGAAACGAATTGGGGAATTGGAAATTTAGTAGTCAATGAGAATTATACCAAGCTCAGAGACATTTGTGATAAGGCATCAAAAATTCAAGCAACTAAAGGTTCAAATGATCAAAGAATTGGTGATTTTTGGAAATTAGCCATGGACTCAGCTTTATGTGATCAATTAGGGATGAGTCCCATTCAAAAAGATCTACAACAAATAGACGACATAAATGATATTGCTGGTTTATTTACAGTAATAGCTTTACACAAATCATATGGTATTGGATCTGGATTTGAACTTTATGTTGGTCAGGATATGAAGCAAAGTGATAAAATGACACTTTATTTAAATCAAGGCGGGTTAGGATTACCCAATCGGGATTATTATATAAATCAGGATGAACGAACATTGAAAATTCGAAATGAATATCCAAATCACATCTCGAAAATGTTTCGATTAGTTGGAGTGGACTCTCTAACTTCTATAGATGAAGCAAAAAAAATCTTAGCACTCGAAACGCAATTAGCTCAATCCTCAAAAAAATTAGAAGACCTAAGAGATCCATATGCTAATTATCACGCCTATTCGATAGCCCAAATAAAATCCTTGACACCGAGTATAGATTGGACAGATTGGTGTAAAAAAGCAAGCATAAATTTCGATTCAGCTATAATTGGCCAACCTGATTTTTTTAAAACATTTGAGATGGTGTTGCAAAAAACGGATTTGAATAGTTGGAAAGCTTATATCAAATGGCATTTTATACACCATTTTGCTGCAACTTTAAACAAAGACATCAACGATGAACATTTTAGATTTTACAGTGCACTTCTTCATGGAGCTGAAGCACAACGCCCTCGTTGGAAAAGAAGTTTAAGTGCTATTGAAAATGCAATGGGAGACGTATTAGGACAAGAATTTGTTAAAGCGTATTTTAGTCCAAAATCTAAACAAAGGTATAGTGATATGGTGGAAGATATTCGATCTGCCTTTGCTGATCACATCAGAGATTTAGATTGGATGAGTTCCACAACTAAAGAAAAAGCTTTATTAAAATTAAAGTTGATGACTAAAAAAGTGGGCTATCCTGATCATTGGAAAGATTTTTCATCTATGGAAATTAACAGTAATTCTTATTTTGAAAATGTTAAAAATGCTCAGATCTGGTGGTACAATGATCAAATTTCAAAATTGGGTAAACCAGTTGATCGAAGTATTTGGGATATGACACCTCAGACTTACAATGCTTATTACAATCCTTCTAATAATGAAATTGTTCTGCCTGCTGCAATATTTACAGTTCCAGGTTTTCGTGATGAGGATCTTGATGATGCTTTGGTTTATGGATATGCCGCAGCATCGACCATTGGTCACGAAATTACTCATGGTTTTGATGATGAGGGAAAAAAATTTGATGAAAAAGGAAATCTGAATAATTGGTGGACTAAAGAAGATGAAGATCAATTTAATAAGAAAGCACAATTGATTGTAGATCAATTTAATCAATTCGTCGTTTTAGATAGTCTACATGTTAATGGTAAGGCCACTCTTGGTGAAAATATTGCCGATTTAGGAGGTGTCGTTTTAGGTCTTGAAGCATTTAAGAAAAAAGAACAATATAAATTGGGAAAACCAATCAATGGTCTAACTCCTACTCAAAGATATTTTTTAGGGTATGCTTTAGGTTGGCTTGGACACATAAGAGATGAAAGGTTGGCATCTCAAATATTAACAGATGTACATGCTCCGGCAAAATTACGCGTTAATGGTCCCTTTGTTCATATCCCTGAATTTATGGAAGCGTTTCAAGTTAAGGAAGGCATGAAAATGCATCGTGTAGATAGTTTACAGGTTAAAATTTGGTAAAAATGAAGTTTTATATACAGTAGGATTTAATTATTTCTACCAAACGAATTGGTTGGTCCGCATGTACCCAATGTCCAGCATCAGCAATGGTTATAAAAGATGAATTTGGATAATATTTTTTAATTTCTAATTGATCTTTATCAAGTATATAATTTGATCGGCCACCTCTGATGAATAATATTTCGTTTATTATTGGTTTAGATGGTTTGATTTCCAGGATGATTTCATTGTAATTCTCAAATAAGGATTTTAAGTTTAGTTTCCAAACAAATTGTTGATTTTGATCTCGATCTAAATTTTTAAGAATAAATTGTCTAACAGTTTGATCTAAAATTGTTTTTGAAAGTTCAAATTCAGCTTCAGATCTTTTATTGATTTTTTTTAAATCTAAACCCAACATAGATTTAAAGATTTCATCATGTCCTCTGGGATATGATTTTGTGGCTATATCTATTATAATGGATTTTCCAATATCATTAGGATATAAGTTTATTAATTCTAAAACGACTTTACCACCCATAGAATGCCCAATCATAAAGGGTTTTACTAATTGATATTTTTGTATCATATACATAATATCATTGGCCATTAAAATATAACTAAAATCCTCGGTATGAGGTGATTTACCATGATTTCTTAAATCTATAAGATAGATGGTAAATTCATTCGATAATGCATTGGCAATGGTTTGCCAATTATCAAGACTCCCGAATAAACCATGAAGTATTAATATTGGAGGTCCATTGCCTTGAATCTTAATATTTAAACTAACTGGATTCATATCAATAACTGGGTGTAATTTTACGGCAATTTTATTTGATTATGTCGTCATTTTTATTGAATTCAAATTATAAGCCATCTGGCGATCAACCAGAGGCTATCCAACAATTGACTACCGGGGTTGAACAGGGAGAACGAGCACAAGTATTATTGGGTGTAACGGGATCTGGTAAGACATTTACTTTAGCTAATGTAATCGCACAAACTGGTAAACCTACCTTGATTTTGACACATAATAAAACCTTGACGGCGCAATTGTATGGCGAATTCAAAGCTTTTTTTCCAGATAATGCTGTAGAATATTTTGTTTCATATTATGATTATTACCAACCCGAAGCTTACATTTCAGTAACGGATACTTATATTGAAAAAGACCTTCAAATTAATGAAGAAGTTGATAAGTTGCGCTTAAAAGCTACTTCATCATTGTTGTCTGGAAGAAGGGATATCATTATTGTAGCAACTGTATCTTGTATTTTTGGTATGGGAAATCCGGAGGACTACAAAGCAGGAATTATCAGAATTCAAAAGTCTCAAAATTATCCACGCAATCAGTTTCTATATCGACTGGTTGATATTTTATATAGCAGGACTGAGAGTGATTTGAATAGAGGTCAATTTAGAGTTAAGGGTGATACAGTAGATATTCGTTTGCCTTATGTAGACTATGGATTAAGAATTCATTTTTTTGGAGATCAAATTGAACAGATTGATGAAATAGAGATCTCAAGTGGAAAAAGAATAACTAGTTTGGATTCAGCTGCGATATTTCCCGCTAATTTGTACGTTGCTCCAAAAGATAGACTCAAAGGTATTTTGCATACTATAGAAAATGAGTTATTTGAACAAAAAAAATATTTTGAGTCCGAGAAAAAATATGCTGAAGCAAAGCGTATCGAAGAGCGAACGCAATTCGATCTGGAAATGATGCGTGAACTTGGCTATTGTAGTGGTATTGAAAACTATTCTCGTTTTTTTGATGGTCGATCTATTGGAACAAGACCATTTTGTTTGTTAGATTATTTTCCTGATGATTATTTGTTGATTGTTGATGAAAGTCATGTAACCATACCACAAATTAGAGGTATGTGGGGAGGAGATCGAGCCCGTAAAATGAATTTAGTACAGTTTGGTTTTAGATTGCCATCAGCTCTCGATAATAGACCATTAAGTTTTGAAGAATTCGAAAACCAAATTAACCAGGTGATTTATGCCAGCGCAACTCCAGGCGACTATGAACTAAATCAAGTGCAAGGATATATTGCGGAACAAGTAGTAAGGCCAACAGGTTTATTAGACCCTCCAATAGATGTAAGACCATCAATCAATCAAATTGATGATTTGTTAGAAGAAATTTACAAACGTAAGAAACTCAATGAACGAATTCTAGTAACAACTTTGACTAAGCGAATGTCGGAAGAACTTGCGAAGTATTTCCAAGGCTTAAATTTATTGTGCAAATACATACACTCTGAAATCGATACCATGGAACGCGTAGAAATTTTGCGTGACTTACGTTTGGGTGAATTTGATATTTTAATTGGGGTCAATTTATTGAGAGAAGGGTTGGATTTACCTGAGGTATCTTTAGTAGCCATACTAGACGCAGATAAGGAAGGTTTTTTAAGAAATGACAGATCATTAACTCAAACTGCTGGAAGAGCAGCCAGGAATGCTAATGGTTTGGTTATTTTTTATGCTGATAAAATAACAGAGTCTATGCGAAGAACCATTGATGAAACCAATCGGAGAAGGTCGAAACAAATGGCTTATAATGAATTACATGGTATTGTACCTCAAACACTTAGCAAAACGCGTGAAGAAATTATGAGTAAAAGTTCAATTTTAGATATGAGGGCTCCAGAACCAAGAGCTTACGTAGAACCTGATGTGAATTCCATAGCCGCAGATCCTTTGGTAGCCTATTTGAACCGTGATCAAATTGAAAAATTAATCGTTCAAACAGAGCAAAAAATGAAAGCTGCAGCTAAAGATCTTGACTTTATTTCAGCCGCACATTTTAGAGATGAAATGAATGCACTGAAGAAAAAATTAAAATAGGGAATTGAATGAATAACAAAAAAAACTGAAATTAAATTTTTCTGTCTTTCCAATATAACGGAAGATTAAACCATGAAAATAGTCCTAATAAAATAAAATATAAAGTATAAAAGAACTGCATAGGTATAAACCACCATAGTAGGTGTTTCTTTGAGAAGAAGGTAGTGGCTTGATATAGAATAATAAAATCCAAAACTAATTGAGTACATAAACTAATCCATCCAATATATAATGCTAATGGATTTTGATAAATGAAACCAATGATGATACTGATTATTGTAAAGATTCTCTGAAACCAAACTATACTTGCAATAAACATTACTTTCCAGTCTTTATTAAATTTCATTTTATTGGCCCAACGCAAACGTTGACTTATGAAATGTTTTAGGTCAATTTCGGCTTTAGTTTCCACGATAGTTTCAACCGATTTTGAGACATGAATGTCATGTGGAAACAAAGACTTCATTTTATGAATTAAAAAAATATCATCACCAGACGAAATATGATGATTGGTATCATATGCATTAATTTGGATAAACGTATTTTTGTCGTAAGCTATATTGGCAGCACTACATAAATAATGCAAGCCGGATTTGATTCCAGAGGCATTAATTAGGAAGGAGTTCATAAAATCAAGCATTTGAAAAATACCTAAAAACCCTTTTCCATTTTTAATTTGAACTGGGCCAACGATAAATTTTGATGCATTAAGTTCATAATAAGTTACTATTGTTTCGACCCAATTTTCAGGTAGAACGCAATCAGCATCAGTTGCTAAAATAAGGGTTCCTTGAGCATGTGCTACACCATAGGATATGGCTTTCTTTTTTGAACCTTGAATGGTGGTTTTACCAATAACACCTAATCGCATTAATTTAAAACGACTATCTTTTATGTCTTCTAATAATTCGGGTGTTTGATCTTCTGATTGATCATCGACAACAATAACTTCTAAAAGATGGTGCGGATAATTCTGATCTAAAGCACTTTTGACGCAGGAAACGATATTTTCCTCTTCATTTCTTGCAGGTATAATAATGGAAACTGTTGTTCTTGGAATAACATGTGCAGGTTTTTCAAATTTTTTTATTTTATTCCAATAAATTAAATAAACGAATTGGAGCAGAATATATAGTATGGTGATCGCAAATAATATTATTGAAATAAAATACACACACTACTTTTATTATTCGAAAAGATCCTCATAAGCACTATAAGCTTTTTCCTTCTCTATAGATTTGGTTTTTTGTACTGATTGATTATTTGTTGTAGAATCCACCTCTTCGTAACTTACAAATTCATCTTCAGATTTTGATGGATTGCTTGTCCCTTGAAGCTGTCCGAATTTTCGGTAAGCCCAAGCTTTGAAGACCAATCCAATAGATACAAGTGGCAAACCAATAATTTGAATGGTAAGATTAGTTAATCCTCCAACGAGATTTTGCTTGAATGCTAAACCTATACTTTTCAAATGATCAAAAAGTACTTTTGGAAATAATAAAACCGCAGCAAATAAAAATAGTGGAGATAGTAAGAATAGTAATCGGTAGATTTGATAGAACAAATACAAGAATAATGTGACAATTGCAATAAACATGAGAGCCCCGAAAATTCTTTGAGGCAGACTTCGATTATTTAAATTACTATATAAATTACTGTACATCATGATTATGGGGCAAATATAATATAAATATGTATTAAATTAATATTTAATATATAAATTGTTAATAATAAATTTTAAAAAAGCCTAATTATTTGTAAAATGGGTGTGTATCAGTCTAGAGTACAAACCATCGGTTTGTGTTAAAAGTTCCTCATGGGTACCTTTTTCTACTATTTTGCCATTTTGAAGACTGATGATTTGGTCAGCATGCTTAATCGTAGATAATCTGTGGGCAATGATAATTGAAGTTCGTTTGGTAATAAGGCGTTTGATAGCATGTTGAATAATTGATTCCGTATAGCTATCCACTGATGAAGTTGCTTCATCTAAAATCAAAATATCGGGATTGAAAACTAAAGCACGTACGAAAGAAATCAGCTGACGTTGGCCCAAAGAAAGGTTAGCACCACGTTCAGCTACCTGGTAATCATATCCTCCCGGTAATGCTTCAATAAATTCGTGAGCCCCAATTGCTATTGAGGCTTCAATGATGGAATCCAATGAAATCTCTGGGTCAAATAAACTGATGTTATCTTTTAAGGAACCGTAAAATAAAAATACATCCTGAAGTACCAATCCCATCTTTCTTCTTAGAAAATGTAGGTCATACTCTTTTATGGAAACACCATCGATATAGATGTTTCCACTGTCGAATTCGTACAATCTGTTCAGTAAGCTTATGATTGTTGTTTTTCCAGACCCTGTGTTTCCAACTATAGCTAATGATGTTCCTGCCTTCACCTCGAAGTTGATACTTTTTAAAACAGGTACCTGAGCTTGATATCCAAACATGATATTTTCAAATTGAATATCACCTTTAATTGAATTTGGAGCAATGGTTCCCACATTCAGATCATTTTCAGAATGATCCAAAGTATCAAAAATTCGATTACTGGCTATCAAGCCCATTTGGAGTGAATTGAATTTATCAGCAAGCATCCTAATGGGTTGAAAAAGTCTGGTTAAAAACATTGGAAAAGCCACCAGTTGTCCAATCGTAACGGATTGGTCCAGAACACCTTGAGCGCCCCACCACACCATAAATCCTAGTGATGCTGCCGAAATGATTTCAACAACCGGAAAAAAAACAGCGTAATAAAATATTCCATCAATATTTGCTTGTGTGTAGGTTGTATTTATTTCTTTAAATTTCTTATTGATCATTTTTTCTGAAGAAAACAATTGGATGATTCGCATACCACTTAAAGACTCTTGCAAAAAACCATTCATTCTAGCTACTTCATTTCTTACTCGTTGAAAGGATTTTTTTACACTTTCTTTAAAAATGTAACTGGCTAGTATGAGCAATGGCATAGATATTAATGAAATCAATGTTAGTTTAATACTGGTATAAAACATAACACCTAAAAGCGTCAGTAATCCAATAATATCAGCAATGATCGTAATAAGACCTTCAGAAAAAACTACATTCACAGATTCCAAATCACTTACGGTTCGTGTAGTATTTGTTCCAACTGGCGTTTTATCAAAATAACTCATTCGCATAGAAAGTAAATGGCGAAAAACATCATTTCTCAAATCGTGAATTACATATTGACCTAAACGATTGGTCATGATCACAAAAAAATAACGGAGTACAGTCGTGAGTAGTAATATCAATAAATATAATAAAGAAATATACTTTAACCCATCTAGATCGGATTTCATGATATATTCATCGACCATTATATGTGTCAAATAAGGCGTAAGCGCATTTAATGGAGCTAAGACTACTGCTAATATAGCTGAAGTAAAGAGGATTAATTGATATGGTTTAGCATATCTAAATAACCGTTTTAAAAGTGCGCTATTATTTTTTGCAGTTTGCGTCATATGGAATAAAATACCAAAAAAATCTTATGCATTATAAATTACAAAACACCTTCATCAGCAAAACTATAATACCCATGTTCTGAAATAATTAAGTGATCTAATAATTGAATATCTAATGCTGTACCAGCACTTTTTGCTTTTGATGTAATATCCATATCTGCAGAACTTGGTTTTAGATTACCAGAAGGGTGGTTATGAACTAAAATAATTCCCGACGCTTGATGCTCTATGGCTCTTTTATAAATCATTCTCATATCCATAATGGTTCCTGATATCCCACCGGCACTCATTTTTTCAATTCCTAGGATGGCATTTCGACGATTCAAAAACATAGCCCAACTTTCTTCGTGTTGTAATTCTTCAAGATTGTATTTAACCATTTCATAAGCATCTCGACTACCTTGAATCGTAGGTCTGTGAAGAGCTTCTGATTGTTGTCTCCTTTTTCCGATTTCCAGAGCAGCCAAAATTGTAATTGCTTTGACCTTTCCTACGCCTTTAAATTTTTTAAAATGGTCCATGCCAATTTTGCTTAATTCAAACAAATTATTGTTGCATGATTCAAGAATCCGCTTAGCTAATGACAAGGCACTTTCATCTCTGCTACCAGAACGAAGTAATATTGCCAACAGTTCTGAATTACTCAATGAATCCTTGCCTTTTAGTAGTAGTTTTTCTCTTGGTCTATCGTCTTTTGCCCATGATTTGATGCTTTGGTTTTCTTTAGTGGTGTTATTATTCATATTAGTTATTTGAGTGCCTGTTCGAGGTCGGCGATTAGATCGTCAACGTCTTCAATGCCAACACTAAGTCGCATTAACGAGTCTGTCAATCCACTTTTTAATCGTTCTTCCTTAGGTAGAGAGGCGTGCGTCATTGAAGCAGGGTGACCAATTAATGATTCAACACCTCCTAATGATTCAGCACAGGAAAACAATTTTGTTTTTGATAGAACACTAAAAGCGGCTTCAATTGTAGTATCTTTTAAATCAAAAGATACCATTCCTCCAAAATTTCGCATTTGTTTTTTAGCAATAAGATGTCCTGGGTGCGAAGTAAATCCTGGATATAATACTCGATTGACTCTGGGGTGATTGATTAAGAAATTGGCAATTTTAGCTGCATTTTCACAAGCCCTATCCATCCGAATATGTAGTGTTTTGATGCCACGCAGAATTAGGAAACAATCTTGGGGACCGGGTACAGCTCCACTTGCATTTTGAATAAAAAACAAACGCTCTGCAAGTGCTTTATTTTTTGTGATTACAGCACCATGAATTACGTCAGAGTGACCTCCCAAATATTTAGTAGCTGAATGGAGAACCAGATCAGCGCCTAAGTCCAAAGGATTTTGCAAATAGGGAGATGCAAAGGTATTATCAACACATACCAAAATATTTTTTCCTTTTACTAACTCACATACAGCTTTGATATCAACAATATTTAAAAGTGGATTTGTTGGAGTTTCAATCCATATCAATTTAGTTTCTGAAGAAATATTGGATTCTATAATGGATAAATCCTGCATTGGGATCAGGTTAGTTTCAATTCCAAATGGTTTAAAAATTTTATCCAAAAGTCTGAACGAACCACCATACATATCATTACTAGCTAAAACATGGTCTCCAGATTTAAGTAATTTGATGATGCCATCCATAGCAGCTAATCCACTACTAAAACAAATAGCGTCTGTTCCATTCTCCAAGGCTGCCAGATTGTTTTGAAGTACGGTTCGGGTTGGATTTTGTGTCCGTGCATATTCATAGCCCTTGTGATTTCCCGGACCATCCTGAACATATGTAGAGGTTTGGAATATTGGTGTCATTATTGCTCCAGTTGTTTGATCTGGTTCTATTCCTGAGTGTATAACTTTTGTTCCAAATTTCATAATTATATGTATTTATTATTAACAGTCCCATTTAATTTACTCAAATGGAAAAAATCTAAAAATCTATTTTTTTAATGATCGGAAAAGTCCAATTTATAATGATTACCTTAATAAAACAGCGCGCACACCATTCACAACATCATTTACACTTAGACCGTATTTATCTAAAAGTTCTAAAGGTTTTCCACTTTCACCAAAGCTATCATTTACCGCAATATATTCTTGGGGGCATGGATGATTTCTAACTAAAAGTTGTGCTATACTATCGCCCAAACCTCCATGACGTTGGTGTTCTTCACAAGTTACCACTCTGTTCGTCTTTTTTACGGAATTAAGGATGGCTTCTTCATCTAATGGTTTGATGGTGTGAATGTTAATGAGTTCGCAGTCTATGCCTTCCTTTTCAAGGATTCTTACAGCTTCTAATGCTTGCCAAACCATGTGTCCTGTAGCAAAAATAGAAACATCTTTTCCTTGTTTTAAATGTAGGACTTTTCCAATGACAAATTCTTGATTCTCCAGGAATACCGGCCAATCGGGTCTTCCAAATCTAAGATAAACTGGTCCTTGGTAATCCGCAATAGCAATCGCTGCGGCTTTAGTTTGGGCATAATCAGCCGGATTAATTACAGTCATTCCTGGTAACATTTTCATCAGGCCGATGTCTTCCAGAATTTGATGTGTAGCACCGTCTTCACCTAAAGTTAAACCAGCGTGTGACGCACATATTTTAACATTCTTATCTGAATAGGCTACAGATTGGCGAATTTGATCATAAACTCTACCCGTAGAAAAATTTGCAAAAGTACCTGTATAGGGTATTTTGCCGGTTATAGCCAGACCTGCAGCAATCCCTATCATATTAGCTTCTGCAATACCGACCTGAATGTATCTATGTGGAAATTCCTTTTCAAACAGGTCCATTTTTAATGAACCCGCCAGATCCGCACAAAGCGCAACGACATTAGGATTTGTTTTTCCTGCTTCAATCAAGCCGTCTCCAAATCCATTTCGAGTAGCTTTACTTCCTTTACTTTGAAAAATATCCCAATTGCTCATATATTAAAATCTCCTAGTGTTTCTGGTAATTGATTTAAAGCCTGAACGGTTTGTTCGTCATTAGGTGCTACACCATGCCATTTATGAGTTCCCATCATAAAATCTACCCCAAAACCCATAATGGTTTTCATTAAGATAACAATGGGTTTGCCTTTACTGGTATGCTCTTTGGCCAGATGTAATTGCTCCACAACAGAATTCATTTGATTGCCTTCCATTTCAATAACTTCCCAACCAAAAGTTGTCCATTTACCTCGTAAATCACCCAAGGACATAACTTTGTCGTTAGTACCATCAATCTGTTGACCATTCCAATCTACAATGGCAATGAGATTGTCTAATTTATAATGGGCTGCGCTCATTATGGCTTCCCAATTTTGGCCTTCCTGAAGTTCTCCATCTCCGGTTAGTACATAGACTAATTTGGTATCACCATTCATTTTTTTACCCAAACCCGCACCAACAGCCACGCTAAGTCCTTGACCAAGAGAGCCAGACGCAATCCTAACTCCTGGAATATGTTCGTGAGTCGTGGGATGACCTTGCAATCTTGAATTAAGTTTTCTAAAACTACTTAATTCATGAATATCAAAATATCCTGATCGAGCTAAAACACTATAAAAAACCGGTGAAATATGACCGTTAGAAAGAAAAAATAAATCCTCATCGGATCCTTCCATGTTAAATGGATGTTTTTTTTCCAAAATACCAAAATATAATGCAGTCATAAGATCTGCACAACCTAGAGATGCACCGGGGTGACCACTTTTCGCAAGCCAGGTCTGACGTACGATATCCCTTCTGACTTGTGAAGCGATGTTATTGAGTTCTGTAATGGATTTCATAAGAGACGACAAAGGTACTTATATTCCTAAAAACCCGATCTATAAATATCGAAATGAGGTATAATTACATGAATAAATACAACCTGTGAAAGGGAATCCACTGATTTGGTTCATTTTTGTACCTTCGTGCAAGCAATTATTCAGGGACTATGACGTTTATAGTCCGTAAAATATATTAAATAGCATGTATAAATATTACTTTTTTATCATTTATTTGGTGTTCTCAACCACCCAAATTTTAAAAGCCCAGCGTTTTTTTGATGGTGTTAAAAAAAATTATGAAATAGGCGGCATTGTTGTAAAAGGTAACGCATTTAGTGATGAAAAAGCCATTATCGGTATATCAGGTCTTCGAGTAGGTCAGAAAATAAGTATTCCAGGCTCAGAGATTTCTGGCGCCATCAAATCCATCTACAAGCAACGCCTTTTTTCAAATGTTGAAATTGTTCTAGCCAAAGAAATTGGGGATGTCGCTATGTTGGAGATCCTGGTGCAAGAGAAACCCAGATATTCTAAACACACTTTAAAAGGGGTAAAGAAAAGTGCCCATGATGAACTGAATGAATTAGTCAATAGTCAATTGATTAAAAATAGTATCGTTACCGAAGATGTCAAGGAAAATATTATATTTCGTATAACAGATTATTATGTAGACAAAGGATATTTGGATGCAAGAGTAAATATTCACGAATTTAAAGATGATAAAAAAGATAATGCTGTTAGGTTAGTTATAGATATTAATAAAGGCAAAAGAGTAAAAATCAGCAATATTACTTTTGAAGGAAATGAACATGTCAGATCCATGAAACTTCGAAAGAAAATGAAAGAAACAAAACGCTTATGGCAAGTTTTTTCTAAGTCGAAATTCATCGAAGATGAATATGAAATGGATAAAAATAAAATTGTAAGTTATTACAATACCAAAGGATACCGTGATGCACAGATACTTTCAGATTCTATATGGAGAACAAAGAACGGTCGATTAAGAATTCATTTAAATATTGAAGAAGGTAAGCGTTACTATTATCGAAATATTTTTATTAAAGGAAATTCATTGTATTCTGAAGATCAGATTCGAAATGTTTTAGCCATCCAAAGAGGAGATATTTATAATCAGGAGTTGCTTCAAAAGAGACTTAGTTTCAATCAGGATGGACGTGATGTGAGTAGTTTATATATGGATGAAGGATATTTGTTTTTTAGAGCAGATCCAGTAGAAGTTGGCATCGAAAAAGATTCCGTGGATATCGAGTTACGTATAGTTGAAGGAGCGCAGGCAACCATAGATCGCGTAAAAATAATTGGTAATGATCGTACCAACGAACATGTGGTCCGTCGTGAAATTCGTACAAAGCCGGGCCAAAAATTTAGTCGAAGTGATGTGATCAGATCTCAAAGAGCTATTATGGCTTTGGGTTATTTTAATCCTGAGACTATGGGTATGAATACACCGGTTAATCCAAAACGCGGTACTGTTGATATTGAATATTCTGTAGAAGAAAGACCTTCAGATCAATTGGAATTATCTGCCGGATGGAGTGCATACGGATTAATTGGAACACTTGGTGTAGTGTTTAATAATTTTTCTACCCGTAATTTTTTCAAAAAAGATAGTTGGAGTCCATTGCCCCAAGGAGATGGTCAGAAACTTTCTTTACGTGCCCAAACCAATGGAAAATATTACCAATCCTATAATTTCTCATTTACTGAACCTTGGTTGGGTGGAAAGAAACCCAATTCATTTACTTTGGCAGGCGTTTATTCCCTCATTAATCAGGAATTGAGTGGGGCTGGGAAGGTCAGCATACTCCGTTTTTCTGGTGGACTGGGATCTCAACTGACTAAGCCTGATGATAACTTTATCAGCAGTACAGCACTAAATTTGGAGCGAATTCGTCTTACAGATTATTATGGTTTTAGAACAGATAATGAAACGGTGTCCAATGGTGATTTTTATAATATTTCATTAAAACAAACTATTGCCCGAACTACAGTGTCTGATCCATTATTTCCACGATCAGGATCACGTATAAGTTTATCCGGACAGTTTACCTTACCTTATTCACTTTTTAGAAAAAATTGGGATCCTGCAACGCTTAGTTCACAAGATAAATTTCGGTGGGTTGAATACCACAAATGGCGTTTTGATGGCGAATGGTATTTTAATTTGATCAACAAGTTGGTCTTTTCGTTCAATGCCAAAATGGGACTCATAGGGTATTACAACAAAAAACTTGGTGTGCCTCCATTTGAGCGCGTTCAAGTGGGTGGTGACGGATTGAATAATCAATCCTTTACCATAACAGGTCGTGATATTATTTCTCTAAGAGGTTATGAGGTTGCTGCTGTTAAGGCAAGAAATCCTGAGGAATATAGAGCTGGTGTTGATCGGGGAGATGCTACCATATTTAATAAATTCACTGCAGAATTAAGATATCCGCTATCCTTGAATCCGAGTGCTTCCATTTATGTGTTGGGATTTCTTCAAGGCGCCAATGGTTGGTATAGTTTTAAAGAATATAACCCATTTGATTTAAAGAGATCAGTAGGTGTCGGCGCCAGAGTGTTCTTACCTATGTTTGGATTATTGGGCTTTGATTATGGTTTTGGTATTGATCAACCATGGTTGAAGGAACAAAATGCCGGTTGGAAAAGCTATGGTAAATTTAGTTTGATCTTAGGTTTTGAACCTGAATAGTTACATCAATTTTAATTATCAGAGTGGCGATAAATGGAATAACCTAATTGCTAGATTATATTAAATTCTATCAAAGGGGGACTAAGCACATAGCAGACCTTATCTTTGATCAATATTGTAATTACTTATGTTATTTATTGAAGAAGAAGAAGAAAAAGCTGTCATTTTTCCAAAAGAACTCTGGTCGTCCCAATTAAGTGGGCAGGATGATCTATTAGATTCTATAAATCAAATTGTGTCTAACAGCAGATTCCCACATTGTTCATTAATCACGGGAGTTCCGGGATCTGGTCAACTACTTTTTGCACTACATATCAGTCAACTTTTATTATGCCATTCTGAAGCTAAGCCTTGTGGAACCTGTTCTAATTGTTATAAGGTTGCCCAAATGATTCATCCAGATCTACATTATACTTTTCCGCTTCATGGTGCTAATGAAATATCCGTAAATTATTATGATTCATTCAGAATAGCTGTGAAGGAGAATCCGTATTTAAATGTTCAGCATTGGCTTTCATTGTCTAATAAAGAAAACAAACAAGGGAACATTACAGCCAAAGAGTGCCATTCGATTATTGAAAGACTTTCATTAAAGCCCTATGAATCGGACAAATCCATACTCATATTATGGCTGCCTGAATTTCTGGGTAAAGAATCAAACATTTTACTAAAATTGCTTGAAGAACCTCCCGGACATTCATATATATTACTGGTTACTGAAGATGCAAAATCGATATTGAGTACGATTATATCTCGTACCCAACAGTTTGCGTTAAAGCCACTTGATGAAGAAATGATTGCGCAAAAATTAAGTAACAGTTTAAATATATCTTACGAAAAAGCCATGAATTATGCTTTGGTGGCAGAAGGCAATTATAGTCATGCGATGCAAATGGTAGCTGAGGAGCACTCCAATATGTTGGAATTGACTAAAGGAATTTTTCAAAAAGCATATGTAGCCGAACCCCTGGCCATGATGGGTGTTGTTGAAATAGTTGCTCAGATGGGACGAGATGATCAGAAATACTTGTTTCATTTTATGTCCCAAATCCTATCAATGAGTCTAAGAAGTCAAAATGGCTTATTGAAAAATGAAGCCGGAACCAATGAAATTATGAATTATGTCCATAAATTGTCTACCAGTATAGGTTTGGAAGAGATTGGTGCTATACACGAATTGATTGATGATAGCATCTTTGGTATTCAAAGGAATGCAAATATGCGTATCTTGCTCCTTGATTTTTTGATACAACTATCGAAAATTCTTAGAAAGTTTAAGAAATAACAGGGATTATGGGATGTACAAGTTGTAAAACGGGAACTAATGGTATGCCAAGTGGCTGTGGCGATAAAGGTCACTGTGCTACTGGAGGATGCAATAAACTTAATACATATGATTGGCTAACTGCTTTAGATTTGGAAGATCCTACCAGTTCTGATTTTGCTGAAATCAGTTTTAAAAATGGATCTCGCAAATCATTCTATAAAATAAGTGACCCATTTAGATATAATACCGGAGACATGGTCGTGGTAGATACCGGTAGTGGTGGATACGACGTAGGAAGAATTAGTCTAATGGGAGATTTGGTCAGACTTCAGATGAAGAAAAAGAATTTCAAAGAAGATCGAATTGCATTTGATGTCATACGTAAGGCCAACCAAAGAGACTTAGAAAGAATGATCGAAGCTCGCCAAATGGAGAAACCCGGGTTAGTAAAAGCCAGGGTAATATCAAGGACCTTGAAGTTGGATATGAAGATTGGTGATGTAGAATATCAGGCAGATTTAAAGAAGGCAACATTCTATTATACAGCTGATGGGTGGATCGATTTTAGAGAATTGGTAAGACAATATGCCAAAGAATTCAGAATAAAGATTGAAATGCGCCAAATTGGGTCCCGTCAAGAATCTGCACGTATTGGTGGCATTGGATCTTGCGGACGTGAATTATGCTGTTCTACCTGGCTTACAGATTTCAAGTCTGTAAATACTACAGCAGCTCGATATCAAAACATAGCTATTAATCAATCCAAACTCTCCGGACAATGTGGAAGGTTAAAATGTTGTTTGAATTATGAATTGGATATGTATGTGGATGAATTAGAAAAGTATCCATCTAACGTCGAACGATTAAGAGCTAAACAAGGTACAGCGAGTTTAATTAAAGTAGATATATTCAAGGGCATGTTGTATTATCTATATGAACCCGTCAAAGGGAGAAGTGTCGTAATGCCGCTCAGTCCGGAAGAAGTGAGACGGATTAAAGCAATGAATGATCGCAATGAAATGCCTGAAGAAATCATTGCAGCTGAATTGGCGCAGGTGGTAATCAATCCTGATGAAGAATTTGTGGATGTGACCGGAGAAATAGAGTTGCCTTCAGAAAAAAGGAAGAAAAAGAAGAAGAAAAAACCAAACAGAGATCAAAACTCCGGACAAGGCAATCAAAATCAAAACCAAGCACGACCGCCACAAACGGATAAACCTAACGTGAACCCAAACAATCCAAATCAAACCAATAGACCAAACTCAGGAAACCCCAATCAAAGACCACCTAATCCAAATCAACAGAATAGGAATAATCCAAACAACAATAATCCTAACCAAAACAAGAATCCCAATTCTGACCAAAGAAATCCGAATCAGAGAAAACCAAATCAGGAACCTAATAGAAACCAAGGACAAAGGCCTCCAAATCCCAATCAACAGAACAGGGATAAAGATTCTAATAAACCTAATATTGATAGTTCGAATAGTTCGGATAAGCCTAAAGAATAAATTGGTTTTAAAATTTTCGTTATCATAATTCAGGATTGTTAGGATATTTAATAAATCCAATTATTATATTGAATTTTCACCTATGATTCAATCATCTTTTTCATCTAAAACTATGTTGGGCTTTAATTGATGAACTTAAGTTTAACACCAGGATAAATAATCAAAGTTCGTCATTAAAACAATTATTTATTTCCCATCCACGCTATAAAAACGTTGTAACATTTAGCTTATAAATCTTATGATCAACACTATTCAGAAATTCTATACGATAATGGAAAATAAATTTTAATAGCGTTTATTATTCTATTACAAATTTACCTGTAGCCAAGGATCCATCCCACAAAGAAATGGTATAAAAATAAATTCCACTAACCCAGCTGGTAGTATTCATTGAGTATTCATAGCTACCAGATGGAATGTTTGTTGATTCCATCACCTGACCTGCAGTATTCATTATTCTTAAATTAGCTTTATGTAAAAGCGATTCTCGGAAGCTCAGTGTTATATTATTTCTAGCAGGATTAGGATAAACCAAAAATTCTGGAAGTATAGGAACTTCATGAATGGATACAGTTAGCTCTGGATCACAAACAGGAGCTACCCCTAAACGATAGTTTGGAAAATTGGGTATGGTGCCAGTGTGAGTTTGAGGAAGTTTTAGATCATGCTGTCTAAAGTCACAAGCCTTTCCCTTTTCATCTGGTTTATGAATCACATGAAGTGCGTCCATACTGCTATGACAATTAACATAAATCTTACAATCTGGCCCCCATTGCATTTTTCCAATCATTGCTGGGAATTTTCCTTTGGTTCGATATCCGTCATAATGGGCTATATGCATTTCACTGCTCTTTATATCTGAGGTGTTGAGATCATATTGATATAAATCCCAATAAGTTCCTATATACAGGAATCGACCTGATGGAGAAAAGCAAGCACCACCGTCGGATAATAAACTATCAATAACTGGAATTCTTTGAAAATTACTTAAATTTCCTGTATTTCTATCAAAATCATAAAGATAAAATCCATCATCATAAGGATGATATCGAACCATTTTTGAGCCATCATTGGGCGAGAAAATATGGACTACCCCTCCCCCATCTTCATATCGATTTGAAGTATCACCAATTTGTTGATTGTTAATAAATGTAATACCCTTATCAGTTAATAAAAACTTATCATAGGATCCATAAAAATATTTTTTTACAATGATCCACCAATCATGGTTGTTTCTATGTTTAACAGCTCCTATGTCCGCTAAAGTTGTACTGTCATTAATGATGACTTTATTTTTTTCAATTACCTTACCTAAGCCATTATTAAACCTCATATCTATAATTGAATATCTCAATGCATCAACCCAATATTTTAGTGGTGAAAATTGTACCACAGTAGATGCATGAATTATATAGTAGCTTAATGAATCAAAAGGATTAGGAATGTATACTGCACTTTGTTCTCCAGCAGGATAAAAATCTGCATCACATGTTTCATTTCTATTTATTCCGGAATTAATGTCATCTCCATTTTCCATTACTTCATAATTTGAATTATTAATAAAGCAACCATTAGAATATGTTTTCAATTCCCCATTAATATCACATATCATTGCGCCAGTTACAAAGCGTACGAATTTTTTAACCGGACTAACTTTAACATTCTGAGAATCTACTGGCTTATTAAAGCTCATAACCATAATATTTTCAGTATAATCTGGCATTAACCAAATGTTATCATACTTTGGAAATTGTGAGTAACAATTCACATGTATTAATAAAATGGAGATAGCCAGAATAGGCCATCTCCAATAAGTCATTAGTTTTTTCATTTACTGATCAGAATCTTCGTTCTTAATATCATACCTGCTACAGTTTTTACTTCGGCTAGATAATAACCGCTATATAATAAATTTAAATCCATAGTAATTTCACTTGATCCAACATTTGTCATTTTCAAAACAATTCTTTATATAAAATGGCTCCATCAATAATTTTTTGAAGCTTCATTTAAAAGTATGGCTCCCTAAATGATCCTCGCACACAACAACTCTTCAGTAAACCTTAAACCTAGTCAAACTGATGTTGAACTCAAAGATCGTTCAATCAGCTGAAAAGTTGCAATATATCCAAATCATTGATTACTTGTCGATGATCTACAATTCTTGGCATTACTCATTTGTGTTAGTGCTCCACAGTTGTGAGCATATACTAAAATTCAAAAGTAACTAGAATCTTTAAAATTTTAGGCTAAAGTAATAGTTGGATCTTATCTAATTAATATGTAAAATGGCTATATCTAAAGTAGAACTCTCCCGCAAGTATCCACGTCTTAACCACGTCTTATCCACGTCTTATCCACGACTATTCCTCGATTGTTGTCTTGTCCTAAAATAGCTATGTCTTGTCTTAAAATAGCTATACAGGTTAATAAATAAATCCTAAAATGACTATGCAAATATTATTTATAACCCTGAGTAAGCTATACAAGGTTTTTAATAGTTTTTCCACCTTTTGGGTAATGTTTCAAATTGCAGATGATCTTGATCAGGTGTCAAAAATTGACAATCTTATCCAGAAACCCAATTTGCATATTATTTCACCTCAACAGTAAATAACTTATGAAATTTAGACATACAAGTAAATCTTGCAACTAACTAGGTCTTTTTAGAAAATGAATGTTTTTAGGCCAATTGGGTAGCTGGAATCCTATTAAACTGGTCCAAAGAATTAAAGGAATATCCCAAATTGGTGTAATGTTCAAGGACTTTTGGAAGGGTGTACATCACCTTTTCTTGAGATTTAAGGCTATCATGAAACACGATGATCGAACCATTAATGGTATTTCTTATTACATTTTGAAAGCATTGCTCTGCAGATATGGAGGGATCAAAATCACCACTGAGCACATCCCACATGATAATTCTGTAATGATGCTTTAAAAATCGGGTTTGAGAGGGTTTTAATCTGCCATAGGGTGGACGGAAAAGATTCGTTCCGGCTAATTTGGCAGCTTTACGAACATTCAATATGTAATCCACATTTTCTGTAGCCCATCCGGACAGGTGATTATACGTATGACTTCCTACGGCATGGCCTTCAGCCTTGATCTGTTCAAATATGGTTTGGTGTCGTTCGATATTTTGACCAACACAAAAAAAGGTGGCTTTGGCCTTATAAGCCTTTAAAGTTTCTAATATCCACTCTGTTATTTCAGGAATAGGGCCGTCATCGAAGGTTAGAAAAAGCTCTTTATTTGCTGCATCCGTTCGCCAAACCATGTTCGGCAGTAATTGTTGTAGAAATCTAGGAGTGTAACTAAGATACATCAGCAGAAATAATGATCGAGGATTATGTAATTTTGCCCCCTGTAATCACATTCAAGGTAAATCACATAATGGTAACCTAAATCGTGATGCTAGGAAAGAACCGCAAAGATAAATAGAAATCATTAATAATGACTAAAGTAAGAGTAAGATTTGCACCAAGCCCTACGGGTCCATTGCATATCGGAGGAATTAGAACAGCTTTGTATAATTATCTGTTTGCTAAGCAGCAAAATGGGCGTTTTATTTTAAGAATCGAAGATACCGATCAAGCTCGATTTGTACCCGGAGCCGAAGAATATATTATAGAATCATTAAAATGGGTCGGTTTAAATCCTGATGAAGGACAGGGGATAGGAGGTGATTATCAACCTTATCGACAATCTGAAAGGCAAGATATTTATCATAAGCATGCCTTGGATCTCATCCAAAAAGGTTTTGCTTATTATGCTTTTGATACGCCCGAAGAGATTGAAGCTATGAAAGCAAAGTTCATTTCAGAAGGAGTGTCCGTTCCAAAATATGATTTCAACACCAGATCTATTATGCGAAATAGTTTAACTCTGGATAAACTTCAAGCTGATGAACTGTTAAACTCCGGTGTGCCCTATGTAATCCGACTTAAGGTCCCAAATGATGAAGTAGTAGAAATAACCGACAAAATCAGAGGACATGTGCGATTTGCCACTGAAGAATTGGATGATAAAATTTTGATTAAATCTGATGGATTGCCTACATACCATATGGCAAATGTGGTAGATGATCGATTGATGAAAATAACACATGTCATTAGAGGAGAAGAATGGCTATCGAGCACGGCTCATCATGTATTATTGTACCGATATTTTGGTTGGGAATCAGAAATGCCCGAATTCGCTCATTTACCTTTGATTCTTAAACCTAATGGTCATGGAAAATTATCCAAAAGAGATGGAGCACAGTTTGGATTTCCAGTGTTTCCATTGGATTGGATTCAAGGGGAGGATGATGTTTTTTCCGGTTTTAGGGAAGCCGGTTTTTTACCTGAAGCTTTGCTTAATTTTTTAGCTTTTCTGGGATGGAACCCCGGAACGGAAAAAGAACTTTATTCACTAGAAGAATTAATTCAAGATTTCTCAATAGAGCATATCGTTAAATCGGGTGCCCGATTCGATTATGAAAAAGCCAAATGGTTTAATCAACAACACATTCAGCGCACTTCCGATAATGATTTACAACACGAAGTGATCAGAATATTCAAAGCCAATCATATTGATTTAACTAATGAACAAGCCTTGCAAATTGTATCGTTATACAAAGAACGTATTGTATTATTGACAGATTTTTATCACCAAGGCCTTTATTTGGTGCACGATAATTTGAATTATAATGCTGATTTTAAAGAAAAAAAATGGAAATCAGAGTGGACCACTTCTTATCAAAATTTAGTTCAAATATTAGGAGGTTTGGAATTTTGGAACCAAGAAGTTTTAGAACCAATAATTAAACAATTTATGACAGATTATCAATATAAAATGGGAGATGTCTTGCCAACATTAAGGGTCATGTTATCAGGAATTCCTACGGGGCCGGATATTTATAAAATGCTTATTTCTTTAGGAAGAGAACAAGTTATTCTTAGAATTCAAAATGGGATAACATCATTAAATAGCAATTAAAATTTCGTACAAATGAAAATTAAATTTTGTGGCGCAGCGCAAGAAGTAACTGGAAGTAGTCATTTATTAACCTTAGAGAATGGTTTTAAAATACTATTGGATTGTGGTTTATTTCAAGGTGATGTCGATAATCTCGAGGAACTTAATTCGACTTGGTTTTTTGATCCTAAAGAGATTGATTTATTAATATTATCCCATGCCCATATTGATCATTGTGGACGGATTCCAAAATTAGTAAAAGATGGATTTAGAGGTAATATATTTAGTACCCATGCAACACGAGATTTAGCTTCAATTATGTTGATGGATACAGCCCACATTCAAGAACGAGATGCACAATTTCACAATGAAAAAATGTTGGCTAAACTCCGAACTAATAAAAATTATAAGGGCAAATTAGAAGAACGCGTTCCAATATATAATTCTCAGGATGTAGTCAATGCTTTAAAATTATTTGTTGGCATGTCTTATGATCAACTCATTGAAATTTCACCCGGCATTCATTTATTGTTCACTGATGCAGGGCATATCTTAGGTTCTGCAAGTGTCAACCTTAGAATTAAACATGGTGGTGATGATTTGAGGCTTGCTTTTTCTGGAGATATTGGACGACCAAATCGACCGATACTGAGTGATCCACATCCCATGTTGCCTTCTGATATCGTATTAACAGAATCGACTTATGGAGATCGACTTCACATAGAAAAACCTGCAGAAAAAAACAGATTCTTGGATATTATTAATCAGACTTGTATTCAGCAAAAAGGTAAAGTTATTATACCAGCTTTTAGTCTTGGAAGAACCCAGGAAATAGTTTATATTCTAGATCAATTGGAACATGAAATGCGCTTACCGAATATTCCTGTTTATGTGGATAGCCCTTTAGCCGTTAATGCAACAGATATTTTCAGGACGCATCCGGAATGTTTTGATTATGATCTACATCAATACATATTAAAAGATCCAGATCCATTTGGTTTTAATACACTTCATTACATTACCGATGTCAATGAATCTAAAAAATTGAATACCTCAAATGATCCTTGCATCATTATTTCTGCAGCAGGAATGGTTAATGCGGGACGAATCAAACACCATGTATTCAATAATATCTCAAATCCGAATAACACTATTTTATTTGTAGGTTACTGTTCTCCGAATACACCCGGAGGTATTTTAAGAAGTGGTGTATCAGAAATTAAAATGTTCAATGAAATAATGAAAGTAAACGCAAAAATTGAAATCATGGATTCATTTTCTGCACATGGTGATCAAAAGGAAATGTTGGATTTTCTTGCTAATCAAATCAATACTTCACAGCGAATGTTTTTAGTCCATGGCGATGCGGATACACAAATTATTTATAAAGACAAATTAAAACACGAGGGATTTAAAAATATTGAGATACCTGCGTTAGGGGAAGAAGTTAATTTATAAACAAGGGCCTAGTTTATAAATGTTAGTTTAAAATTCTCAATGCATCTTCACTGATGTGAATGGTTTTTAATTGAGTAGTTCGGGTTGAAATATCTGCTGAACCATTTTCAAGTCTAAGGACTCCTCGTGGGCATACAGCAGCACAAATTCCGCAGCCTACGCACGAAGCTCGAACTATATTCTGACCACGTTGTGCATAAGCCCGGACATCGATACCCATTTCACAATAGGTGGAACAATTACCACAAGTAATACATTGTCCACCATTGGTTGTGATCCGGAATCGTGAGAAAAATTTCTGCTGTATTCCAAGTATTGCTGCCATCGGACAACCAAACCTGCACCAGACACGACTTCCTAATAATGGATAAAAGCCTACTCCGATCACACCAGAAAAAGCAGCTCCAATGATAAAACCATACCACTTTCGCAATTCATAAGTGTTGATTCCTAATAAGGTATTTACACCTGTTTTATATGAATATAGTACACCGACAGTCATGATTACAGAAATGAGCAATACACTATAAATTAAATAGCGTTCCAAATTCCATGCTTTAATTGATTTATCGGATAAATGTCTAAACGAATCTCCTGCCGTTTCAGCTAAACCACCACATCCACACACCCAACTGCAATACCAGCGTTTACCGTATAAGTAAGTAAGTATTGGAGAAATCAGAAAAATCATGGCTAAGCCCCAAATGAGCATAAACCATCCAATATTTCCAGCATGCATTAATTCTTCAAGATGCCAGGAATCAAAAAAATAATAATTCAGAGGCCACATGTTTTTAAAATCATTGAAGGGCAAGTTCAATCGCAACATGAATTCAGGAAGTAAAAAAGCAAAAGCTGTTTGAAAAAAAATAACTGAAATGGTTCTTAATAATTGATATTTATTGTGGCGATATTTCCAAATAAACTTTATTCCAAAAAGTATAATTGCCAGTGTATACAAAGTACCGTAAACGAACCATTCACTTGCCGGCTGATTTTTAAAAAATTGACTTAATGGATCAAAGAAACCAATGATTCCAGTATTGCCTGATGTGGATAGGCCCAGTATATGTGGAAACCAATATAGTAGTATATAAAAGCAAGTTAACACAACACCAAGTATCCATGCTGAAACTCCTCTTCCAGTCAAAGTTCCTGTCCAAACACCGTTGTTTTTAATTCCTTCGGGTAAGTTTGCATACAAGGTTTTGGAATAATAAATAATGATTAATGATATACCTAAAAGTAAACTGACTAATAATCCAAAACTTACTAATTGGGTAAATTGTGCGAGACAAAAAATGCCTAATAAAATTCCTAGCCCAATTGTAATTAAAATGACCTGAAATTTTGAACGGATCAATGATTTTGAACGAATGATATTGGAATGGTTCATCATTATTTTTGTGTTAGAAATTTGAAAACATGATTCAATGTTTTATTTTTATTTAAAATAATTTGTTGATTGAATTGTTGATTGAATGATTCAACAAAAGATACTTCATAATTTTTATAAAATTCAGGATCAAAAAACGCCAGACGAATATTTTGGACTACATCATTCAACCCAGTTTTTTTTGAGATCCATGTTTCACAGACTTCATGTCTAAATCTTATGCCCATTAAATTAAAGCCTAGAATTTCACTGGTTTCAATATTAAAAACCAATCGAATACTTTTTTTGCCATCAGTATGCTCCCAATAAAAACTATTAAATGGTGATTGGATTTTTGATGGGACAAAACCATAGACCTGATACTCGATATCCAGAAATTTAGCAGAATTAAACCAAATCCCGGGATTATAACTGACAGGTTCTTTACAAATATTATAAGCGACCGTTTCGCCCATCATCCTACCAGTATACCATATTGCTTCAATCGGTTTTCTACCGGATAATGCATGTCTTAATTGAGCGCAATCACCAATAGCGTAAACATCAGCTATATTGGTTTCAAGTTGTTCATTCACTAAAATACCTCGATCCGTTTCCAGTGCTGTGTTTTTTAGAAATTCTATATTTGGCTTAACACCCACAGTCAATCCTACATAATTGCATTCTATTTGTTCTCCGTTTGATAGAACTACTCCTGCTGCTTCTCCTTGACCATTATCCAGAATTTCTGTAAGCTCACAATTTAATTTTAGGTCGATGTTGTGTTCATGAATATGTCTGGAGATCATGGCGGCTTCCTCTGGAGGTAGAATATTATACCAATACTCTTTTTCTCTAACGACAAGGGTTACAGGAATGTGCCTGGAATGAAACATCTCTGCCATCTCAATTCCAATTAAGCCTCCTCCTACAATTACAGCACGCGAGCAATTTTTGCTGTATTGTTCCATCATTTCCAGATCTTGCAGGTGATACAGTCCACTCACACCTTGAAGATCTTGACCTGGCCATCCCATTTTATTGGGTATAGATCCTGTGGCTAGTATTAATTGATCATAATGCAGTTTTAATCCAGATTCAAGGGTCAATGATTTAGAAATAAATTCGATTCCGATCACGCTATCGTGAAGTAATTCTATGCGGTTTTTTTTCCAAAATCCATCCTCATAGGGTTTGATATCTTTAAAACGCATATGGCCCATGTAGACATACATAAGTGCTGTACGTGCAAAGAAATGGCTTGATTCTGAAGAAATAATCGTTATATCATGGTTAGATAATTTCCGGATGTGTCTGGCAGCAGTAACTCCAGAAATACCATTTCCAATAATGAATATTCTTGCCATGTACTGATTTGATAAAAGCTTAGTAAAGGTAGGATTTTGGAATTATAAGCGGAATAAATATACATGTATTACTTCCGAAACTTACATTTTTACCCATCAGACGTTGTATAATATGTAATAAAGTACATTAAACTAAATTTAATTAATATATATATAATATTGTAATTCAATTATTTATATTTAAAATTACAATTTTTAGTGCAAATTATTTCTCTAATAAATTATAATGAAATATCGATTTTTTAAATAATATAGTTTAACTTTACCCTTCAGTACGCTAAATAATAAGGTTATGGCAAGAATATTTACCATTTTGTTTTGTTTATCAATGTCTTTGGGCTTTTCTCAAGAACGTTTTAGTTCCGAATTTAATCCTTGTAAGCTCGAAGAAAAAGTGGATGCATCAAAGGATCAGTACTGTCATAACAAAATACGCAACCATACGAAACGACCTATTTTAGTTTTATGGGCAAAGGAGAATCTCTTAATGCCATTGTTTTGGGATTCATATGTGTGTGATAATAATCAATGTTATTCACCTGCTGTTGTTAAATGTCCGGAAGACGCAGCTAATGAAGTATTGGTAGATAGCACAGTTAATATGGATGTACATTTTCAAACTGATGGTACCCAGGGCGGGGCTCATGTTGTAATTTGGGTCAATGAGAAAGATGATACCACCAAAAAATTAAAGATAGATTACCTATTCAATAAAACCGTTTCCAACAATGAGGTTAAGAATATAGCCATTAAGATGTATCCAAATCCTGCCTCCAATGCATTCACAGTAGAATACAATACAGGATTAACCAGAGTTGAATTGTATTCCATACTTGGAAAGAAAGTGGTTTCCTTTAATGCAGGTCATTTCAAGAGTTATGATATCAGTAATTTAGTAGATGGTATATACCTTGTTAAACTGATTGGTCCAAATGATCAATTACTTCGCACGGTTCGACTACAGAAAAGGTCTCCTAGGGCGTAATAGGAACTAAATTTTTAATCGTATTAATGATCCTGTGAAATCAATACATTTTATATTGTTTTGTTTTGTGGGGACAATGAGTCTAGGCCAGATACGTTTTAATTCCGCATTCAATCCATGTTACATTGCCGAAAGTCAGATTATTAAGAACGCTGATTATTATTGTCACAATAAGATCATAAACAAGGTCCAAGAACTTCAAGAAATCATGTGGAGTAAAGTGGATGTTAGCATTCCCTTAGGTTGGCAATCTTATGTATGTGATAATAATAATTGTTATACTCCAAAAATTGTAGATTGTCCGGATAAATTACCCAATGTATTATTAGTAGATAGCTCGGTCAATATGGATGTTCATTTTGAAACGAATGGCATTCAGGGTGGAGCCCATGTAGTCCTGTGGGTTTTTGAAAAAGGCGACACCACCAATAGATTAAAGATTGATTATTTGTTCAACATGGTTTTGTCCAATCATGAAACAAAGACTATTTCATTAAAGATGTATCCCAATCCAACTGCCAGTGTATTTTCAATTGCGACTAATACTATTTTAACCCAAGTAGAATTGTACGATATATTAGGACAAAAGATAGCATCTTATCCAACATTTGAATCTTATGATATAAGTCAATTGAAAGATGGTATTTATTCTGTCAAAATTATAGGTTTAAATAAGCAGGTAATTGCAATATTACGAATCCAAAAGCAAGGTCCAAGATCTTAAAAGGACTGACAATTAATTAATTCAGATTCTAAATCTGCCTCTTATTTATTCAAATGTTATTTTGCTATGGATATGAATTTAAACGCTTCTGATTATGTATTAATAGTGTTTAAACATTATTTAAATCTTCGATAAGTCGACTGGTTAATTGAGCGATAAGGCCTACTTTATCCTGTTCAACGCTTTTAACAAAGTTCAAATCTACGGCAGTATCCTTGTCATATTTGGCTGACCACATGATGACTTCTATTAGGATAGGAATGAGGTCAATTCCTTTTGGTGTAAGCCGATAAATAATTTTTTGCTTATGGCTTGGGTCACTTGATTTATTGACTATGCCATTCATTTCCAATAATGCCAATCTATCTGCAAGAATATTGGTTGCAATGTTCTCTTCGGAGGTGAGAAATTCACCATAGTAATGCTTGCCCTTGAACATTAGATCTCTGACAATAAGAAAAGTCCACCTATCCCCAAAAATTTCTAAGGCAAAATTTATCGGACAATCTGACTTTCTAACGATTTGTTTCACAATGCAAATATATAATAAAATAACTACTTGCAAATTACAAGTAGTTGTGTATCTTTGCTGATCAAATCTTTAAAAAACAAAAAATGACAAATGCAATTAATTGGTTCGAAATCCCAGTTACTGATTTCGCAAGAGCAAAAAAATTTTATGGCACGCTTTATGGCGCTGAAATTTCAGAGATGCCACACCCTTTATTTAAGTATGGAATGTTACCAGCGGATATGCAAAATGGGGGTATAGGCGGCGGAATAGTACAAGGAGATGGGTATGTGCCATCTGCAGAAGGAGTGTTAATATATTTGAATGGGGGAGAAGACTTGAATGGTCCTTTATCAAAAGTTGAACAGGCGGGAGGTAAAATTCTATTGCCAAAAACCTCAATTGGCGGAAATGGTTTTATGGCGATATTTTTAGACACTGAAGGAAATAAGATTGCTTTACATTCAATGAAATAAGACGATGAGTACTTTGATTAATTCCATAACTATTGACGCACCTATTGGCAGAATATGGAACATTCTTACTGATCTAGAATTGTTGGATAAAACCGACCCTACCGTAAAAAAAGCAACTTTAATTTCCGAGATAAAAACGGGGTTACATGCAAAAAGAAAAGTTTTAATGCAAGATGGCAAAAATTGGTTTGACGAAATGATTACCGAATTCAATCCAAATGAAAAACTGGTTTATCAATTGACAGACTGTTCTTTTCCTATCAAAAGATTAAAACACACATACAGTTTTGAAATAATCGGGAACCAAACCAAAGTTCAACAAGTCATGGAATACACAGTAAAGTTTGGTTTAATTGGTGAGCTTATGGATAAAATAATGATTGGCAAACAATTTAATTCAGGAATTAACCTGTTTCTAAATGGACTAAAAACATACGCTGAAAAAAATTAACTTCATCTTGTTAATTCGCAAATCAAGTAAGTGGAAAATACGATGAGCCACCTAACATCGATAAAGTTTACATGTTAGGTGGTTTAACTTTTTTAATCAGGACAAAATTGACATTGACAAAAAAGATTTAAAATCTAAACTAGAATGTTTGTAAATGATATTATATTTCTGTTTAAATAATAGTTTTAGTATTTATGTTTTATCTTTTCTTCTAATGTTGGTAAGTCCTTTTTATATTGTTCAATATCCCATTTAATCTGCCAACGATTTACATAATCTGCCAATGGCCCAAGTCCAACTTCTGCTCTTCTCTGGTCTACATGGTCTGGGTCTTCCAAAGGTGAAACATAATAAAAGTGCGTTTCTTGGTCTCGTGCAATTTGGCTACCATAAATTTGGCGTTTTCCTTGTCCCAATAAAACTCTGTCCTCAAGTAGCGCTAAGCTACTACCTTGTGCTTTGCCTTTTTTAACAGCCTCTCTCATCATAGGCAAATATTTTTCCTGAGTCGTCTGGTTAGAATGTTGAATTACAAGAAACAAAGTAGTGCTTCCTGGCCCACCAATAATGTCATTGCCTAACCACCCATATTGATCAAGCATAGTTTTTACTTTGACTAAATTTATTGAATCCTTTTCTTTTATCAATTTCCAGTGGTCTTTCATTTCTTTTGATTCTCCACCATACTTTTTCTCGATTCCACTAATTTGTTGTCTGTATTTTTGATCTTCAATATAAATACTGTCAAGAATTGCAACTAAAGGTTTGTTCAGGTTCGCCTCTGCTATTTCTTTGTTATGCTTGATTTTATCAAGTAATGGTTCCCATCTGTTATCATTGTGCAATGAGTTCAAATCAGGGTCTGTTGTTATATGACTATAGTTTATATAATTCATTTGGTAAGCAATTCTTTCAAGTTGATAGAACGCACTATCCGGCACTGATGCCATTGCCCAAGAACAGGCAGCATTATACCTGTCATTGGATAACCCTTTCCAGGAGTTTACTTTGAAAGCTTCGGAATATTTGTCACCCGATTTTCTAAAATCTTTTGAGTTGTAAAGTGAGTCAGCAATTCTCACCAAGTTAGAGTATTCATTTGGTGTATTCTGGCCGAAAGTCAGCTTAGCCAATAAGAAAAATGTGATAATTAAAATTGTTTGTTTCATGTTTTTTTATTGTTACTTTTTTTTATGAAATCTGTGCAAACATTTTTTTAAAAGAATGCAGGATAAAGAAAGCCAATTAGTTTAATTAATTCTGGAAGTTGAAGATATAAAAAATTCCCCAAATCGGCTAAAGGATTGCTTTCTTTTTATCGAATATTGTGTCGATAGTTAGGATTAATCTGTGATAACAAGTTTATTTGTCGAAATTATTTGATTGTCATCAATTAACTGAATGAAATATGTTCCGTTTGGTAAATTGTCACGGTTAAAACTAATTGTATTGCCAAATTTGATAGTTAAGGAAGTTATTTGTTTTACTGATTGTCCGTATAAGTTATAGAATGTCAATCTAGGATTTTTCAAAATATTGCTAGTTTGTAAAGTTGCATAAGTAGAAAAAGGATTGGGAAAAACAAACATTTCTTTAGAATAACCAGCAGTCTCATTTATTGATACACTGTTGGTATTATTATATCTAACTACTGCTATATGTGTAGGATAATAATGCACAGGGCCATTGTTGCTAAAACCCGCTGCAACAATTTTACCATCATTCTGTATGGCAATAGAAAATGCACCATCATCACCATTTCCAATATCTGTAAACACTTTTCCATCTGTATCAAAGATGTTATCTAAACTGCCATCAGTGTTGTAACGCATTAAAGCAAAACTATGGTTGCTTTGACCCGCTGCAATAATTTTGTTATCACTTTGTATAACAATTGAATGTGCAACATCTTTTGAATTTCCAACAGCCGTAGTCACTTTTCCATCTGTACCAAAGTTGTTGTCTAAACTGCCATTTGTGTTAAAACGTACTAAAGCAAAATCAAGATTAGAACCATTTCCGCTATATCCAGCCGCTACAATTTTACCATCACTTTGTATAACAATAGAATATGCAAGATCACCAAAAGTACCAATATCTGTGGTTACTTTTCCATCTTTATCAAAGCTGTTGTCTAAACTGCCATTTATGTTGTAACGCACTAAAGCAAAACGAAAATCAGTGCCATTCTGTTTATGTCCACTATATCCAGCCGCTACAATTTTGCCATCACTCTGTATGACAACAGAATATGCACCATTTAAAGCACTACCATTAACAATTGTAGTCACTTTTCCATCCGAATCAAAGCTGCTGTCTAGGCTGCCATTTGTGTTATAACGAACTAAAGCAAAATCACTATAAGATTCATTTCTACTTTCTCCTGCCACAACAATTTTGCCATCACTTTGTATGGTTAATGAATTTCCATAATCATTAGAAGTTCCAAAAGATGTAATCACTTTTCCATCTGCATCAAAGCTGCTGTCTAGGCTGCCATTTGTATTGTAACGTAACAAAGCAAAATCATAGTTAGAACCATTGTTGCTATAACCCGCTACTACAATTTTGCCATCACTTTGCAAAGATATTGAACGTCCATAATCATCAAATCCAAAATCTGTTATCACTATTCCATTTGAATTAAAGCTACTATCTAAGCTGCCATTTGTATTATAACGTATTAAAGTAAAATCCTCATTAGAACCATTGTTGGAATAACCAACTACCAAAATTTTACCATCACTTTGTATGGCTATTGAGTAACCATAATTATCATAATTACCGACAGCTGTAACGACCTTGCCATCATTATCAAAGCTAAGGTCTAATGAAACAGACTGAGAGTATAAAGTATTAAACAATGCGAAACATACTGCAAGTATTAACATTTTTGTAATAATAGTAATTTGTGGTTTCATGGTGTTATTTATTTTATCTTGAAGATATTATTTAGGAACGATTTATTTTTAATATTATTATTTGCTTTCGGATCCCCTTTTTTATGGCATTGACCTCGAAATGAAATGAGTTAACTCTTTTTGAAATTTTATAAAGTTAAAAAAATATTCCATTTACCTAATTGCCTGAATCTAAAAATAAAGAACTAGGTCAATGATATTAATTTTGATTGGTTTTATATTTAATAAATTGAATTATTTTGGTCTTACATTAGAATATTCTCCATTATGCAAGTTTGGTGTGATTGTACTAATGTTGTCTTTTTCCAAATAGGCATAATCATTTTTCTTGCATTTGAATTAACTGTTTTTCCTCTCTCTTTGCAGAATGCCATTTTTTTAAAAAAAGTGAATTAATTAACTCGATTTTTAATTTCAAATTGTGTTTGTAGTATTCCTAAGTTTAAATGAAAATTAATATACTGAACTTGGTCTTCAAGAACTTATTATTTTATCTAATTATTTTACTGTTTATACCAATCAATGTTATAAATTAAATTGTTTTGATCAAGCAAATTCACTTAATCCATCAAAATCAATTTTGGGAATTATAGTCATTATAGATGCACGACTTGCTCCGATAATATTCATTAGATTGTTTCTTACTTAAAGGATATTCTAAATGTATTTGAGGTTTGCGACGAATAATTTGCAATAATTTGTTCTCCAAGTTTGTTGTGAATATTGAATACAAATTTTTTTATATTTTGTATATTTGAATAGGTATCAGCAAACTGATGATGACTATATTCTTGTAGATTTTCAATCCTACATTCATTTGACTTTTTCAAATTTCTGATTATTCAAAATAGGGGTGGGACAATATGTTCAGAATTATGCACTTTGAAAATTGACTGTTGTTTTTATCACATTTCAACAACCATAAGACAAGCAAGACCAATAATATAGAAGATCAGTTGAAAACCACTCTTTATGCTCCTATAGCTGCCAATCGAAAACATCCTAGTATTAACATTTCAAAATGAGCAGAATGGGAACATGTAGCACTTGTTAAAATCAAAGTGTTGCGCAACTTGAGTCAACATGAGTGGGTCTCTTTGCTCTGTATTTTGTGAGTCAATGTGCTCCAGATTATGCAGTATAAGAGTTATTTTTAATCAAACAGGACAATTTAATCCAGTTTATGCAACAAGATTTCATGAAATAAAGTGTAGTTTTACTTTGAACCCTGCAAGATTGAGTTATTATTATTCATTTATGTTCAGTCTTCAGCACCATTCATTTAAATGAAATCAATTATTTCAATTATAAAATTGACTCAATTGTTCAATTCAAAATTAGAGCGAACCTTTAAAATTCCAATAGTTTAATTTCTATTTTCCCTTCTTTCCTGAGGCCATATTTTTATTTCCACCACCTCGTTTCTGTGAAAAATTTGGTCCTTTGAATTTGGAAATGTTTTTATTGTGATTAAAACCTGGATGGGTTAAATTACTACTTTTAGCCTTAGGCACGATTTTAGTCACAGGTTTTGGTGTCTCTTCTACGTTTTCACTATCCTTAATTTTGTCTAGATTCTCTTCTGTCATGGCTTGAATTTTTTTAATAGTTGAACAAAGTTAAAACAAAATATTTGATCATAATATACTCCATATATTAAAATGATCCTGTTATTAAATAAATATTACTGGCGAGCCTTTTGGCTTCATACTTTAAATCATACAATTTTGTATTTATTTCGATCACGTCGAATTGTATTTGTCTGAATTCAACAATTCCAATACTTTGAAACTGTAGTTTTTGGACCGCAATATTAAGGTTCTCCTGAGCTAATGCTAAATTTTTCTTGGTGATTTCAATTTGCTCAATTAAGGAAAGGTAACTCTGATAATTTTGTCTGAGGATCATTCTTGAATTATCCAATAATTCTTCAAGGCTTATTTCTTTTTTCCTAATTTGAAGATCAGCAACTCTGGAGTGTCTGCGTATATAGCCACCATTATATATAGGTATTGAAATATTTATGAGCCCTTGGGGACCATAACTTTGATTCAAAAGGCTAAATCCTGCTTCATTTTGACTTCTATTAAAATTATATGCGGCTATTAAATTGACATTGGGATATTTTAAAGCATTAATTTCTTTCTTGTTCAGTTTTGTAATTTCAAGGTCTTTATAGGCCATTAATAGTTCGGGACTTTGATTTGATAATTGAATTAAATAATCATTCAAAGGAGCAAGTGGAATTAATTGAATGGAATCTTGAATTTGTCTTTTGTCTTCCACTGTTCTGCCCATTAAATGTTCCAACAAACTTTTTTTATTTTGTTGATCACGAGTTAGATTCAATTGTAGGTTCAGCAATTCATTATGATCTATTTGTGCAGCAATTAATTCTGGTTTTCCCGTCGTACCTAGATCAAATTTTTTTTGTTGTATACCCAATCTAATATCTGCTATGTTTATTTGTTCTTTAACAACCCCAATTTGTTCTTGCAATCTAAGAATATCAGTATAGGTCAATATTATATTATATATTAATTCATTGATTGACTGTTTTACATTTAAACTTCCAATGTCTTGTAATTGCTTTAGTTTTTCTTTGGTGGCAAATACTTTGAATCCGTTGAATACATTCCAGTTTAATTTTAAATCAGCATTACTGTTTTTGAACAATACATTATTGGAGTGAATATTGGTTCCATTCGATAATTTTTGGTCTAAATTATTGGATGAAATGGATGGGTTCATTGATGCTATGATCTCAGGATAAGCTCCTGCATTGACCCAATGATTATTGATTTCAGCAATTTCTTCATCTTGTTTGATCATTTTTATACCAAGATTATTTTGGACCCCCTCCATAATGGCTTGATCCAGACTAAGTAAATTAGACTGTCCCATTAAGTTTATTCCACAGAATAAATACACGACTAAATTAAAGATCTTCATTTATTGGATCTTTTTTGGATGAAAGAAATAAATACATGGCAGGAACAATAAAAAGTGTCAATAATAGGGCAAAAATAATTCCACCAATAATGACTACGCCTAATGGTACACGACTCGCCGATGCGGCACCAAATGATAGTGCTAAGGGCAAGGCTCCAAGTGCCATAGCAAGACTTGTCATAAGTATAGGTCTCATTCGTTGGGTTGCGGCTTCTAATATGGCTACATTTTTTTCTATTCCCAGCATTCTTTTTTTATTGGCAAAATCAACAATCAAAATGCCGTTTTTCGTAACCAAACCTATTAGCATAATCATTCCAATCTGGGAAAAAATATTTATAGTTAAATCAAAAAACCACAGAGAAAATAATGCTCCAGCCATAGCTAATGGAACCGTGATCATAATAATGATCGGATCACTAAAACTTTCAAACTGTGCAGCCAAGATTAAAAAAATTAATATTAATGCTAATATAAATGCGAATCCAACATTACTTGAACTTTCTTTAAAATCTCTTGATGGTCCTGAGAGTGCCGTGGAAAAACTAGGATCTAATAATTTTTTGCCAATATCCTCCATAGCTTTTATTCCTTCACCTAAAGATTTGCCTGATGCAAGCCCAGCAGAAATTGTGGCCGATTTGTATCGATTAAAATGATAAATAGTTGGTGTTGAAGTCGCTTCATTCAACGTTACCAGATTATCTAAAGCGATTAATTGTCCTGATTTACTTTTGACATATAACAATTTGAGATCAGCAGGTTCATCGCGCTCATTTTTTTCAATTTGACCAATCACCTGATATTGTTTCCCATCTTTAGTAAAATAACCGACACGTCGATTGCTATACGCTAATTGAATAGTTTGACCAATTTCCTCAATACTTACTCCCAATGAAGCAGCTTTTGGACGATCAATTTCAACATGTAATTCTGGTTTATTGAATTTCAAATCTACATCCACTTGTTGGAATACCGGGTTCTTATTAGCCTCTTCTATAAATTTTGGAAGGATTTCTTTGATCTTATTAAAATCTACATGTTGTATTACAAATTGAACAGGAAGTCCACCTCTTCTATTTACGGAAATGGTTTGTTCTTGAATTGGAAATGCTTTTCCTTCTGGGAATTTAGATAAACTTTTACTAACCACTTGTACAATTTGATCCTGACTGCGTTGACGCTTATTTGGATCACACAACACAACTCTAATAAATCCTGTATTTACAGCACCTGAGCCAATAAAAGAAGGGGCGGTAACACTAAGTATAATGTTTTTTTCCGGGACGGACTCTAATAAAAATTGACTTAACTTATCAATATACTGATCCATATATTCGTAGGAACTTCCTTCTGGTGCTGTCAAGGATAACCTGAATTGACTTCGATCTTCCAGAGGAGCCAATTCTGATTTTAAATTTTTTCCAAAATAATAGATAGATCCAAAACAAACCAATAGAACGACCCAAGCTAAAATTTTAGTCCTTAAAAAAAATCTTAAAGAACCATGATAAGATTCTTCTAACCAAATATAAAAGGGCTCTGTCTTTCTGTAAAACCATGAATGGGAAAAAACTTTTCGACTGAATTTAACATTGAGAATCGGAGTCAAGGTCAACGACACAAACGCAGAAATAAGTACTGCTCCAGCCACAACGATTCCAAATTCTCTGAACAATCGGCCCACGAAACCTTCAAGAAAAATAATGGGAAGAAATACAACAGCTAAGGTTATTGATGTTGAGATCACTGCAAAATAAATTTCCTGAGAACCTTCCCGGGCAGCTTTATACTTACCCATGCCGGCTTCCATTTTTTTAAATATATTCTCTGTTACGACAATACCATCATCAACTACAAGTCCTGTAGCTAATACAATTGCCAATAACGTGAGTACATTTATCGTAAACCCACACAAATACATAATAAAAAAAGATCCAATTAAGGAAACGGGAATATCTATTAATGGCCTGATCGCAATTAACCAATCTCTAAAAAATAAGAACACTATTAAAATGACAAGTATTATAGATATGATTAAAGTTTCCTTGACTTCTAGTATAGATTGCTTGATAAACTTAGCCTGATCAAGTGCTATGTTAATCTCAAATTCCTTGGGTAAGTCTTTTTTGATTTGTTCATAACGCTTATAAAATTCATCAGAAATAGCAACATAATTAGCTCCTGGCTGTGGAGATAATGCCATACCGATCATGGGTACACCACTTTCTTTAAGTACGGTTTCTTCATTTTCCGGGCCAAGAACTGCTTCCCCAATGTCTTTGATTCTAATCTCAGATCCACCAAGATTCTTGATGATTAATTGATTAAAATCTTCTTCTGTTTGTAATCTTCCAAATGTTCTAACGGATAACTCACTCGTATTTCCAGATATTTTTCCTGCGGGCATCTCAATATTCTCCTTAATCAAGGCTTCTTGAATATCTTGAACAGTAAGCCCAAATGCATTCAACTTAACTGGATCCATCCAGATGCGCATCGCATATTTTTTCTCACCCCAAATCATAATACTACTCACCCCAGGAATAGTTTGAAGCTTTTCTAATAAATTATTGTTTGCAAATTCAGTAAGTTCCAATTGGTTTTTCGTATCACTTTTGACGGTCATGGACAAAATCGATTCAGAGCTAGCATCGGCCTTACTTACTACAGGTGGTGCATCTAAATCAGAAGGTAAATTTCGAATGGCTTGTGCTACTTTATCCCTAACATCATTAGCTGCTGATTCCATGTCTTCATTCAGCTCAAATTCAACATTTATGCTGCTTGATCCTTGACTACTTAATGAGGTAATATTTTTAATTCCGGCAATCCCATTGATGGCTTTCTCTAATGGTTCAGATATTTGTGATTCAATGATATCTGCATTGGCACCTGGATAATTTGTTTTTATGGATACTGTAGGAGGATCAATGGCCGGAAAATCTCTAACACCTAAAAATCTAAATCCAATGATACCGAATAAAACAATTACAATATTCATGACCACTGCAAACACTGGTCTTCTCAAACTAAAATGGGAAATATTCATAGTATTCCAGTTATTCGGTCAATGGATTTAAAGCAACTTTTGAATTGGGCTTAATGGATAATAGACCACTGATGAGTATCGTATCACCTACGGATAGTCCCGAGACAATCTGAATTTTTGATGAGTCTCTCATTCCCAGAATAACTTTTTGGAATACAACATTCCCCCCTTTATAGACAATTACTTTCTTATCCCTAGCTTGAGGAATAACAGCTTGTGTGGGAATCATGAGTGCTTTATTATTAGGATCAAATTCAAATAATACATTTGCAAAATTTCCGGGCTTAATGAACCCATCATTATTATCTACCAAAGCTCTAACTTTAAGTGATCGACTATTAATTTCAATACCAGTCTCCATAGCTATAATGCGAGCCTTATAGATTTTATTACTGCCATTACAAGTAAATTGTATTGGATCCCCAATTTTTATTTTATTGATATTTTTTTCGTTTAATAAAAATTCCAATTTCAACTGGTTAACCTGACTAATAGTGGTTAATATCGTTTGAGGAGTAATGTAAGCCCCAAAGCTTATTGATCGCAGTCCTAATCTTCCAGCATATGGTGCTTTGATTTTGGTTTTCTCTATTTGAGATGCAATAATTTCAATATCTGCTTTTAAATTATTTAATTCAAGTAGTGACATTTCATATTCTTGTTGCCCAATGCCTTTAATCTGTAATAACTCAGATTGTCGCTTTTCGGTATTTTGTGCAATTTGTAATTGGATTTTTAACTTTTTTAATCTTGCTTGCAATTCCTCATCATTTACACTTGCTAATAAAAATCCAGAAGGTACCGTGGCTCCTTCTTTAATATTAAGAAAGGTAATCCGACCGGATACTTCAGATTGGATATCTGTTGATTCAAATGGAATTATGTTTCCAGGTGTAGAAACAGATTCGGACAATGTACTTTCTTTAACAATATATCCATCTGCTGTCATTGCCCGTACAGCTGTTGTCGAACTATTTGGACCTTCTGCAGTTTTTGATTCTTTACAGGACACCCAACACAATAGGTTCAAGAATAATATATATGATAAATAACGATTCATATGTTTTTCCTCTTTAAAGACACTTAGTCCCAGATTTTATTTTGTTTCTTAATCTAACAAGAATAAACTGGTTTAGTTTTTCAATATAAGTTGAGAGTAATACAAAAAAAATAGCCCCACAATTTTGTAGGGCTATAAATTTTAAATAGGCAAATAATTAAACTATGCTTGTCTAACGTTTACTGCATTTAATCCTTTTCTTCCTTCCTCAAGGTCAAAAGTTACTTCGTCGTTTTCTCTAATCTTATCGACTATTCCATTAACGTGTACAAAATACTCTTTACTTGATTCTGAATCCTTAATGAAACCAAAACCTTTGGCATCATTGAAAAACTTAACAATTCCTTTACTCATTATATAAAAATTTAAATTTAATAATCAAAGGTAACATATAATTCATGGGAAAAGTCCAATATGCCCTAAAATTAACAGCAAATTATCAAAATAACTGGCAATTTGCCTATTTTTAAATACTTATATCAAATTATTATAATATCTTTTTATGCTAAATCGATACTATATCCAAGTACACAATCTTCAAATAAATCCATTTTTTCTTCAAATGTTGAATTGACCAATTCAATTGATTTTGACAAAGTCTCTGTACAAATTAATTGTTTATGAGCCTCTAATGCAGAAAGTATTGATGCATGAGATTCCAATTGTACCTTAATGCGATCTGTAATTTGATAATCTTTCAGTTTTCGAATATTTTGAATTCTATTGATCAATTCGCGAGCCGTTCCTTCAGCTAACAACGCATCCGTTATACTGATATCTAATGCTACAGTAATATGATCACTCGTACCAACTAACCAACCTGGGATATCTTCTGAAATAATTTCCACATCATCTTTCCCAATTTCGTAAGAAAGTCCATCAACAACAATTTGAATGGAATGGCCCGTCTGCAAAACGTCCAATTGACTTGCTTCAAGATCTTGAATGATAGTTATAGCGGCTTGCATATTCTTACCCAATTTTTTCCCAAGATTTCTAAAATTAGGTTTGGCTTTACGAACAATAATATTATCTTGATTGGTGATAAAATTAATCTCCTTAATGTTAACTTCTGCTTTAATTAATTCTTCAATTTTAATAATATCCAATTTCATCTGATCAGCAATGATTGGAATTAATATTTGTTTTAAAGGTTGTCTTACACGGATTTTTTGACCTTTTCGCAATGAAAGTACTAATGAAGAGATGTTCTGAGCAAGCTCCATTCTTCGCTCCATGGCTAAATCTATCCATCCTTCATTACAAACTGGTAAGTCTGTTAGATGAACTGAAATTGCATTCGAATTCGATTGACCAGATGGTTCATGTTGAAGGGTAAGTCCTCTGTAAAGCCATTCTCCAAAAAATGGTGCAAAGGGTGCTATCAATTGACTCACTGTATATAAACATTCATATAAAGTTTCAAATGCAGCCTTCTTTTCTATAGTCGAATCGGTTCTCCAAAAACGTTTTCGCGACAATCTAACATGCCAATTTGATAAATCATTTCCAACAAAAATTTCTACAAGCCGAGTAGCCTGTGTTGGTTCGTAATCATCCATAAACTTACGATACCCTTTGATCAAAGATTGTAATTTAGAAATGATCCATTGATCCAATTCTGGCCTTTCCTGTATTGGAACTTTGCTTTGGTGGTCCATTTTGAATTGGTCTACATTAGCATATATTGCAAAGAAATTATAAGTATTGAATAATGTTCCAAAAAACTTATTGCGAACCTCCATAATTCCATCGAGATCAAATTTTAAATTCTCCCACGGATCAGCATTACTCACCATATACCATCTTGGAGCATCTGCACCGAAGGTGTTTATAGTTTCAAAAGGATCGACAACATTTCCTTTGCGTTTTGACATTTTTTCACCATTCTTGTCAAGAACTAGGCCATTTGAAACCACGGTTTTATAAGCTACACTATCAAATACCAACCCAGCTATAGCATGCAAAGTATAAAACCATCCACGAGTTTGGTCAACCCCCTCTGCAATAAAATCAGCTGGAAATAATTTACCCTCGAGTTTTTCTCCCGAGAATGGATAATGTATCTGTGCATAAGGCATAGCTCCACTATCAAACCAAACATCAATGAGATCAGTTTCGCGTACCAATTTTTCATTTCCGTCATCACTCACTAAAACGATTTCATCAATAAAAGGACGATGTAAATCTTTTGGCAATGTTTGTTTTAAATTGAATTTGACATTTGCTTTATTAATTTCTTCCGCTAACATGGCCATTGAACCAATGCATTTAGTAACGGTACCACTTTCATTTCTCCATATAGGTAATGGAATTCCCCAAAATCGGGATCTAGACAAATTCCAATCTTGAAGATTCTCTAACCAATTTCCAAAACGACCAGTACCGGTAGATTCTGGTTTCCAATTAATGGTTTTGTTGAGTTCTACCAAACGATCCTTTTTGGAAGTCACATTGATAAACCAACTGTCTAATGGATAATACAAAATAGGTTTATCTGTCCGCCAGCAATGCGGATAATTGTGGGAATATTTCTGAGCATTAAGTAATTTACCTTCTTTCTTTAATTTAATAATCAATCTTTCGTCAACCGATAAGTATCGGTCTAATCCAAGTCGAATTTTTTCACTTTCTTTTTCTTCAATAGACAAATAATCTTCCTTTACATATTCATGCGCAAAATCATATACTTCATCTGTGAATCGACCTTGTTTATCCACTAAAGTTAGCGCTCCAATGCCATTCTTTTTAGCCACTCTCATATCATCTGCTCCAAAGGATGGGGCAATATGTACAATACCGGTACCATCTTCGGTAGAAACAAAATCTCCACTTATTACTTCATAAGATTTACCCTCTGAAGGTCTAGCATAATTAAATAACGGTTCATATTTTAAGCCTACCAAATCAATCCCAGTAATCTCATCTAGAAGTATTTTATAATGAATTAATTTATCAATAGGTTCGGGAAGTTCTTCATTAGAAGCATATTCATGTTCTGGCTTAAACCATTTTGAAACTAAAGCCTGTGCCATGACAATATAATTTTTATCCTTAGTGTATGGATTCCAGGTTTCAACCAAACAATATTTAATTTTTTCTCCAACAGCCAAGGCAGTATTACTTGGCAAGGTCCAAGGTGTAGTAGTCCAGGCAGCAATGGATATAGGGAAATGTTTAAAGATTAATTGTTGTTTTTCATTATATGATGATACATCAACTTGAAATAATGCCACTGCTGATAAATCTTTAACTTCGCGATAACATCCTGGTTGATTTACTTCATGGGAACTTAATCCAGTTCCGGCAGCCGGTGAGTAAGGTTGAATGGTATAACCTTTATACAATAAATTTTTATCGAATATTTCTTTCAATAAATACCAAACAGATTCAATATACTCATTTTCAAAAGTCATATAAGGATGATCTAAATCAACCCAATAACCCATTTTTCTGGTCAGATCATCCCATTCATTTTTATAACGCATGACCGTTGCTTTGCATTTAGCATTATAATCTTCAATAGAAATAGTTATTCCTATGTCTTCTTTGGTTATTCCCAATTCTTTTTCGACACTTAATTCAATGGGTAATCCATGGGTGTCCCATCCACCTTTTCGATGTACTTGTTTGCCAATCAATGTTTGATATCTACAAAAAATATCTTTCACTGCCCGACCCATAACATGATGGATGCCTGGTTTTCCATTAGCTGATGGAGGTCCCTCATAAAATACAAATGTTGGAGCGCCTTGACGATTTGATACACTCTTATCAAAGATTTTATGATCTTCCCAAAAGCTTAATATTTCTTTGTCAATATCTGGTAAACTTAAACTTTTAATGACTTGATACATACCCAATAAAATTAAAATAAGTCGCAAAGATAATTGAAACAGACCAAAAGACTAATATTTTATAGATCTATCATTATACGAAAGACTAAATGAATAAGCTTTTACTTATCTTTGTTCAAACATTGAAATGGAGCCAGTAATCACTATCAGAAATAAATAATTTCATTCCTTATATAAAATATATGGCACCAACTTTTGTTTTTATTATTAATCCAAAATCTGGATCCGCAAAAAATAAAATTTTACCTGCCAAAATTAAATCATTTTTTAAGTCGGATCAATTCATTATTGAGTTTACAGAATTTCCAAAGCATGCCACAGTAATAGCTTCTAAATATGCAGAAATTCCAAATTACATTATCATAGCCATTGGAGGTGACGGAACAATCAATGAAATTGCACAGGCCTTAGTGAACACTTCAACAAAAATGGGAATCATTCCAACCGGTTCTGGAAATGGTTTTGCTAGTCATTTAAAAATACCAAAAAATATTGATCATTGTTTTAAATTAATAAAAAATCAGCACAGCATTTTGTCTGATGTTATTCAAGTTAATGATTCTATATCTTGTAATACTGCAGGGCTTGGGTTTGACGCATATGTCGCAAAGCTTTTTGGTAATGACGGTCATCGTGGGTTTTTGTCATATATGCGTCTAGGATTGGGCAAATTTAAGAAAAGCACGGCGATGAATGTAACCATAGGAGATGCCACTTTTAAAAATATTTTGAGTCTGGAAATTGCCAATTCGAATCAATTGGGCAACAATGCAAGAATATCACCACATTCAAATGTAATCGATGGTATAGCCGAGGTGGTTTTATTGACTAAGCCCAAATGGTTCCAAATACCATCCATATTATGGGCAGTATTTTCTGGAACTTTTGACCATCACAGATTAGGAAAAATAATTTCTTATCAGAATGAAGTAATTCGGGTAGATAAGCCAACAGATTTTCATATTGATGGTGAGTATAAAGGCGAAGTTTCACAAGTTAAATTTGAAGTTCTCACAAAAAAATTACACGTTATTTGTCCTGAATATAATATCCATAAAATTTAATTTTTTATAATTTAAAAATGTGTTTTTATGTCTGAATTGTTTTGGGGAATTGATATGGGAGGGACAAAAATTGAAGGTGTTGTTATAGAGACATCACCTCAGCTTAATATCCTGAGTCGATTGAGAATTCCAACTGAACAGGAATTTGGATATGAACATGTATTAAATCAATTTAAAAAATTAGTAGGATTATTAATTGAAGAAACTGGACAAAAGCCACATCGTATCGGCATTGGAACACCTGGAATCATTGATTTTACAACTCATCTCATTAAGAATAGTAATACTAAATGTATTATTGGAAAACCGATGAAAGAAGATCTTCAACAGCTACTTAGTATTGAAGTTAGAATGGCCAATGATGCTAATTGTTTTGCTATGGCAGAATCACATCTTGGTGTGGTGCCTGACTTTGTTAAAAATCCAGAAGTCGTTTTTGGTGTAATAATGGGTACTGGTGTCGGAAGTGGTATAGTAGTTAATGGAAAAGTAATTAATGGAAAACATGGTATCGGTGGAGAATGGGGACATAATAGTCTTGATGAGCATGGAGAACTATGTTATTGTGGTCAAAGAGGTTGCGTTGAAACTTTTATTTCAGGACCGGCTACCGAAAATCATTATTACAATTTGAGTGGTAATAAATTGAAATTAAAAGAAATTTATAAATTGTATCAAGGTCATGATCCTAATGCCGTGGCAACGATTGATCGAATGATGCATTATTTTGGAAGAGCAATAGCATGTGTAATAAATATTGTAGATCCTGAAGTAATAGTTTTTGGAGGGGGAGTTGGTAATTTAGATGTTATCTACGAACGTGGTAAAGAAGAAGTTCTAAAACATCTTTTCAATGGTGAATTGAATACCTTGTTCTTGCGACCTAAGTTGGGAGATAGTGCGGGCGTTATTGGTGCAGCACTATTATAAATAATGAGGCATAAATTATTCTTCATGTTTAGAATATGTTTATTTTTACTGTATAATTGGGAATACACTAATTTCTAATTGAACACCTAATTCATTAATTAACACTTGGTTAGTCATTTACAATTGACTATCAAAACCTAAAATTTTTACTTTATGGAAGTTAAATCCACTGAAGCTCAATTTGTATTGAAATTTATCAATCAAACCAATCGATCCGTATTTTTAACTGGAAAAGCAGGAACCGGTAAAACCACCTTATTAAAGGAAATTATCCAATCCATGCATAAAAATACTATAGTTGTTGCACCTACGGGAATTGCCGCTTTGAATGCAGGAGGTGTGACGATCCATTCCATGTTTCAACTGCCTTTTGGCGGATTTATACCTGAAAGGAACGTTACAGACATCTTTCCAGAACATTTAAGATTTGAAAATAAAGATACCATTTTAAGACATTTTAAAATGAGTGGTATTAAAAAATCGGTTATTCAAAATATTGACTTGTTGATTATCGATGAAGTAAGCATGTTGCGTTCAGATCTATTGGAAGCCATGAATTTTGTTATGCAAAAAATTAGAAAAAATAATTCAGTCTTTGGTGGTGTGCAAATACTGTTTATTGGAGATCTATTGCAATTGCCGCCTGTAATTCGTCAAGATGAATGGCAAGTTTTAAAAAAATATTATACTGGAAAATTTTTCTTTCACGCTCCTATTATTCAACAAAATCCACCACTTTATATAGAACTTTCGAAGGTTTTTAGACAATCTGATGACACGTTTATTAGAATATTAAATAACTTAAGAAATAATCATATTTCTCAATTGGATGTGGACGTATTAAATCAATATGTTCAAACAAATTTTGATTTAAAAAAGAGCACAGGATATATCATTCTAACTACACACAATGTTAAGGCGGATGCTATTAATAGTCAAGCCCTACTAAATTTGAATGGAGAAGCTAAAACCTATAAAGCTCAAATAATCGATGATTTTCCTGAAAAAATGTTTCCAATGGATTCTAATCTTGAACTAAAAGTTGGGGCACAAATCATGTTTCTTAAAAATGATTCATCTATTGAAAAGAATTACTTCAATGGAAAAATGGGTGTCATTAAATCATTATCTGATCAAGAAATTTTAGTTCATTTTCCAGAAGAAAAGAAAACCATCGAAGTTGAACCCTATATCTGGGAAAATATACGATATCGTGTTGATGATATGACAAAAGAGATTACAGAGGAAGTAATCGGTACATTTACACAATATCCTTTAAAATTAGCCTGGGCTATTACAGTTCATAAAAGTCAAGGATTAACTTTTGACAAAGCAGCGCTTGATGTTTCTGAGGTATTTGCACCGGGACAGGCTTATGTTGCTTTATCCCGGCTTCGATCGTTGGGAGGTTTAATTTTATTGTCTAAAATGCATATGAATGGCATAACAAACGACCATGATGTGATGGATTATGCTTCTAACAAAACGCCGACAGAAATACTTCAAAATACGCTTCAAGTGGAAACTAAAATATTTATCCATCAATATTTAAATAATAGTTTTCAATGGAAACCAATAGTTCAAGAATGGAAGAATCATATTAATAATTATGTTGAAGAAACGATAAAATCGGAAAAATCTAAACACAAAAAATGGGCAGTACAAATGCTTAATCAATGGAGTGAATTATTAGAACCAGCTTCCAAATTTATATTTCAACTAGATCATATATTTCAATCGGAACCAATAGACCTTAATTTTTTGAATACAAGATTAAATGCAGCCTATACCTATTTTTTTAATAAATTGGATCCCATTTTAGATGAAATATTAAGCAAACTTGAATATTTAAAAGGGGTAAAAAAAGTTAAAGAATATTATGCTGAATTACAAATTTTAGAAGAATTACAAATGAATGCAGTATTGAGATTGATGAAGGCAAAACTGCTTATCGAATCAATGGTGGATGGAAAAACTATTTGTAAGGAAAATTTAAATTCTGATGAAATAAAAAATTATAAATTCAACAAATTAGTACAAATCAAAGAGAGAAAAAAGCAAGACAACCCAGATTATTTTGAAGATACAAACTATTATGAAAAGAATAAAAAATCAAAAGAACTTAAGAAACCAAGTCATATTGTAACCTATGAATTATGGCAACAAAAAATATCTTTTGATGACATTGCATTAATCAGAAAACTAACTCCACAAACCATATCCAACCATCTAGCTAAACTAATAGAATCAGATATTATGCTTCTTTCAGATGTTTTGCCATCAGATAAAATTAGGGATTTATCCATGTCTTTTAAGGACTTCAACGGTATTACCTTATCCGAAATTAAAGAAAAATATGACGATCAATTTACTTGGGATGAATTGAGATTGTATAAAGCAAGCTTAAAGAAGGACTGAGTTTAAGTTGTCTTTAGTTTCAAAAAAAAACCGCAACATGGTGACATATTGCGGTTCTATTACTTATTTTATTTATTTTTATTGGATTAATCGCTTTCCTTCTTTTAATCCTTGTTCCATTTGCTGTTGCATATTTTGAATGGGAGTTTCATGTTTCACGGATCCATATAATTCACCAAGAATAGGTGCTATAGTAAGTCCAACCAAACAAGTTAACTTGATTAATATATTCATAGAAGGACCTGAAGTATCTTTGAATGGATCACCAACAGTATCTCCAATCACTGCTGCTTTGTGCGGCTCAGAACCTTTAAAAAATTTCTCACCATTAATTTCTACACCAGCTTCAAAAGATTTTTTAGCATTATCCCATGCGCCACCTGCATTATTTTGAAAAATGGCCCAAACTACACCACTAACACAAACTCCAGCCATATAAGCACCTAAAGCTTCCGGACCCATTACAAACCCAATAATAATAGGAACTGATATGGTAATTAATCCCGGTAACATCATTTCTTTAAGTGCGGCTTTAGTTGATATAGCCACACATTTAGCGTATTCTGGTTTTCCAGTGCCTTCCATAATTCCAGGAATCTCTCTGAATTGTCGGCGTACTTCATTTACCATTTCCATAGCAGCTTTTCCAACAGATCGCATGGCTAATGCCGAAAAAACTACAGGGATCATACCTCCAATGAAAAGGGCGGATAATACATCAGCTTTAAAAATATTAATTCCATCAATTCCTGTAAAAGTTACATATGCAGCAAATAGACCAAGTGCAGTTAAAGCTGCAGAGGCAATCGCAAATCCTTTACCAATAGCTGCAGTAGTATTACCAACAGAGTCCAATATGTCTGTCTTTGTTCTTACTTCTTTGGGTAATTCACTCATCTCAGCTATACCTCCTGCATTATCCGCAATTGGACCGAACGCGTCTATCGCCAATTGCATAGCGGTAGTTGCCATCATCGCTGAAGCTGCTATTGCCACACCATAAAAACCGGCTAAGCTGTAGGTAGCCCATATAGCTCCTGCAAACAATAAAACAGGTCCTGCAGTACTCAACATACCAGAACTTAAGCCTCCAATAATGTTTGTAGCCGCTCCAGTTCCTGATTTTTGTACGATATCGTTTACTGCAAATTTTCCTAAGCCTGTAAAGACTTCTGTCATCCAAGAAATAGCTCCTCCTACGAATAGACCTATTAAGACCGCATAAAAAACATCATTGGGAGTTACAGTAACCAATCCTCTACCAAAAAAATTCATTTGCATAACTTCTGGTAACAACCAATGTATCATAAAAAATGAAGCTACAGCAGTCATAATTATAGAGCTCCAATTACCCATATTAAGTGCAGATTGAACTTGAGCTTCTTTGGCTAAATCATTTTTTACGCTAACAAAAAAAGTACCCAATATCGAAAAAACGATACCTACTCCAGCCATTAACATAGGCAAGATAATGGGTCCTAAACCTCCAAAATGGTCTGTACTTGTTATATTTCCACCCATGTCACGAATGACATAATTTCCAAGAACCATTGCAGCCAATACGGTAGCTACATAAGATCCAAATAAATCAGCACCCATACCTGCAACATCCCCAACATTATCTCCAACATTATCTGCAATGGTTGCTGGATTTCTTGGATCATCTTCGGGAATTCCAGCCTCGATTTTACCCACTAAATCAGCACCTACATCCGCAGCTTTGGTATAAATACCACCACCCACGCGTGCAAATAATGCAATAGATTCAGCACCTAATGAGAATCCTGCAAGGACCTCTAGAATGGTACCCATAGCTTGCACAGGAGGTCTTGAAATTCCTTTAATAGCTGAATCTGCCCAGACACCACCCATATAATATTGAAAGAAAATGGCAAATAGCGAACACAAACCGATAACTGCAAGTCCAGCTACCCCAAGACCCATAACTGTTCCGCCCCTAAAAGACACTTGCAAGGCTTTACTTAGGCTGGTTCGGGCTGCTTGAGTGGTTCTGACATTAGCTTTTGTGGCGATTTTCATTCCTATAAAACCAGCTAATACAGAAAATACAGCTCCTATTACAAAAGCAATAACAATGAACCAATGTGTAGTTTCTACTTGAGTACTTAATAATCCGAGTAAAATACCAGCAATAATCACGAAAATGGATAACACGCGGTATTCGGCTTTAAGAAAGGACATAGCTCCTTCTGCAATAGCATCAGAGATAGATTTCATTTTGGCGTCTCCGGCATCTTGTTTTGATACCCAATTATACAAATAGGCCATATAAAGAAGACCAAGAACCCCAAATAAGGGTATTAGATTGACTAAATTTTCCATGGATTTATCGTTTTAAGTGCGCAAAGATAAAGGATTCTTATATCTATCCTAATTTTTAGATGCCACTACATCTGAGAAAATGCGATAAATCAGACGAATAGTTTGATGAAAAAAGGCAAAAGTAAATTACCTTTTAATTCCATTTTTTATACGATCTACCAAACCTGGTGATACTATAGGACGATGTAAGCTTGATTTTAATTTTTCCCTGATGATTCGTTCTCTCATAAAGGCATTTTGACTACTGGGGTCATTACTTATTTGTTTTAGAAACTCATTCTGGTCATCCTGACTCATGTCTTTGTCAAAAAATGAACCGATTTTTTTCCCCAATTCTGAAAAGTCAAAATTTGTCATACTAAAGTATTTAGTTTTTTATAACTCTTAAATTTTAAACAAATAAAACCACGATCCCTATTCTGAATCTATGGTTAAGTCATCTTTGTCACCCCTTAAGTCTTTATAACCAAGGTTTTTGGCGTAATTTTTTAATTTTTCTTTAAGCAAATTTCTAGCTCTAAATAACCTACTCCTTACTGTACCAATAGGAACATCAAGAATTTTGGCTATTTCTTCATAAGTGAATTCTTCGATATCACACAATAAGAGCACCGTTTTAAAATCTTCCGGCAAAGCGTTCATAGCTTGAGTAACTTCGTCCCCCATCATATTATCGAACATCTCCTCCCTCAAATCGTGATAGCTGCTTAAATGACTATCCTCACCATCGTGAAAACTTACAATATCCTCATAATCAACCTGTGTAGGACGCTTGTTTTTCTTCCTATAGTCGTTGATATAAGCATTTTTCAGTATTTTAAACAACCAAGCCTTTGCATTAGTTCCATCTTCGTACTTATCTATGAATCTAAATGCTTTTAAATAAGTCTCTTGAACAAGATCTGCAGCATCTTCTTCGTTGTAAGTTAAATGAAAAGCAAACGTATTTAATGCTTCCAGATGAGGCAAAAACTCTTGTTCGAAGCGATCCTGGGCATTTGAGGGTACTGGTTTCAACAATCTTTAATTTAAACACAAAGAACGTAAAATTATACATATTCATATCTTTAGCACTCATTGTTTAATTAATAGATCTCAATTATCATAAATTAATGCTCATGAGAATAGGTCTTTTTCTGATTGGAATCATTGTGGTCTCGCTGTTTGATCCTGTGTTGGGACAAAGTCAGCCTGAAGAATTGGGACTCATAAAATGGAATAGGGACCTTGACCTGGCCCAATCCTTGTCCCTTAAAACTAAAAAACCCATCTTAATCCTATTTCAAGAAATTCCAGGATGTGGAACCTGCAAATCCTATGGAAATAAAGTACTTAGTCATCCATTTATATTGGAATCAATAGAAACCTATTTTGTCCCATTAGCTATTTATAATAACAAACAAGGTAAAGATAAAAACGTATTGGATTTATTTGGAGAGCCCGCCTGGAATAACCCTGTGGTCCGAATTGTTGATGCGAAACTAAATCCTATTGTTGACAGGTTGAATGGGAATTATACTACTTATGGACTTTTATCTAAAATTACTACAACACTACTTAAAACGAATCAAAAAATACCCAAATATTTAGAACTTTTTGAAGAAGAGTTACAAGCTAAAAGCACTGGAACGGAAAAAATGACTTTAGGAATGTATTGTTTTTGGAGTGGGGAAAAAAATTATGGCAAAATAAATGGTGTCGTTTCAACTACAGCCGGTTTTATGAGTGGTCGGGAAGTTGTAGAAGTAGAATATAATCCTAAATTAATATCGGGTGCAGATTTGATTAAACAGGGTCAAAAAGTAAACTGTGCTGATGAAGTTTATATGGATAAAAAAAATAAATCATTACAAGAACATATTACAATTAAAGAGTATAGTACATTTAAAGCGGACAAAGAACTTAAATACTATTTATTTAATACGAAATATAAACATATACCAATGAGCGCTCTTCAAGCTGCCAAAATAAATAGCCTGTTAGCCGAAGGAAAATCCATTGAATTTCTATTGTCGCCTTATCAATTGATTTGGCTGGAAAAAATTAAAGATGTTCCTAAAAATAAATTATCAAATTATATCGGTCAGGATTTTGAGTTAGCATTTCAAGATTTCAACAAACAATTATCCAAATAACCATTTCCTTTGGGAATTTTTGAAAAATATAGACTCTTTAGGAAATATGCAGATCCTAATAGGTACTTTATTATGTTGTTATTCAAATCGTTTTGGATTAATCTAATTGTAAAAACCAAAATAATACTTTGGCATGATCAAATTAAGTGGATCGTATCTCGTGATTTTCAATCCACAAAAAATCCCTACTATTATGGTATTTCGGATAAAGAAGAATTTCAATTGATAGATTTAGTTTGTAAACCAGGGGATGTTTTTTTTGATATTGGAGCCAATATTGGTTTGTATAGTATTTATTTTTCCAAAATAAAAAAATTGCAATGTTATCAGTTTGAACCAAACGAAAGTGCAAGAGCCATTAATTTAAAAATTCAAGTACTTAATGCTATCACTCATCTGAACACATTATTACCTTATGCACTAAGTAATAAAAATGGTCAAAGTTATTTTACAAATAATCAAGATATCAACAATCATTTAAGCGATCAAGTCACAGGATTAAAAGTAGATGTAAAAAGACTGGATGACCTTAATGATTTACCACAAGCTCACATCATAAAAATAGATACAGAATTAGAGGATTATAAAGTGTTACTTGGTGCGCATCGATTTTTACAATCACAGTGTCTAAAAGCAATTATTTTAGAATATAATAAATCAGAATTACAGAAAGTAATTAATTTATTATCTAATTATTCATTTGAATGTATCAGGATGAATAAATATAAAATAATTCCTAATGAAGACTTTCAGCCAAGTATAGCAGGAAATTTACTTTTTATAAAAAGAAACCTGAAATTATAATTTTAATCAATAACTATTTTAAAGTTCCATCTGTTTTTTAATGTAACTACAGTTAATATATAGACACCAGAGGTTATTGAACTAACGTTGATTTCTTTTGGTAAGTGCCGAAAATTTTCAGAACTTATTAATGTAACTCCAGATAGATTGTTGATACTAAATTGAAAACCTTCCTCATCATATTTCTGAAAATCTATATACAATTTGGTTTTTGCAGGATTAGGAAATATTTTAATTGATGGTAATGTTGCATTAGATGTTGTCGTGTAACATGCAGCACTCTCTTCAATTTTCTGAGCAAATAATTTAGCAAAAACGAGGGTTCTGGTCCAATAATTATCTATGGAATGTCCCGCTGCAGAAGGATTTAATAACTGTCCCAAGCAATCAACTTGATTATTTGTTTTTTCAAATGTGACCTCAGGAACTTCAAAAGGAATATTTTTTAATCGTAGAATTTCCTGATTTATGGCTTGTGAACCATTTGCCATAGGCCTGTTAATTAAAGTTCCGCAAGAACCAAGACTAGCTGCGCATGATTCAATTCCTTGCAGCAACTTATTTCTATTCATATCCACCACAATATCATTGGGTTGATGATACATATACAAAAGAGGAATTTTAGAATACGTGTTACTGGTAAATAAATCTTGAAGCGTAGCGCCATAAATGGAAGCGATCCCCTTAATGGTAAAGTTTCTATTTTGAGTTGGATCCAGATCTCCTATTAAATCCGGACGATCTAATGTCAATGATGCAATACTTGTGTCAAAGCCCAAAGTTTGGATACATGGAAAATCATATATTTTATTTGGTGATTTTACTGTGTTTTGCGAACCAAAAAAACTTAGGAGTTCATTTTTGTGATCTAAATAAACAAAACCCAGACTGGTAATGGCTCCAGCACTTTCCCCAATAACAAAAACATTCCTTTGATCAATCTGATAAGAAGGCTCGTTTATTAAAAAATGAATGGCTCTGTGAGCATCTTGAATAGCTCGAAAATAGGCTCTATACCATTCAATACTATCTGTTTCATTCATACAATCCCAAGGAAAATTGAATAAATTGGTAATGTTGCAATGGATTTCTTTTTCTGTAGTAAACATACCTAATCGATAATCAATACTCGCTGTAGTGTAACCTCTTTTTGCAAAATCAAGGAGCCAATTTCTAACATATCCATCTTGTTTGGAACCACCTAGAAATCCCCCACCATGAATAATGAGTATCAATGGTCGTCCACAAGGTGAATGATGATCTCCAATCGGAGTAGCAATATCTAGTTTTAAAGATTTTAGGTTTCCACCGAAATCAATGGCTGAACCGTAAGTAATATTATTTTGAACAGCAATATTATAAACAGTATCTACCCATTTTTGGCCAATTGATTCCCTGACTGAAATTAAAAATAATATAAGGACAACATTCTTAAACATAGGCAGAAACTAAAATTAAAGACTAAAGGTAATTAAAATTTCGTTTTAAGACAGCCATTGGATAATTCATTGGGCTCACAGAAAGAAATATTTAACTAACATTATGAACTAAATTTACATTATGTTTATTTATAAACTTATGAAAAAGAAATTATCGATTTTTACCGTTTTTGTAATTTTTCTGGGTACTTCATGTTCCGTTCTTAAGAAAACATGGGACGAAGCCAACTTATTTTCTGTAAGTCAAGATGTGGAGTTAGGGAAAAAGGTATCTGAAGAAATTAGTCTAAATACTAAAGAATATCCCATAGTGCCAGAAGCTGGAAATGAGGTTTTATATAATTATGTCAGGGATATCGTCAAAAAATTGTTGAATTCTGGTAAAGTAGCTTATTCCAAAGATTTTGCTTGGAAGGTCAGTATCATCAATAATGATAAAGTTCAAAATGCATTTGCTACTCCTGGTGGATACATTTTCTTATATACTGGGCTTATGAAATACCTTGACTCTGAAGATCAATTAGCTGGTGTTTTAGGACATGAAATGGCACATGCAGCAAACCGGCATTCTACCAGACAACTCACCAAAGTCTACGGTGTACAAGCACTTGCTGATGCCGCTTTGGGCAATAAAGAAACACTTAAACAAATAACTACCGCTTTAATTGGTCTAAGTTTTAGTCGTGCTCATGAAACAGAAGCTGATTCTTTTTCTGTTATTTACTTGTGTCCCACGGATTATGTATCTAGCGGGGCAGCTGGTTTTTTTAAAAAAATTCAAGGCCAGGCCACACCACCTAAATGGTTAAGTACGCACCCTAATCCATCGAATCGGATAGCTTCCATAGAGGGAAAAGCGAAATCACTTAATTGTTTAGGTAGAGAAACTTATGTGACAAGATATGCGCAAATGAAATTATTAATTAATAATATCGCACCACCACCAGCCGTAAAGACTCAAGGAATCCCAACAAATACTAATACAAGCAAACCTGCTGATGGCGGATTAGATTCTAAGGGTAAACCTACTGGGGATCAAAATGTGCCAGCACCAAGTAAAAAATTGAAAAAAGGCGGTATTTAAGTTTTATTGTTGATAGCCTTTTTAGAAAAAAGTTTATTAAAGTAAACCTTTGTAGAATAAGACATCACTATAAGCTAATTAGGTTTTACTTTTGCAAAAAAAAGTGTGATTAGACTAGCTCACATCACTTCATATCTGCTTCATCCTTTATTTATACTCTTGTATAATTCTTTGTTATTAATGTGTTTAAAACCACATTGGTTTGGTATTCATCATGTCAAAGAAGCGGGTTTATTGATTCTATTAATCCTAATATATACGATAATCATTCCAATCATTGGCATTTTACTTTTACGATTTATTGGATTGATTAAAACTATACAATTGGAAGATAAGATGGATAGAATTGCTCCATTAATCATTTGTATTGTATTTTATCTTTGGTTATATATAAATCTCAAACAAAATCCTGATATGCCAAAAGCGTTTTTGTCTTTGATATTAGGGAGTATCATTTCTTTGTGTTTAGCATTTGTCATTAATAATTGGGTGAAGGTTAGTTTACATACGATCGCAATGGGTGGATTGATATGTTTTTGGTTAATAATAAGATATTATTTTTGTACAGATGATATCATGTATTTCCGTTTTAAGGAGACAGAAGTATCTCGATTCCATATCCACCAATTATTGGGCATTTCATTAATTTTAGGTGGTTGGATAGGAACTTCAAGATTATTTTTGAAGGCCCATACATCAGAAGAAATTTATTTAGGATATGTCATTGGTATAATTTCTATTATCATTGCATTCAAATATATGTACTAAACAATTAATATGGAAGCATTACAAAAAATTATTGAATCAGTATGGAATGATCGTGAATTATCGAAATCTATTGAGGTTCAACAAGCAATTCGACAAGTCATTGAATATTTAGATAAAGGAAAAATTAGAGTCTCAGAACCCTTAAATATTGGTCATTGGAAAGTTAATGATTGGATTAAAAAAGCAATATTACTTTATTTCCCAATTTCTGAAAACAAACGAATCAATGCAGGGGATTTAGCATTTTTTGATAAAATCCCAACCAAAACAGAGTTTGAACAATTAGGTGTTCGCGCAGTTCCAACAGCTATAGCAAGATATGGATCCTATATTGAATCTGGTGCCATACTAATGCCTTCTTATGTTAATATTGGTGCATACGTTGGATCTGGTTCAATGATTGATACTTGGGCAACAGTTGGTTCTTGTGCACAAATAGGTAGAAACGTCCATATTGCAGGGGGTGTAGGTGTTGGGGGCGTTTTGGAACCTCCCCAAGCTCAACCCAATATTATTGAAGATAATTGTTTTATTGGATCACGTTGTATCATTGTAGAGGGCACAATTATAGAACAAGAAGCCGTTTTGGGAGCCAATGTAGTTATCACGGCATCAACTCATATCATTGATGTAACCCAGTCTGAACCTATTTATTATAAAGGCAGAGTTCCGGCAAGATCCGTCGTTATTCCAGGTTCTTATACTAAAAAATATCCCGCTGGTGAATATCAAGTTCCTTGCGCACTAATTATTGGTCAAAGAAAAGAATCAACAGATAAAAAAGTTTCATTGAACAATGCACTTCGTGATTTTAATATTGGTCAATAAAGGACAGATCTAAGATTATAAAAATAAATTATCATTAAAAATACTTGATTTTATGTCTATTGTTAAAGAATTCAACGATTACCGTACCCGAATGAATGAAGTCATCCTTGCACAAGATAATTTGCCTTTAAAGCGATTTTTTTCTTTGGATCATCAAATGTATCAGGAAGGAGCTTTGCCAGTCAAAACTAAAGAACTGCTTGGTCTTGTTGCTTCTATGGTCTTGCGGTGCGATGATTGTATTAAATACCATCTAGAAAAATCCTATGAAAATAAAATTACCACCGAAGAAATTTATGAAGTTTTTGCTATTGCAAATATGGTGGGTGGATCCATTTGTATTCCCCATACAAGGAGAGGTGCTGAATATTGGGAAGCATTGAAAGAGCAAAATGATGAAAAGTCTGAATAATTAGACAAATATTTCAATTTATTGCTTAAGGTCAAACTAGATAATAATACCTAAAGCTCATTCAATAATGATTTCACAACCAATTAAATTTGAGGCTTTTTAACTTTGGCGTATTTGACGTAAAATTAAAAAGCCCAAATTTGCAAGGCGCAAATTCAGGCTCTTTCGACTAAGGTCTCAAAATAAGAAAACTACGATCTTTATCAAGTGGCAAATACTTACTTTAAGTAAATGCAACTGACTCTATTTTTGAATTCAGTTCAATATCCAATCCAAGTCAATGAACTGAATATGAAAGAATTAGAATGATAACAAATGGTTTAGTAGGAGGTGTCTGATACGTTTTAGAGACACTGCTTACTGGGATTTGGTGTAAAGATAAAATACATATATGATAAATTCAAATATTATAGTAAAAATATTATAAAAATTTTTATATATAATACAACGACTCATAGGCATTTCCACAATATTTATAATTAATTCCAAAATATATTATTATATATCAAAATATTATATATAAATAAATATTATAATATAAAAATTGCATGTTATTGCTATCAAAGAATAATATCCTCAGATAAATTGTCGGGTAAATTATATTGAGATTTATATCTTTGATCCTTCTATTGAAAAATACCCGGGTGGTGAAATTGGTAGACACGTACGCTTGAGGGGCGTATGCCGCAAGGTGTGCAGGTTCAAATCCTGTTCCGGGTACCTAAAGAGTCTAAGTATTTTTGGTTGAGTTTTATTTTAATTTATCAAAATACCAAAAAAAGTCCTACCAGTATTATTAATATTATTTAACAGATTATATTCCACAATTTTCTATAGTTCGTTTTTATTAAGATTGCATCTTAATGTGTACTTAACAGTTGAGGTTAATAAATACTTAATTCCATATGTTCATGTTAAACTAAATTGTACTTTTATATCTAAGTTAAAAAGCCATATGAAACGAGTCCAACTTATATTAGGTATGATATTAATTTCATTAATATCGTGTGTATCTACTACCAAAATGATTGAAAAAGGTAATTACGATCAGGCCATTGAAAAATTGGTCAATAAATTAGCGGGTAATAAGAATAAAAAAAGAGATGATGTCATTAATTTAGAATATGCTTTTAAGAAAGCACAATCTGCTGATCTTGCTTTAGAATCTGCATATTTGGAAGATAAAGAAGAATCCAAATGGCTCAATATATACAATATTCATACTCGAATAGAAAATCGTCAAGCCAAAATTGAACCACTATTACCAATCATTTCTAAAGATGGATATCGAGCAGCTTTCAATTTTATCAATACTAAGGAACGAAAGCGGGAATCAAAAAACAACTCCATTGAATTTTTATATATGTCTGCCAAAGAACTTATTGAAAATTCAAAAAGAACAAAAAATAAAGAAAGTGCCCGAGAAGCATACCATAAATTATTGCAAATTGATGGTTTTACAAAAAACTATAAGGATATAGAACAGTTGAAAAAGGAAACTAAATATTATGGAACGAGTCACTATTTAGTCAAAATAGTCAACAATACACAAACCATCATCCCTGTCCAACTTGAGAGCGATCTTCTAAGTATTAGTGTCAAAGAATTGGATAAAAACTGGAAAGCATTTGATATGCGATTAGATCCATCCGTAACTTATGATTATAATATCATAATGAATCTTACATCTATTGAATTTAGCCCTGAGCGTGAAAAAACCAGAATTATTGACGATGTTATGGAAGAAGAAACGGAAGAAATTCTTAAAGACAGATTCGGAAAACCTATCCTGGATTCACTAGGTAAAGAGCAGAAAAGGAAGTATACAGAAACCCATACCTCTACTTTAGAAGAAGTAACTCAAGTGAAATCAGCAATCATTGGCGGTAGATTAGATTGGATTAATTTAATCAATAAAAATATAGAATATACCAAGCCTATACAAGTTGAAAATCTTTTTGAAAATAAATTTGCGAGATTAATAAGAGGTGATGCCAGTAAAGTTTCAAAAGTGAATCAAAAATTATTAAAAAACAGAGCAGTAGGATTTCCATCCAATCAAAATATGTTACTAGATACAGGCGAGAAATTAAAAAATATTATTAAGGATATGATTTTTGAGCATGAACGATAATATCATTATTAATAATCATAATACTTCAAGCTTATCAATCTACAACCAATTGTAGGAAACACCAGTCTCATGAAAGAACATACTAATGATTATACTCAAGTATTTGAATCAGAATTAGGTAAACTAAATCAAAATCAAAAACTTGCTGTTGATTCTATAGAAGGGCCAGTTATGGTTATTGCTGGCCCGGGCACAGGAAAAACTCAAATATTAGCCTTAAGAATTGGTAATATCATCATCAATTCAGGTATTGAAGCCAAGAATATTTTGTGCCTGACTTATACTGAAGCAGGTGCCACTGCCATGCGAAAAAGGTTGGCTGAATTTTTTGGCGGGATAGCTTATGATGTTTCGATTTATACTTTTCATGGATTTTGTAATAAAATTATTAAGGATAATCCCAAATCATTTGAATTGTATGGTGAACACGATTTAGTATCAAGTTTAGAATTAAATCAAATCATACATGAAATACTTCAAGGATTATCTCCTTCCGATGCTTTGTATAATTATCATGGCAATTACACCGAACTGAATAAAAATTTAATTACTTTTTTTCATGATATTAAATCTGAATCCTGGCATCCTAAAGATATCATTGAAGCTATAGAATTTGATATTAATAATCTCAGGTTGGACCCTAACTATTATTATAAACGCAAATCCGGAATCTATAATAAAGGCGATTTTAAAGAATCAGCATTCAAGGAACAAGTAGAAAAGTTCGAGCGAACAAAATCTGCACTAAAACTTTACGAATTATTTCAAAATGCAATGATTAAAAATAATCGTTATGATTATGATGATTTAATACAATGGGTAATAAAAAAATTTATTAATGATGATTCATTTTTAGGAAAATATCAAGAACTTTATCAATACATATTAATAGATGAATATCAGGATACCAATGGATCTCAAAATGAACTTGTTAGTTTGTTAGTTTCTTATTGGGACCAACCCAATATTTTTGTAGTTGGTGATGATGATCAAGCCATTTACAGATTTCAAGGTGCAAATGTGCGAAATATGATTGATTTTAAAAACAAATACAATCCAGAAATCATACTGTTAAAAGAAAATTATCGATCTTCTCAATCGATATTAGATTTATCCGGTTGCAGTATTCGAAATAACAAGGAGCGCTTAATTAATGAATTAGAAGGACTGGATAAGGATCTAATAGCAGCAGGAACTTATTCAAAATTAGTTTCAAAACCAGAATACATAACTTATTCAGATGTTAAAACTGAAATTTATGAGACCGTAAACTATATTGAACAATTAATTAAAAATCACAAAGTACCCGCCAAAGAAATAGCAATACTTTTTAGGAAAAACGTCGACGCTATACCATACGCTAAGTTATTGCAAGCAAAGCAGATACCAATATTTGCAAGTAAAGAGATCAATGTTCTAGACGATCCACTTTTACTGCAAATTTTAAATATTTTAAAATACTTTGAACAAGATATTAACGATCCTCTAGGTTCAGATTTATTACTATATCAAATATTACACTCTATTTTTATTCCTATATCAACGATTGATATTGGTATAATGGCTTTACATCTTAGAAATAAAAAAAACAATGTTACATTATCTAGTGATAAAGTCATATTAAATGATTCATTAATTATGCTCATGAACAATAGTGAAGCGCTAACGAATGCTGGTGTTTTACACGTATCAGAAATTTATGGAATAGCCCAAAAAATAATGGCTCTTGGTAAAGAAAGATCATTGTTGACGACACAAATGTTTCTTGAAAAAATATTGTACGAATTTAATATTTTGCAATTTATTCTAAATCATAACAATCGAGATCAATATTTACAAATTCTTAATACTTTTTTCGAATTTATAAAGAATGAATCTGTTAAAAATCCAAAAATATCTTTAGAGCAGTTGCTTACTATGATAAGACAAATGCAGGACAATAATATTGGATTGCCTTTAATGTTATTTTCAGGAGGCCGACACGGTGTTCACTTGGGAACATTGCACAGCGCTAAGGGACTTGAGTTTGATCATGTGTTTATGGTGAGCAATACTGAAAGAAATTGGAATACTTCGAGTCGTCAAAATTTTAAATTGCCATCAAAATATGTTAAATCAGATTCAGGTTCAGATGAAGATGCACGAAGACTATTTTATGTTGGAACAACTCGTGCGCGGAAAGTGCTCAAATTATCTTATAGTTTACAAGATGGAAACAAGAATGAAAATATCCCTTCAAGATATATGGGTGAAATTCAACATATACCAGAAATTGAGAGATTAAAAATAAATGGGACAAATGATACTATTTCTTATACGCTTTTTGAAGAAATGAATTATGTTAAAAAGGAATTTGTAAAAATTGATCAATTAAGATTTGATACATTTTTTGAAAATTTCCAATTGACAACGACTTCAATGGATAAATATTTGAAGTGCCCTTTAGCTTTTTATTATGAAAAAGTGCTTCGGGTTCCAAGTGGTAGAAGTCCACATATGGGTTTTGGAAATGCAATACATCATACACTCCAATTTTATTTAGATGATCAATTTTATAAGCAAGAATTTCAGGAAGAAAAATTGATTTCTATTTTTAATTCTAAAATGGCCATTTATAAATCTCACTTTACTGAGAAACAATTTGAAACGTATACGTATGAAGGAATTAGAAGTCTATCGGGCTTTCTAAAAAAGTATTTACCTGAATGGAAGGGCGTTCTTAAAATGGATATGGAGCATAAAATAAAAAATCTATATCGAGGTGTTCCTATCGCAGGACAGATTGATCGTATTGACGAAATTTCTAATGGTTATCGTGTTATTGATTATAAAACAGGAAAGGCAGATAATATAAGTGAAAAAACAAGAGGAAGATCTGAAAAATTGCCTCTGGGAAGTGATTATTTTAGACAAATGATATTTTATCGACTTTTATTGGACGCTCAAATTCAATATAGTGGGAAAGTAGTATCTGGATTATTTCATTTTGTGAATCAGGATAAAAAGGGTGAATATCAAACTAGAGAAATTCAAGTAACTCAAGAAGATAAATTGTGGTTGGGAGATATGATAGTCGATGTATACAATAAAATTAAAAATCAAGTTTTCGAGCCAGGTTGTGGATCTTCTGAATGTATCTGGTGTACTTATGTAAATTCAGGGTCATTGCCCATCGACCAATCAAATGCTGAAGAAGATACAATAAATGATGAATTGGTGAATTAATGCTAAATGATTGACGTCAATTAAAAATATTAGTCATCATGATTGGGAATGTTAAGTTCGTTTTCCCATTTACCGATGACAACAGTAGCCAAACAATTTCCAAAAGTATTAACTGCTGTTCTTGCCATATCCATTAAGGCATCTATTCCTAAAATAGCTGCAATTGGCCATTCTGGTAGGCCAAATGAACTTGCAGTTGCAGCTAATATAACTAATGAAGCCCGTGCAACTCCAGCAACTCCTTTGCTCGTTAACATCAGGGTTAATAACATAATAATTTGCTGACTTATAGTTAATTCAATTCCACCTGCCTGTGCTACAAATATGGCAGCTAAAGCTAAATATAAAGTCGTTCCATCTAAATTAAAACTCAAACCGGTAGGTAATACAAAAGCAACTACTTCTCTAGTCACTCCGAATTGTTCCATATTCTCCATTGCTGATGGTAATGCTGCTTCTGAACTTGCTGTTCCAAAAGCTATACTTACTGGTTGTGTTACATATTTTATAAATCGTTTTAAGGGAATTTTTGCAATCCAAATGATGGGTAAAAATACAAACAGCACAAGCACAATTAATGCGATATATAGAGTAACTAAAAGTAGTAAAAGATTGTGAAGTACTTCAATTCCAAGATTTGCAATAGTGTAGGCTATTGCTCCTCCCACAGCAAATGGAGCAAAGTACATAATGATATCTGTAAACTTGAACATTATTGCGGATAGAGATTCTGCAAATTCTAGTATTGGGCGTTTAACTTTTTTATCAACAAACATCATTGATATCGCAAAAATTAAACAAAAAACAACTATTTGCAATACTTGACCATCAGCAATAGACTTAATAAAATTTTCAGGAAAAATGTGAAGTACCAGGTCTTTCCAGCCTTGCGCTTGAATATTGGGAGGCAATTCTTCTTTAATTCCAGTATGATTAATACCAATTCCAGCCTTGCTAATATTTATGGCAATTAATCCTATGGCTAATGCTATTGTAGTAACTACTTCGAAATATAATAATGATTTCCATCCTAATCTACCTACTTGTTTAATATTTGAATGACCTGCTATACCAACAATCAGTGTCCCAAATAGGAGTGGTGCGATGATGGTTTTGATCATTTTAATAAAAATCTTACTAAGGATATTCAATTCAATTCCAAGAGCAGGAAAATCATACCCAATTTCTGCTCCGACTATCATTCCAATAAAAATCCATGTTGTTAATTTACTATAGTGATAACCTAATAATAGAAGCATAAAGATTCCAATCCAGCGAATTATACCATTTATCTGGTCCGATAAATTAAAATTTATAAAAAATTGAAGCCCTGAATAAAGACCTATAATCAAAATAATTAAAAAAATGATCTTTAAATTATTTTTAATAAATGTTTTCATATTAAATTTTCATTATTTAATAGGTCAAATTAAGTCAAATCATTTAGTTAAGTTATATTTAAAAATTACTTTTTTTAATGAGTCTTTTTCTATTGAGTATTCCAATAAATAAAGGCATGGCACTAATAACTATAATGCACAAGATCACAATAGTAAAATTGTTTTTGACAAAAGGTAAGTTTCCAAATAGATAACCGATTAAAGTCAAGGGTATAATCCATAAGATAGCACCAATAATATTATATAAGGTAAATTTGAAAAAATTCATATTTCCAATTCCGGCCACCAAAGGAACGAAAGTTCGAATTAGTGGTAAAAATCTACCAATGATAAGTGCTTTTCCTCCATGTTTTTCATAAAAATTTTGAGTCCTTATTAAATATTCTTTTTTAAGATATGGATTGTTTCTTTCAAAAACTTTTGGTCCTAACCATTTTCCTATATAAAAATTCAGAGTATTTCCTAAGAATGCACCGATAATACAAACGAACATAATAGTAAAGACATTCAAATTACCACTTGAAGCTAATGCTCCGGCAGCAAACAGTAAACTATCACCAGGAAGGACTGCCATTACTACCAGTCCTGTTTCAGAAAAAAGGATCAAAAAAAGAATAATATATATATAGGTTCCATACTGACTGGTTAATTCCACTAAATGTTTATCCACATGTAATACAAAATCAATAATTTGATTGATCCAATTCATAATTTAAATGATTAAGCATAAAGGTAATAAGTATTTTATACTCTAACCAATATAATAAATCATTGATTGTTAGTATTCAATATAGTAAACAAGGTTATATAAATGTGAATCAAATATTTAAATAGATATGTATTATATAATAATAAAATATAATATATATAATATTTAAATATAACTATATATGTTTTATATTACAAAAATATTTAATATATTTGCAGTTCCCAAATAATCTCAAAAAATGGAACGAAATATCAGCGTATTACCTTCTCTATCTCTAAAGGGATTAACTGAGAGAACCAAAGATTTATTATTAGCTTTAGCCATAGCATTATTTGGTATTATAGGGAGTTATTTAATTTTGGGTCGATCCATTCAAGCCGATACACAATCCCAAAATAATACAACAATGGTCAAGAAGGATCAAACATTTCATGTGCTTGAAAATAAACAATTATCAAATATCAATGAAAGGGAAATAAATACAAGACTTTTGATCAAAGGAGATTTAATACCTGGTAATGATATTACTTTTAATTACATAGCATTTGATGAATCAAAAAAGTATTTAATTGATTATGGTAATGGAATGCGCAGACGTTTTTCGAATAATTTGGTACAACAAAAGTTTAGTGAACCAGGAATTTATATTGTAAATCTTTATGAATTCAATGAGAATAGATGGAAATTGGTTTCTTCCCAAACTGTTACTATAAAATCAAGTATTGATCGATCAGTTTCATTTCTATAGATTATTTCTTTTTAGAATGCATCTAAAGCTTATTGATAATACTCGTAAACTATAATCTATTGATATATGCAATGATATGAAAAGTAGAGAATATTTTTAGGATTATTACTTATTGTATAAACGCATATTGAACCAGGTTCGCACCCATACGCAAAGCCTGAATTCTGACTTCTTCCGGATCCTTATGAACTTCACGATCTTCCCAGCCATCACCAAGATCGCATTCAAATGAATAATAACAAACTAATCTGCCTTGCCAAATCAGACCAAAACCCTGAGGTGCTTTTCGATCGTGTTCATGAATTTTAGGTAGGCCCTTTGGAAATTCAAATTTCTGTTTATATATGGGATGTGAAAATGGAAGTTCAATAAAGTCCAGCTCTGGAAAAACTTTTTTCATAGAAGGCCTGACGAAAGGATCCATTCCATAATTATCGTCAATATGTAAGAAACCTCCTCCAAGTAAATACTGTCTTAAATTCTGTGCTTCAAGATCACTAAAAACTACATTTCCATGTCCAGTCATGTGTAAAAAGGGATAATTAAATAGATCAGCACTTCCAACCTCAACGGTTGCATAATTTTCATCTAAAGCCATCTTAAGTTCCTTATTACAAAACCTGCTTAAATTTTTTAATGAAGTGGGATTAGCATACCAATCACCACCACCATTATATTTTAGTAATGCTAATTTTAGGGGTATACTATTTTTGTTTGAAAAAGACAAAAACACACAACTAAAAAAGAATAATAAAATAATATTTTTATTCATTTTAAATTTTTAAGAGTTTGTAAAATGATACATGTAGCTATTCCTGCTGTTTCAGTTCTCAATCTAAACGAACCAAGATGCACCGGTATATAATCAAATGACATGGCTAATTTGATTTCGTTAGTTGTAAAGTCTCCGGCAGGGCCTATTAATACTGTAGCATTTTCATTAGACTTATATTTTTCTCCAATAAATCCTTCATTTCCAGATTCGCAATGACAAATAAAACGTTGATCGGGTACATTTGTTGCAATAAATTCTTTATATGAAATTAATGAATTTAAAACTGGTAAAGTAGGTCTTAATGTTTGCTTAGCGGATTCCAATATTATTTTTTGAATCCGATCTATTTTTATTCGTGAATGTTCAGTTCTTTCACAGAGGATAGGTGTTATTTGATCTACACCGCTTTCCACTACTTTTTCAACAAACCACTCAAAGCGATCCATATGTTGAGTGAGGCTAATAGCTATATGGATTTCTCCAATTGATTTTTGGTGTTGCTTATAGATATCCTTACAATGAATAATAAGTTCATCTTTTAAAATCCTGACGATTTCTCCGTACCAAATAATACCTTTAAACTCAGTTATTAAGACCTGATCTCCTATCTTATTTCGGGTAACTTTTGAACAATGATGGGCCTCTGGACCAGACAAAGTCAATTCAAAATCATTTACTCTATGGCCAAAAAATAAATTCACCTTCTTAATTTGGATCAAAGATAATAGATGCAAATCGCTTTTGTTAAAGGCAAATCGATTTCAGAGGGAGGTAAAGTCAATATTTAAAAATTAAGCAACATTAAGTATATCTTTGTGTTTTATTTTCGTTTTATTGATTCAAATCAGTTAAATTTTGCAAATGGGTAATGTTATAATGATACTCCAGTTTATTTTGAGCTTATCAATACTGGTCATTTTACACGAATGCGGTCATTTTTTTCCAGCTCGGTGGTTCAAAACCAGAGTAGAAAAATTTTACTTGTTCATGGATCCCTATTTTTCCTTATTCAAGAAAAAAATTGGTGATACGGAGTATGGTATAGGCTGGTTACCCTTAGGTGGATACGTCAAAATTTCCGGGATGGTTGATGAAAGTTTTGATACAGAACAGCTCAAAAAGGAGCCTCAACCATGGGAATTCAGATCAAAGCCAGCCTGGCAGCGATTAATTATTATGTTGGGAGGTGTAACTGTAAATTTTGTATTAGGGTTTTTCATTTTTGCAATGCTTTTATGGATAAATGGGATTGAATATTTACCTAACACCGCAATGAAACATGGTATTTATACAGACAGTTTAAGCTATGAAATGGGATTTAGAGATGGAGACCAAATTGTAGCAATCAATGGAAAAACCTTTGATAGATTCGATAAAGGACTATTTTTAAAATCAATTATTTTTGATAACAATACCAAAGTCGATATCCTTAGATCTGGTCAGTCCATGAGTTTGAATATTGATCCCAAGTATATCGGAATACTCACGAAGCCGGAATCCAAATCTTATGAACTTTGGGGTATTCCTTTTCCGTCTAAAGTCGGCAGAATTCTTGAAAATTCCGGAGCTGCTAAAGCAGGAATACTTAAGGGAGATCTCGTTATTGGGATCAATGAACAACCTGTTCAGTTCATTCATGAGGTATTTAAATTAACAAAAAATAAACCATCAACAACCTTCCAATTTCAAGTGGTACGAAATCTTGATACCTTGATCATTCCTGCTAGCTCAGATGATAAAGGTGTTGTCGGACTCGGCTGGGAAACGGCAGGGTATTATGAAACAAAAACTGAGCATTTTACTTTATTGGCATCCATTCCGAAAGGTATCGATACAGGAATAGATCTTTTAGGTAAACAGTTAAAAGGATTTAGCATGATGTTTTCAGGAAAAATAAATGCAAAGGATAGTCTAGGTGGATTTGCTGCAATCGCTAATATGTTTGATAAAACCTGGAATTGGACCTCTTTTTGGAGAATGACAGCCATTCTATCCATTATACTTGGATTCATGAATCTATTACCTATTCCGGCATTAGATGGTGGATATGTAGTTTTTCTATTAATTGAAGTTTTTACTGGAAGAAAGGTTCCAGACAGAATCATTGAAAAAGCTACAATGGTAGGATTTATACTTCTTATTGGATTGTTGTTGTTTGCTAATGGTCTTGATGTTATGCGATATTTTAATAAGTAATGAATTATTTTGAATTTTATCAACTGGAACCAAAGGTTTTATTAGATTTGAACGCTTTGAGGCAAAAATTCTATGCTAAAAGTCGCGAGCTACATCCAGATCAGAATAATAAATTAGATCTTTCTGAAAATGAAATTCAATACGATTCAGCATTTAATAATATAGCTTATAAGACATTAGGTTCTTTTGAAATGCGCTTAAAATATATTCTCGAACTTGAATCGATTAATATTGAAAGTCAACAGAATAATCCACTTCCAGAAGATTTTCTTATGGAAATGTTAGAGCTTCATGAAGAGATTATAGAAGCAAAACATCTAAATAAAATAGAAGAATTATCTAAATTAGAAGATTCCATACGCTTAGTTGAAGAAAAAAACCTTCAAGAAATACTACCATCTATAACTGATTATGATAGTGGTAAGAAAGTAGACAATACACTAATAAAGCTGCAGCAATATTATTACAAATTAAAATACTTTAACAGATTAAAATCAGCAATTAAAGGCGATTCAGTAGAGTTATAAATGTTTCCTAAACAGGATATTCAACATAATTACGTGGTGTTTCATACAATCTGACAACAAGATCTAAATCCTCTGAAATTTGTAATCTTAATATATTATAAATCTCAATACAAATATTTTCAGCAGTGGGAATTTTATCCTGGAATTCAATAAGATCTAAATTAAGATTGGTGTGATCATAGCGGTTTTCTACATGAATTTGGATAATTTCTTTCAGTTTTTTTAAATCCATTACTATCCCAGTCTCAGGATTCATCTCCCCGGTAACTTTAATTTCCAGTTCGTAATTATGGCCATGAAAATTTGGCTTACTGCAAATTCCAAAAACTTCTTGGTTTTTTTCATCAGACCATTTAGGATTATACAGTCGATGTGCTGCGTTAAAGTGTCCTTTGCGAAATATCGCTACACGCATTATTCTATATTTACTGACTTAAACTGATTTTTGAGACCTTGAACTCAAAAGTATTCTATATATAAGATCTTTAAAAAAGATCCAATTAGGCCATTTTTGCTACCTTTATCATGAGGCTGCTTTTTAAATTACCAGCCTTGTTTTTATGCCATGTGTTTTTCTTAGCTAAGCGATCAATCATGGAAATTACTTTTGGTAAAAACTTGTTTGCCTCAGCTTTATCTTCTAATAATCTCAACTTTGCAATTGCAGTTCTTGTAGACTTTTTATAATACCTATTTGCTAAGCGTATTACAACACCCTGACGGATTCTTTTTAATGAGGATTTATGGTTTGCCATATCTCTTTTTATTTTAAGGAGTGCAAAGATATAGTAATAATGGCAATTAAACTAAAATAAATGAAAATTTTATCTTAACCTATCTTGTGATTGTACAATTTCTTCATCCCGTCTTATCCCTCTGGTGGCCAGCCAAACTGAAATAACCCCGAAAATGCCCAAATAAAGCCCGATTTCGGCTCTCATTTCGGGAAATTTGCCGTTAGAATACAAAGTATAAAAAACAAAGCCAATACAAGCAAACAGTTGAATCATTGCTGCTAAACTGGCAATTAGTATTTGTAAACCTCGATTTTTAAACAGGAATATAGCGCTAAAAGCTAAACCAGCAGAAAGAATACTACCATACATAATTATTGGATTTTCAGTAGCTTGTATAATATTGTCTTCTAGCATACCTATACCAGGTGTTATGGTTTTTACCATTATGAATGATGGGTATAGCTCAAATCCGCAGCATAAGCTGCTCAATAATAACCACAGTGATTGTTTTCGTTGGATCATATCCTCAATTTGATCGCAAAAATAGATGATTAATGCTAAAAGTAATCAAAATCAGCTGTGATTAGAACAAATGAACCAAATTTTTCAAAAAGATGTTCCTTATGAAAAGCACAATTTTGAAAGATCTATTAACCCTTTTAATCATATTCCTTATTCAAAACTTTACTAACCCTGTTTTTGGTCAAATAAGCAAAATTAGTAAAACAATTGAAGTTTCAGGAAATTGTAAAATGTGTAAAAAACAAATTGAACGAGCGGGTAAGATCAAGGGTGTAAGTGATATCAATTGGGATATTCAATCACATCTATTGACAATAAGCTACGACAGCCTAAAAACTTCAATGGATAAAATTCAGCTTAGAATTGCTGCTGCGGGGTATGATACTCCCTTATTTAATGCAAATGATGAAACATATAGCAAGCTTCATGCGTGTTGTCAATATCCTAGAAAAAAGGAGTAATTAAAAATGTGAATTCGATCAATCCAAAATATATTTATAAAAGACACTTAATAAAAAAAGCCTTTTCACAATAATGAAAAGGCTTTTTTATATTAAACTTTATAAGCTTTTAGAAATTAAAAAGGGTAGCGCGTTTGCTACATGAAGACTTGCCATAATATCCTAAAGCAAAATTGGCTTCAATAACCAGCTGAACAAAAGCTGCATTGGTTGATTTTTCAGAAGCTTTCTTGGTTAGATCAACCTGGCTTGGTGTAGGAAATCCTTTTGCTTTTCCTGCTTCATTGATTAAATCCGTAAGACCATATCCGAGTCTAAAACCAAGCATAGTGGTAAATGTTTCGTAATTAAAAATGTATCCACCAATACCTAAAATGCCGGAATAATATTTTTTATTATAAAATTCTTTAACATCTGTTCTGGTAGGATCATTAGGATCAGCATTGGTTACTTTTCTAAGTAAAGAAATCTGCGGTCCCAACTCAATGTATACCCCATCTTTTTGAAGCCGATAAAGGACATCTATATCGATATTTGACCAAGTAATTTTATGATCAAAGCTACGGCTGTTGATAGCATAATCAAGTTTTTGGCTACTTTTCGACAATAAAACATCACAAGTAATACCATTGAAAAGACCGAAGAACAATCCAACTTTTCCACCGAAGGTATTTCCTGTAGCAAGTTGATAATCGTAATCACTTGCATCTAAAAGATTTGTATTTAAAAATCCAGTTAGCCCATATCCTGCTTTAAGTCCAACATCAGCCCAAGCATATATTTTTTGAGCCATGGATAATTGAGTCAAGCACAGAAAAGCCAAACTAAGTAATACGTTTTTCATGTTTAATTTTTTAAGTTTATAATTTGAAATTTAATTATTTAATTGCCATCTAAAATATTCCCTAACCCCCCAAGGATGCTACCCTCTTCACGTCTATTGCTACCACCATATTGCAAAACTTTTGCAGCAAGCCGGCTTATAGGTAGTGACTGAATCCATACTGTGCCCGGGCCTCGAAGTACAGCAAAAAAGAGACCTTCGCCACCAAATACCATGTTTTTTATCCCTTTGACAAATTCAATATCAAAATCAATTTGCTGGGTATAGGCAACCACACAGCCAGTATCAATCCGTAATATTTCACCTATCCCTAATTCTTTTTTGTTTACATATCCACCAGCATGCATAAATGCCATACCATCACCTTCTAATTTTTGCATGATAAAGCCTTCACCACCGAATATACCTGTTCCTAACTTTCGCTGTAATTCAATACCTATGCTTACACCCATTGCTGCGCATAAAAAGGCATCTTTTTGAGCTATTATTTTTCCCTGATATGAGGAAAGATCAAGTGGTATGATTTTTCCACTATAAGGTGCAGCAAAGCTCACTTTTGCTTTTGTTGGACCATCATTCGTGTAGGTTGTCATAAATAGACTCTCTCCGGTCAACAAACGCTTCCCGGCACTTAAAACTTTTCCAAAAAAGCCTGTATTTTGTTGACTACTTCCATCTCCAAAAATGGTGGCCATCCTAATGCCATCTTCCATCATCATAAAAGCGCCGCTCTCTGCTACTGCAGTTTCTCCCGGATCTAGTTCAATTTCTACGTATTGGAGTTCTTCCCCATATACTTTGTAATCTATTTCATGGTTCTTCATCAGATATAATCTTTTATTGGACAAATGTAATGAGCTTCGGTGAAGTTCCCAAAAGAATTTGTGACATGAAGTTCAAAAATTAATTGAAGCGTATATTAAGAATACTAAAATAATAAAGCCCTTAGTCTTTGATGATTCATTTCTATAGAAAAGAACTGGTTTAAAATACCATTAAGTAGACCTAAGAGTTACCAAAATTTAGAGTAGAAATAAGTTTTCAGAATTAGAACTCAGTTTGGGGAAGTAGGAATCAATATACGCTTATAAAATTTAATCTAAATTGATAACTATTTGGACATTCTACCAATGGCACAGCTTACATAGCTTTTTAATTGCAGAAGTAAACCATTTTCCTCGGTAGCTTCTGGATAACCCAATGAATAAAGTTTTTTAGTGAAATCTGACCTAGTCAAAATGTCATTATGACTAATCGTAACAGAGTCCTCTTCCTGATTCACAACAACACTTTCTACCCCTTCCAAGTCCATGATGTTAGAAATGATTGTTTTTTCACAGCCACCACACTTTAAATTTGCAATTAATATTTTCTCATTTTTCATATTGTCAATTTTAGAATTCTCAAAATTAGATAATATTTATTAATATATCATGATCCTTGTCATGTATAAATAAGATCTTTATTAATTATTTTGTAATAGCTTTGTTTTTAAAAAAATTGAACAAAATTATTTATGCTTAATAGCATGTTTTCTTTAATTATTGTAACTTAACATTTGACTTAATTGTTTAACTATATATGGGTTGTTTGTATTATTATTTGCGAATCAATTATTGAATTATGGAAGAGTTGTTATATAAACGCTTTGTTATCGTAAAAGACCATTTTTATGAAGATCCTCAGAAGGTTTTAATAGCTGCAAACCAAGCCGTTTATCACGAACCGGAACATGTAACAGGTTATAGAAGTTTGTCGGTGTATCACGAAAAAGGTGTCAAGCAAAGGTTAGAAAAAATTCTAGGAATAAAAATTACAAGATGGGATGTGGATCCTATTGAAGAGAATGGTGTCTTTTATCAAGGATTTTCAAAAGGGAAGAGAAAGGAAATACCAGGAGTTCACTCTGATGAACCCTATAATGACATTACTATTGTGGTTTATTTAACACCTGGATTGCCTTTTGAATATGGCACATCATTATGGATGCATAAAAAAACGGGATTAATTGATCCAGCTACACCTAAAGATGCCCGAAGGTTAAAAATGAAATTCAGTCAATTGAGAGATTTATTAGAAAAGGAAAGTAAAATGCGAGAGAAATGGATTGAAATAGATCGAATTGGAAATCGTTTCAATCGTATGGTTGCTTATCCGTCTGGAATTTTTCATTCAGCGACCAAGCATTTTGGGAGTAACATGCATAATGGAAGAATCTATCAAACCTTCCGAATTGGAGTAGATTGGAATTCATTTAAAATGAGTCCTTAGTTAATATTAAATGAGTTTACTAAGTATCGTATTGTATAGATAGGGGTCAATTGGTTTTGAATGTATCATTTGGATTATTAGATTCAATTGTTCCTGATTATAGAATTTAAAAGCGTGACACAACAACCCCACTTCTTCAAGAACATTTTTTTGTTCTTCGTTAAATGAAGGTTTATTCAGGTGCTTTAATATCAACTGATTGCAATATTCAATGGCCTTACTTCTATTTCCATAGAATTCGCTGGCAATCATTTCTGTAATTTTTTTGATTACTACAAGATATTTTAATGGTATTGGTCCATCTAAATGCAGAGCAATATTACTTTCAGTGAATCGCAATAATGTTATTGAACTACTGCGATATAGAGGATTGGCTTTAATTTTAGCCATTTCTCGATTTGCTAATAAATTCAACTTTAGATTTACAGGTCTGAACCCATATCGATGATAAAACCAAAAAGCGCCAGATTTAATTCCATCCGGATTGTCCAAACCATATTGATAAGGTTCAACTTCAAAATATTCAATTTTAAAGACTTGCTTGTAAACCCGTAACAATTGACACATTATATATCCTGACTCACCTCCTCGAAAACACTCAAAAATATTTAAACCAAACATAGCAGCTCTTCCAAATATCCAAGAACCGCCATAAGCTGCGGGAAAACCATTTTTAAATAAAGTATAACCTATATAGGATTGAAGCGGTAATTGACGATTTGCTTGCATACCATAAATTGCGATTGAAATCCCTCTTTCCAATTCAAAAAACCTCAAACTAGTTTCATCCATATAAGTTGATGGATCGGTTTCCCTAAGCGTTAATAATAGCGATTTTTTAATAGTAGAAATCAAATCTATCTTTTGTGTTTCATCCAAAAATTTTGCAGAAGGAAGTTGTAGATGAATGATTTCAAGATGATCGATTTTTTTTACTATTTGATTTTGGAAAAACAATTCACTGATATAAGCTTTATTAAATGATTTGGAGAATGTTTTATTCTTTCCCTGGATTTCAATAAATAATTTAAGAGCCTCCCAGAAATAATCTTTGATTAATGGTTTTGAATTTAAGGTACTCAATTCGTTCAACAGAAATTGGAGTTGATCTTTTTTAGGTACTTTTAATGCATCCAATAAATCATCGTTGGATAAACTAGCTGTAGTTTCATCCCGTTCCACTGAAGGCAATGTCATTTTGAGAATTGTGTTCAGATCTATGCCCAAATCATCATAAGAATCAATAAAAATTCTACAATCTGGATATTGATACATCCATTGGGTCAGGTCGTGAGAAAATCTTGTAATCATGGATGAATATGGCAATCCAGTATCTAAAAAAAGATTTTTAGTGTGAGTTTTTGTAGATTTTACTAGGTGTCCAATTCTATGAAATTCAAGATCAACTAATTTATTAATTTTGATATTCTCGGGGTGAGCTGCTAAGAATAAAAGGAGGTCATGGTATTCAATTAATTTTTTATCTTTCGGAAGGCTTATTTTGTTGATAGATTGAAGTAAAAATAATTTTAAATCCATGTGATGTCCATCATAGATATAAATGATTTTTTTAAGTTTCTTAAGTAATACAAAAAAAGTAAGTTTCATGATTACAAAAGTAAACTAAATTAATATAAACGAAGCATATTTTTATATGTTTAAAAGTGTTATAAAATTGGGTCAAAAAGATTAAATGATAATACCATAATATCTTTTACATTTTTTTTTCCTAAAAGCTTATAATGAGTCATTATTTTAGTAATTTTGCTTTTAGATTTATTTTTAATATTAACTATCGATTATTTTATAAATGATTAAAAACAACATATTTATGAAAAAAGCATTAGGTTCAATACTTTTCATCTTATTTTTTATTACTAATATCAATGCCCAAAAGACCTATGTTTGGGATTATTATAAGGTTCAGTTAACCGTTCCAAATGATTTTAGAGTCAAGAAAAATGATGACCACAATTTTGAGATGAAAGGCGTTGGAATGGATTTGACTATGAATATATTTGAAGAAAATGTAGCAATCGATGATCTCGATGATGCGACAATTGCGGGTGCAACGGCTATTGAAATGACTGAAATTGATGAAGCTACTAAAGTTACCGTAAATGGTTTAGAAGGATATTATGTAGAGGGATTTAAAGATGGTTTTAGGATCATTTTTGCAGGTCTTGGAGATCCTAAATCACATACCAATTTTTTTCTAGCCATCACTTTTGATGATAATGATAAAGAAGCTGAAAAAGCTGCAATTGATATCATGAATTCTTTGGATAAACTCTAACAATATTTATATATTTTAGAGTAAATTGAACGATCTATGGTTTGTGAAATACAAGTAATGGGATCTTGCCATCATAGGTCAGTTGTGAAGCGTTACTTGCATTGAAGAACTTTTGGATCCAATTTTTATGCGCTTTGGTGAATAAAACCAATAAGGATGATTTAGTTTTTTTACTGAAGGATTGAAGTTGATCACTCATTGAGAAATCGAGTTCATAAATTTTAAAGTAAAAAGTAATGTTTTCCTGTTCATGTTTAGCAGCCAATTGTTCAAATTTTAATTTATTGGTTTCAAATTCAGATATATTTTGGAAATGAACGACATCCAGTGAGGTTTTTAATTGGTTGTTTAGTTTTTCAACTAACTTAAGTTCAACATTTAATTGTTCTAAGTCGGAGGCATAGGTTATTTTAGTTATAGGTTTAACACGATAATTACTCGGAATAACAAAAATTGGAATTGGAGAAATTTCAATTAGATCTGATGTATTAGACCCGAAAATTTCTTTGATTAACCCAGCACCTCTTGTGCTTAGACATATAAAATCAGCTTTAGTTTTTTTTCCTAAATTAACAACCATTTTATCAAAGAATTCTCCTGTTTCTACGATACATGTATATTTTACTGGTTTTAAGCCACTTTTAGCATATAATTCAATAATGAATTTTTCAAGTAAGGGTTTATATGACTCTTTTTCGAGATTTAAGTAGGAATCATATTTTTGAGAACTCCAGGATATTGGTTTTAGAACTTCAATGGCATAATAGAATATTAATTCGCACTTCAACTGATCAGCTAATTGCATTGCAAACCTTAAACCCGCTTTTGAGTTTGTTGAAAGATCCGTAGTTGCTAGTATCTTATTCATACTCTATAAAGTTAATTGACATAAATTTATTTCCAGGACATAAAGCTTGTCCAAAAATTAAATAAAAATAATTAATGGTGAGAAAACTTGAAATCATCCCAACAGAGCAAAGTTCTTATACTTTAATTGCAAAATAACTGATATTGATCATATAAATAGGTGTTTGATATCATTATTTAACTAGCTGGAACAACCTAGGATGTAATCAATGTCCAGGATATAAATTGAATTTTAGTTATTCAACAAAACAGTTAGAATATTAATGATAGAAGTTAATTTAATTAAACTAATTCTATTAATAATTTAACAATAGGTATGGTTTAAAAATAATCATCAATTCATTTTTCTATTTTTCCATTTAATGACTTCATACCATATAACTGATGCAAATCCAGTCCCAATGCTAAAGATTAATTGAATGAAATTCAAGGCTTCAAATTCAAACAATTGAGCTAGTGGTTTTATATAAATTAACATTCCCAAAAGGCCAACGGTTATCAAGATTATATAAAGGACCAAGTTATTTTTATATCGCAAGGTTGTTAGAATGGAATAATAAAAGGATCGATTAATTAAAGTCAGTAAAATGTTGGCCGATATAAGTGTAGTGAATACCATACTTCTGGTCATTGTTTCATTGAATCCATGATAAATGGCATATTGATAAATGAATAAAGTCCCAATGGTAATCATCAATCCTTGTAAAATACTTGTGTAAAGTTCATTCCAATTAAAAAATGTATTGGAATAAGGTCGGGGTTTTTGCAATAAGGTATTTTTTTCCATAGGTTCATTTTCGTATATTATAGAACAAGTTGGGCCCATAATTAATTCTAAAAATATGACGTGAATTGGAGAAAATATATTGGGATATACCCAGCCAAGAATAAGCGGAATAAAGACAGTTAATATAATGGGGATATGAATGGAAATTATATATTGTATAGCTTTCTTCAAATTAGAATAAATTTTACGACCCATACCTATAGCATCTACCATTTTTGATAAATCATCTTCTAGTAAAATTAACGAAGCAGCTTGTTTGGCAATCTCACTTCCTTTTTTTCCCATGGCAATGCCAATATGTGCAGCTTTAAGGGCCGGGCCATCATTTACCCCATCGCCTGTCATGGCGACTATTTCATTATTAGATTTGAGTGCATTGATGATTCTTAATTTAGCTTCCGGAAACATCCTTGTAAACAAATTTGTATCTGTAACTCTTTTTTGTAGATCGATGTCTGATAACTTCATTAATTCATCACCTGTTAAGTTTTTATCAAATCCTTTGAAACCTATTTGTTTGGCTATTGAAGTTGTTGTAATAGGATTGTCGCCAGTAACTATTTTGACAGATATTCCGGCATCATAGAATTGTTGTAATACGTAGTTAATATTTTTTTTAGGTGGATCGTAGAATGCCACAAGTCCTTTAAAAGTTACATTAAATTCTTGTTGCGTTTTCGGAAATTGGTTACCATCAAAATTACTTTCACCAATAGCTAAAATTCGATAGCCTTCTGAAGCGAAATCCAACATTATTTTTTCAATGAGTTGTATATCTTGGGCTGATAATTTGGAGATATTTATTAATGCTTCAGGTGCACCTTTAATAGCAATAATACGATGACCTGCATGATTTTCAAATAGATGAGTCATCATTGGAGGTTTACCACTCAGTGGATATTCATGTATAATTTTATAATTTTTTCTTTCATCGGGTATGATGTATTGATCGTAAGCATTATGAATCGCTACTTCCATTGGATCAAAAGGAATAGGTTCACTGGCCCACATAGCTAATTTGATCAGTGCGCTTGCTTCTTTAGACATAATGTCTTCTATATTAAAAACACCGTTTGTTTCAAAGGCAAATAACTTTACTAAACTCATTCTGTTTTCTGTAATTGTTCCGGTTTTATCCGTACAAATTACAGTTGCACTTCCAAGTGTTTCAACGGTTTTCATTTGCTTAACGATAATACCCATTTTCATTAATCGCCATGCTCCCAATGCCATAAATGTGGTAAAGGCAACAGGTATTTCTTCAGGCAAAATACTCATGGCCAGTGTTAAAGCTTTGATTAAACTGCTTAAAATTAAACGGGTATGAAAATAATTAATCCCCCAAACTAAAACAAAGACTAGTGCACCAGCATAAACCATTTTTTTAACAAACTGACTAATTTGTATTTCTAAAGGTGTCGCTTGTTCATCAATATCTTCAAGGCATTTTCCGATTTTTCCTAATTTAGTTTCATTGCCGATTGCAGTAATTGTTGCAATAGCTAAACCACTGGAAACAGTAGTTCCTAAGAAAATTTGATTATCGATTGATTTTTGATCTTTAAATACAGCGTAAGATTCACCAGTTAATATGGATTCATTAACGGAGAAGTCATTGGATTGAATGATGGTCCCGTCTGCAGAAATAGATGATCCTTCTTCAGCTATTAATACATCACCTAAAACAATATCTTCAGTATTGATATCTATTTTGTTACCGTTTCTAATAACAGTACATTTATTTTGTGTAAATTGTTTTAATTTCTCTAAAGCATTTCTACTTCTTGAATCTTGGTACAATGATATCGTGGCAACAAGGACAATGGCTGTGGCCATAAAAATTCCGTCTGATATTTTACCACTGATAAAGTATATCGAAGCTGCCACCAATAATAAAAGAATCATGGGCTCACGTATGAGATTTTTAATGGCCTCTAATACAGTATTCGTTTTTTTATAATTTAATCTATTTTGTCCAAATTTTTTTCTTGATTCAATGACTTCTAAATCTGACAATCCCTGTACATCGAAATGATTTGTAATCATTTTTTGAATGATTTTAACTTATGAGAATAAATTGGATTTGTCATATCATGTTATTTGTAGTAAAATAAAGGAAAATAAATGTGTTAATCTAAAAAATCTAAGGCATTATTTGTGAAAGCTTAAATTGTTTTTAGTTAAATGATGATGATGTTCAACATGATATATGGTGAAATACAACATTTCTCTCAGTGTAATTTTTCCAAGTAAAGGATGAGGAAGAATTGTTTGATCTAGTTCCTGTTCTGAATATTTTTGGATACTTTTAATTAATTGATCAAGCACAAATTGAATTTTATTTTGGAGTTTTAAATTTTCGTTAGTAGTTTTTGTATTGGGAACAAATGGGCCAGAAGCTCTTCCACCTTCAGCTAATTTGGAATGATATTTTTTTACTAAATCCTCATATGATTTCGATGGTCTATTTGCTACACCAAATAACCCCTTTAAGATAAATTTTGGTAATATTAATATTCGAGCTAATGGTTTGGTGCTTCTGTAAATGTGGTCCAATTGTTGTCCTCCAGTCCATTTATCCATATATGAAAACATATACTCATCTGAAGATAGGGAATGGATATAAGCACTAAAAAGTGAATAATTTTCTTTTAATTTTTCAATTATTTTTATTTTATTCATAAATTAAATAATTAATTTTACATCATTATGATAAATTGGAGATTCGCCCTTTTAAAATGTTATTCAAAATATTAGGAATATATACAAAGATAATCTTTTTCATCCAAAAGATCAATATGAATTCATAGTTTCTCTTGGTTAAACAAATTGATTAGTTAGCTTATAATTTTATAATTTGACCCATACGTGCTACATTAAATCCATTTTTAAGGATTGTGTTAGATTGTTGGCTATTCGTCATTAAGATAGGGTTGGTATGATTTAAATGTATAAAGTAGATTTTGCTTTTTTCAACAGGAGATAAATGTTTAAATAGTTCCATGCTTTCTACAATAAAAGGATGCGGAATCTCAGACATACTTCTGTTTTTTAATTCGTTGCCATCATAAAAAGTGCCATCTATGAATGCATAGTCTACCAGAGTAATCAGATGAATAATATCGAGATTCCATTTCGACCATTTATCAATATCAGGAATAAAAAGAATTTTTTTAGATGGTCCAGCAATCAAGTAGGCGACTGTCTCTGAATATTCATCCCTATGAGGAACCAAAATAGGTTTGATAGAAATATTGGGAGTTAATCGAACTTCTTCTTGATTCGTCAATGGATGAATATTTATATTTTGATAATTCACCAGTTGACTCCAAGGTCCATTTTGTTCAAGAAATGTTTTCATTCGAGGCATCGCATACACATTAAGTTTATCTGCATTCATGGCTTCTTTTCCAAAATACATCAATCCTGTATAGTGTCCAATATGTGCATGTGTTAAAAATACGCCATCTGGAATTTCTAATGAGGATGAGTTATAATGATTAGAAAGTCTTTTCATTTGAACCGCAATATCCGGTGTTGCCTCGATCAAGTATTTCTTATGATGTTCAGAATCAATAAGGCCAAGTGAAACTACTTTTCTATTTGGATCAGGATTTGAAAATAGTTTGCGACAACAATCTTTCTTACAAGCTATGTGAGGAGATCCAGCATCTTGGACGGTACCAAGAATCATTAGATACGCTTTTTCCATTTCTAAACCTTGACCCATTCTCAATTTTTTCATATTCATATTATTATGACATGATACAAATGAGAATAATAGAATTATAGAAAAATAACCTTTCATGAATTGGGCTTTAAATAATATTTTTTTTGTAAATGAATATAAATCAATATAAATCAATATAAAAAATTAGCTTTTCATTTTTTAAAAACTCATTTCTGGATTACATTTTGATTTCTTCTGTTAATCCAAAGCAGTCCCATGGACAGTAGTTTTATACATTTCTATTTGTTTATGCATTACTTTAAACCAAAGCGGTGGTAAAAAAGCCAATAACATCATACCTGGATATCCTGTTGGCAATTGTGGACTCTCATCGAAATGTCGAAGTGTTTGGTATTTCCGTTGTGTGGAATAATGATGGTCGGAATGCCTCGTCACTTCTAGAAGTAAAATTCTGCCCAAAGAATGATTCGAGTTCCATGAATGTATAGGTAGTGTTTGCTCATAATAAGTAGCATTTATTTTTTTTCTTTTCAAGCCATAGTGTTCAATATAATTGATGGATTCTAAAAGCAAGAAGCCAATAGTAGCTCCTCCAAGATAAAATAGGAGTACCTGTATTCCAAAAATAAAACCTATGCTGAAGATCATGACAAGTTGGACGATCTGAAATTGTAACATTTCATTATAATAACTTATAAATGGTTTATTTAATTTTTGGAGTCGAATGTATTCTAATTTCCAAGCAGATATCCAACTGTCTCTGATGGATCGAATGAAAAATCCATATAAGGTTTCACCGTATCGACCAGTAGCGGGATCTTCTTCAGTAGATACATATTTATGATGACCCCGATTATGCTCTATGAAAAAATGCATATATTGACTTGTAGATAATAGCATTTTACTCATGAATTGTTCGTACCATGTATTTCTGTGACCCAATTCATGAGCTGCGTTGATGCCTAATGCACCACAAGAAATACCAAATGAAATCATCATGCCTATTTTTTCATAAAATTGTGGAAACGGATCAGCAATACGAAATAAAAAATAGATGAAGATACCAAACTGAATGGGAACTAAACTGTAAAGAATATAATCATAAAATTTATCTTTAACAGCTACTTCTTCATCTAATGCATTCATGTTTTTCGAAGTACCTTTAAAAAATAATTCGATTGTTGGAATCATTATAAAAACATAAACTAAAGTTAGATATGACCACAGACCACCCAAATAGATGGAAGTGATTATTATAATTGGTGTTATATAAACTAAAAGATATTTAAAGTTTTTCTTTATCATATTAGATCGTTAAATCATTTTAAAAGTGGATTTGGAATCTAGACTATTCATAATTTAGATTACAAGTTTTGTTTTTAGTCATATTTTATTAAAATTATTTTGTATCATTTAATTTAGTTTTTTGTCTGCCATAAATGATATGATAGATGAGTGCTACAAAAAGGCTGCCGCCAATTAAATTGCCTAAAATTACCGGACATAGATTTGCAAAAAAACCTGACCACGAAATCAGTTCAGTGCCAGGAAATGATTCAAAGTATTTTAAAAATAATCCCATTGGAATGATGTACATATTGGCAATACTGTGCTCAAATCCTGCAGCAACAAAAGCACTTACGGGAAACAAAATTACAATAATCTTATCCATTACACTTCGACCGGCCTGTGCCATCCAAACAGCTAAACAAACAAGTACATTGCACATTAAGCCACTGAAAAAAGCTTGTTGAAATGAAATATTACACTTAGTAGATGCAAATTTAATATATTGCTCGGCGATGCTACCATCATTCAATTGTGGATGGCGCGATAAATAAACAATAAGTGCTAGTCCAAAAGCTCCAATAAAGTTTGAAATACATACCACCACCCAGTTTTTAAGAACTTCATTAAAGGATATTTTTCCATCAGTCCATGCCATAACCAATAGAATATTTCCAGTAAACAATTCCGCTCCAGCTACAACAACTAATACTAATCCTAAAGAAAATACAAGACCGCCAAGCAATCTGCTAATCCCAAAACTCAAGAGATGATCTGATGTAATAACTACTGAATACATTGCTCCCAAGCCGATAAAAGCACCAGCGAGTATACCAAGCATGATCATAGAAATTATGGGTAATCTAGCTTTGACCACGCCTAAGTTTTCTACTCTTTCTGCAATCTCAGCTGGAGAAAAGGCATCAAAACCAAAAATTTCCTTCATAGGCTTTAAATTAATTCAATAAGTCATCTTTCTAAGTGCAATATATGCATTTTAAAGTTTAATTATTTTTTATTGGATAAAATAACATTATTACAATTGCTCGAATAATCATGTAATTTTGAGTTTAATTATTATAAAAGAATATCCATTTTGCGAATAGCAGTCAATGCGCGGTTTTTATTATCCGGAAAACTTGAAGGAATTGGATGGTATTCCTTTGAGGTATTGCGTCGGATGACAAAAGAACATCCGGAGCATGAGTTTATTTTTATTTTTGACCGAACTTATTCAGAAGAATTTATTTTTGGAAGTAATGTTATTCCAGTTGTCCTTCAACCCCCGGCAAGACATCCAATACTTTGGTATATTTGGTTCGAATGGAGACTCCCGGCTTTATTGAAGAAGCTGGATGTTGACATGTTTTTAAGTTTAGATGGATACTGTAGTCTAAGGTCTACCACTCCACAATATCTTGTCATGCATGATTTGGCTTATCTACACTATCCTAAGCAAATTAAATTTGCCGCACGTCATTTTTATAAATATTTTGTTCCTAAATACCTGAATAAGGCCAGTCATGTTTTTGCGGTTTCCAATGCAACTAAACAAGACATTATTCGACACATCACTTTAAATAGTGCTCATGTTAGTGTGGCCTATAATGGTTGTAGAGATTCCTTTGTTCCAATTGATGAAGACCAAAAACAAAAAATAAGGGATGATTATACCGGTGGAAGAGATTATTTTTTATTTGTCGGTGCCATGCATCCTCGAAAAAATGTGGATCAACTTATTCGTGCATTTGATCATTTTAAACAAAAGGACAAAACTTCTCATAAATTAGTATTAGTAGGAAGAATGGCATGGTATTCTGAAAAGATTTCAGAAGCTTACGAAAGTTCAAGATACAAAAGTGATATTATTTTTTGTGATTATATGGCTACGGAAACGCTAGTGAAGATAACCGGAGCTGCTACAGCTGCCATTTGTCCTTCTTTCTTAGAGGGATTTGGGGTTCCAATAGCTGAAGCTTTGTTTTGTGATGTTCCGGTAATTGTTTCCGATCGATTTTCGTTACCTGAAGTAGGTGGGCCTGGTGCGTATTTGATTAATCCGGATGAGTATATTTCTATTTCAGAGGCTATGTCGCAAGTCATTCATGATCCCCTCTTGGAAAAGCGGATTGAACAGGGAAGAATTCATCGAAAGCAATTTTCATGGGATCAAACTGCGGAATTAATTTTCTACCGAATGATGCAAGATTTTAGTTGTAGTAGATCTATATTTTGATGTAAATAAAAAGTAAAACGTGACGGAACGAAATTTTTGATAGGGTTATTTTAAAATATACATATAAAAAAATTAGCTTTAAATCATATATCAATTGACAGTAATTTTGGAATTAAAAAATGGATGAATCTATGAAATTTGAAAATAAGAATGAGAAAGTGGCATCCGTTCCAAGATTTATTAAGAGGGTATTCATCTATATTTCATTAACTCTTATTTTGTTAACTTTATCCATTGCCATTGGTATTTTTGGATATCATTATTTGGCTGATATTGGTTGGTTGGATAGTTTCCATATGACGGCAATGATTTTAACAGGAATGGGACCAGTAGTAGAAATGAAATCCAATGGTGCTAAATTATTTTCTTCCTTTTATGCATTGTATAGTGGAGTTGCCTTTCTGAGTATAACAGCTATCTTTTTTGCACCATTGGTTCATCGTATCCTTCATATACTTCAAGTTGACGAGAATTGATTCATCCTATTGGTATCTTACCTTAGATCAAAAAAGTTAAAATTGTCATTTTGGTGTTAGATGTAACTAATTAATATAGAAAAACTGTATATTTCGCCTTTAATTAGACAAAGAGTTATGAAGTTACCTTTACAAACGATTATTCTTAGTTTTTTTTGTGTTTTTGGGCTCAGTGCTCAAGATATTCATTTTACACAATTTGAACTTACCCCATTACATGTAAACCCTGCTAATGTAGGTGGTTTTCCAGGATCATTTAGGGTCGGTGGTTTATATCGCGACCAGGCTTTTTCAGTAGATGGCTTTGGTTCTGATTTCAGTACCCTCAATTTTTATTTGGATGCAACCTTTAATTGGGGTCTTAGAAAAAAGGATTGGGTAGGATTTGGAATGAATTTTTTGCAAGATAGATCTGGTGTTATTGGACTTGGTTCAGGAAGTTTTATTGCCCAGGGTGCTTACCATTTAGGACTAAGAAAAGGTAGTGACCTCGCTCTTGGGGTCCAATATGGGGGTGTGGGTTATAATATCAAAAACAAAGATTTAGGGAAAAACGAGGCGGAATTAATAACTGCAGGAGGTGGTGCTGCGGATTTGGCTAAACTACAAGATAAAGCTAACTATACTGATATTTCTATAGGATTGAATTATACGGCAAGTGTAACAGCCAGAAAGCATCAGTTAAAAATAGGTGTTTCCGCTGCCCGGATAAATAATCCAAAAGTAACTTTATCTAGTGGGCAATCCATCAATAAATTAGGAAGTCTATTGACAGCTAACTTAGGTTATCAATACCATTATTCTGAAAAATTGGACCTTACACCCATGTTATGGGTGAGAAATGTTAAATCCTTCAATACGATAGTGCCTCAATGTATGGCAAGCTACTTGTTTAATGTAGAAAAGGGCATTCGCCTTAATGCAGGATTAGGTTACCGAATTGGAGACGCCTTACAAGTTATGTTTGGGGTTGATATCAAAAAGGTAAAAGTTCAAATTGGGTATGACCAAACGCTAAGTTCTCAAAAATTAGCTCAAAGTCCCAAAGGTGTAGGTGCTCTTGAATTAGGAGTATGTTACATAGGCACTGTGGTTAAAAAACCAAATCCAAAACCACGCGTATTCTGTCCAAGGTTCTAGTTTGTTAGTTATAAAAAGTATGTTTACCATGAGAAAAATAATATTACTCGGTTTCGTTTCATTTTGTTTTTTGGGTTCAATGTGGGCTCAGCCAGCAAATGGCAACACACCAGCGGCTCTCATTAAATCCGGAGATGAGCAAATTGAGAAAGGTCAATACTATAATGCCCTTGAACAATATGAGAAATCATATAAAGAGGTTAAGGATAAAGATGTTGCTGTTAAGATTGCTAGAACTCATTTTTTACTTAGAGATTATGGTAAATCGGCAACAAAATTTGCACAGGTATTAGCCAGAGATAAAGCTAATAAATATATCGAAGAGCGATTTTTATATGGCAAGGCACTCAAAATGAATGCTCAATATACTGAAGCGGCAGCAGAATTCAATAATTATATTGCCAATGGTACCAATATGGAACTTAAAGCACAAGCAGAAATCGAACTAAAGGGTATCGAACTTTTGGGGACCATGAAAGAAAATGTAGCTATTGTCGTAAAAAATGCAGGAAATCAGGTGAACAATCCAGAATCACAAAGCAGCCCGTCATTAGATTCAGAGGGCAAACTTTATTTTGGATCACTTGATGCTAAAGAGACAAAGGAGAATGGAGGGGTGCATTTTAGTAAACTGTATAGCTCGACCTATACAGAAGGAAAAGGATGGAGTAAGGCAGAAGAAATGCCAGAGCTAATTAATCGCGAGGGATATCATACGTCTAACGTAAGTTTTTCAAAAGACGGAAATATGATGTTTTTTACAAGGACCTTATCTGAAGGAGGACATATGGATGAAAGTAAAATATTCGCATCCACTAAAACCGCATCAGATTGGAGTCCGGCACTGGAAGTTACTGGAGTCAATGGTGAATTTATGGCCAGACATCCCGTAGAAGGCGATTTATTTGGAAATAGAGTACTTTTCTTTTCATCTAATATTCCCGGAGGTAAAGGTGGATTTGATATATATTATGCCAATAAAATGAGTGAGACAGAATATAGTGCACCTATTAATGCGGGCTCTATCAATACTGCCGCTGATGAATTTACACCTTATTACGTAGATGGTAAATTGTACTTCAGTAGTGAGGGTTGGCCTGGAATAGGGGGTTTGGATATATTCGTAAGCAATTGGAATGGATCTGAATGGTCGGTTCCTACTAATATGGGTCTTCCATATAATTCATGCACAGATGATATCTATTACAAGATAGCAGCAGATGGGGAGAAAGGGTTTTTGGTATCTAATCGAGCAGATCCGGAATCCAAATCTTTAAAGGGAAAAACCTGCTGTGATGATATATATAGTGTGACTAAACGTAAATTGGTCATAGAACTAAATGCCTTTGCAAAAGATGATAAAAACAAATCACTAAAGGGAATCGTTGCGCAATTAGTGGAGCTGAATGTTGGAACTGATGGAAATATTCAGACTAAATCAAATCAAGAAGGAAATCAGGTTAGTTATTCTTTGTCTAAAGATAAAGCATACAAAATTGTCGTAAGTAAGGATGGGTATTTCCCGGCTGAAATCCAATTGAATACTGTGGGTATTACCCAAGATCAGGTTCTAAATCGCGATTTTGTTTTAAAAATGATGCCACCAGAATCGGATGTAGAAATTATTACAATTAATGAACCCATTCGGCTCAGTAATATTTATTACAATTATGATGATGATAAAATCTTACCTGATGCTGAGAAAGATCTTAATGCGATCCTAGAGCTTATGGTAAAATATCCTGAAATGGTTATTGAATTAGGGTCTCATACAGATTCAAGAGGTGATGATGACTACAATCAAAAATTGTCTTTGCGTCGTGCCAATTCAGCCCGTAGATGGCTCATTAATAAGGGTATTGACAGTAAGAGAATTCAGGCTAAGGGGTATGGAGAGACTGTTATATTGAATAATTGTTCCAATGGTGAAGATTGTACAGATGATGAACATCGATTTAACAGACGTACAGAATTCAAAATACTTGAAGGACCTACATCTATAGAAGTGCGAAAAGAAGTCCTTAACAAAAAGGGAAAAGCTTCCAAAAAATAATTGGCTGAAGCCAACATTTGATAAAGCCGACTGTTCTCATGGTCGGCTTTTTTATTTTCTGAATGAAAGATATGAACATAAGGAATCTAATTTTTTTTATTGGAATCATAGTGCATGGTTTTATTTTGGAATCATGCGCTCAATATAGCAGTACGATTAAGCATCCAGAAGCTTCCAAAGATATTCAAGAGGCCCGATTGAAAGAGCCACCGGATACGATGGGGAAGTCGGCAAAAATGGTTTTTGATTCGGCAAGCTATCATTTTGGGGAGATTAAAGAAGGAGAAATCATTGAAAGGGTTATTTTTTTTACCAATGAAGGACCGGGAGATTTAATCATTGAATTAATGACAGCGTGTGAATGTACAACACTGGACTACAGTAGACTACCCATTAAGAAAGGTGCAAGATCACCGATTAACATTAAATACAATTCAAAAGGCAAAAATGGGCCTCAAATAGTGGATATAGATATCCTTGCCAACACGATACCCGTAAATAATTCAACTAAATTTCACCTCCAGGTAATCAAATAACATATTAAATATTTTTATAATACATATAATGCTAGTTTATATATTATTATAGTTAATATTTCTTCAATTGATGATCCTTTTACGGTCGTCATTGTTGTTCTAAAAAATGCCTAATTTTACTGTTAAATTGTTTAATTTCAACCTATTATATATTTAAAATTATTCAATTTAAAAAAATTAAATTTAATCAGGGATTACCCTGAATTTTATAAAAATCATGAAATAAATTAGGTCAAATTGGAATATCAAATTATCTTCGTGCTGTATTCTTCCCTTTGCTTTTAGATCTTCACGATCTAGAGTCCTCAATCATATTGCTAAAATTAGAATATTGGTTTTAGCAATTTTTTAGATAAGAATTTTTGAAAACTATAAAATCTAAAATTATGAGGTCTTTTCATTATTTAACTGTAAAAAAATCGTTCTTAGCTTTAGCAGCTAGTATCGTTTTTTTATCCTCCTGCATTAAAAATGATAATAATTCGATAACTACGACGACGGATTTGAAATCAGAAAATGGTAAACTTGCTACTGATTGGGTAGTATTGTCTTTAACATTGACTAAAGAGGCTCCAGGTTATACCTCACCTGTTGCTGCACGTACATTCGCATATTTGAGTTTAGGAATGTATGAATTATTGGTACCGGGTATGCCAGAATACAACAGTATGCAAGGTAAATTAAATGGGTTTAATCGTGGAACCATGCCTAACACCAAACAAGTAGGTGAAATTTCCTTGAATCTTTCATTGAATGAAGGGATGTATAAACTTTATAAATACTTCTACAGAAATTCTTCTCCTGCAAGTTTATCATTAATTGATAAATTACATCAAAATAATTTGGATGTTTATTCTAAGGGTTTAACTACAGATGTTATATCAAACTCTTTGACTTACGGAAAAGGTCATGCTGAAGCATTAATTAAATATGCAGAAACTGACGGACAAGCAGAAGCTTTCTTAAATAATTATCCGGATTCTTACAAAACACCAAACGGTCAAGGTTTATGGGTACCATTAAACAATCAAATTAAAAAACCACTTCAACCTTATTGGGGAAATGTAAGAACTTTTCTAAGTTATTCAATTCAGGAGACTGATATGATTGCTCCTCCGGAATACAGTAATGATAAGACTTCAGTTATGTATGCTTATGCAGTTGACGTAAGAAACAAAGTAGAAAATTTGACCAAGGAAGAAGAAGTTATGGTTCGTTTTTGGAATGACGAGCAAGAGCATAGCATAACACCAGCAGGACATATGATGTCTGTATTGGCACAAGTTCTAAAAGAAGAAGGAAAAGATTTAGGATTTTGTGCTTATGCTTTTATGAAATTAGGTATCACGTTACATGATGCAACAGTAATGGCATGGAAAACAAAATACAAATACAATACAGTACGTCCAGAATCTTATATCAAATCAAACATTGATAATGAATTTATAGCATTAGTCAATGCTACACCTACACCTGAATATTCTTCTAGTCCATCAGCCATTGCATCAGCAGCAGTTGAAGTACTTGGAAATTTATTTGGATATAGTTATGCATTTACGGATAGAACGTATGAATATAGAAAAGATATTGACGGTTCACCTCGATCTTTCAAATCATTTCAACACATGTCTAAAGAAGTTTCTGATGCTAGTTTATTTGGTGGAATTCACTATCGTTTCAGTCTTGAAGCTGGTGAAAAACAAGGTATTTCAGTTGGAAAAAATATTAATTCATTGAGATAATTAATAGGATAATAGTTATTGATCCCCTATCAAGTCATTGGTAGGGGATTTTTTTTGTATTATAATGGATATATTTGTTGTACTATACAGCGAATAGCGTTTAGTTAGTGTCTTTATAGATGCAATTCTTTTTTTTTTTAGAAAATTCAAATGCTGCTCTATGAAAATAGTCATCATTCTTTTTACATTGATTTTAACTGTAAATCACAGATTGAGTAGCCAATGTACACCACCAAGCCATACTAATTGTGAAGATGCACCAGTTTTGTGTTCACTAACAGAATTAAATGGGTTTTCCTGCACACTTAGTTCGGTATCCAATACTACTGGATGTATGCCAATATGCCCTTCAGGCGGAACACCTGAAAACATCGAATGGTGGGCATTTACTAGTGATGGTGGTAACGTAACTATAAGTTTAACGATATCTAATTGTACCAATACAACTGGTGCAACAGGAATGGAATTTGGTTTGTCTGGTAATTGTAACTGCTCTGAATCCGTGGCTTGTAATAAACTTTGTAATGGGCCAGGAACGTATTCTATTTCTGCAACTTTGATCCCCTGTAAAACCTATTATTTATTCGTTGATGGTTGTGACGGGGATGTATGTGATTATACAATTCACACTACTGGAGGGAATGCACCAAATCTTAGCCCTCTTGGAAAAATTAATGACGATACAGATCGAATCATACCAGTTTGTAGACATAGTAAATTTCAATCTTATAAAGTTAATGAACAAAGCAATGGGTGCAGACCAACTTATGAATGGACATTGGATGGTGTAACACTTGATGAGCATGAGTATTATATAGAAACAATGTTTCCAGAAGAAGGTGATTTTCAATTATGTGTTACTGCTTATGTTGGTAATCCGCAGTCTGGATCTATTTGTGATCAAGAAGGGCCTGAATGTGCAACAATTCAAATAAGACAAATTGCGGACAAAATAGGTGCCACAAGATCTTTATGTCCTAATAATATTCCATTTAAATGGCATGACCAATACATAAACAATCCAGGAATATATAAAAAGGAGTTATATGATAAACAATTTTGTTATTATGATTCTGTAGTTGAATTCAAAATACTTCCTCTCCCTATAATTCAAGATATTTATCACATAGGATGTAATCCTAATGACATTTATATAGATCAGAGTTCCCGAAAAATATTTAATACTTGCCAAATCAGAAAATCAATTTTAATTAAAAAATCGTCCTCTCCTTATAAGTGTGACAGTACCTATGAATTGACAGCCATTTTTTTAGATCATGAAGTTACGTTTAGGGAAGATTGTCAAGATGGAAAAATTATCATTCAACCGCGTATTTTAAATAAGGCCATTACTTGTGGTGGAAATGAAATTTTTGAATATAGATACAAATGGTATTTAAAGCAGGATACCAATAAAATGAGTATTGGTACAGATGAATACTATACCGCAATTCAAAAAAATGATTATTGTCTAGAGATCGAATTAATAACAACCTTGGGTCCACTAACCAAAACTTGTTTCTTTGATTATTGTGAGAATCTTGATGAAAGTATTTATATTAAACCTACAGGAAAATTTAGTGCTTACAAAACGGTGTGTTCTAATGATACAAGTTGCATTACTTTCAAACCTGCATATTCAGGTATTATTCTTGGATATGAATGGGATATTACAGGCGGAACGATCATAAATCCGAACCCTTCGCAAGATAGCTCCATTTGTGTTGTTTGGAATCTTCCACCAGGACAAAAAGGGAAGGCATGTGTTTATTATAAGACCTTGTGTGACAATAGTCAAACATCATGTATAGATGTAAATGTTGGTACATCAATTAGAGAGATAGCGGGACCTAGTAAAACGGTCAAAGGACTTACTTCAAATCTTGAAGCTCTATTACCAGGAGGTACTTGGAGAAAAGTTAATGGACCTGGATTCGTCACTTTTAGTGATCCGTTTAATCCAAATATAGATGTTAGGGTTAGTAAATATGGGATTTATACCTTGTCCTGGACAGTAAAGTCATTGGGATGCACCACAGTAGGATATATTACGATTCGTTTTATTCGTTCAGAATTCAAGGGTAGATTAAAAAATCAAAACGAATCTTTTCTAAAATATGATCCAGATGAAAAGATATTGCCACATTCCATCCAGTATCAAATTTCAAAGCAAATTAAAAACCAATCTTTAAGCTTACAATTAAGTTCTAATGTAAATCAGTCTGCTAAAGTTTCATTGATCGATCTCTCAGGAAAGATCGTTGCACAATCCAATTATAGTATAGGAACTGAAAGTCAATCTTACGAATTACTGACGAACACATCAAGTGGAATTTATTTTCTAACGATACAAACGGAACATGATGTAATCAGTGAACGGATAGTAATTACAGATTGAAATTTAACTATTGATAAATTCATTCCAGATAAGTCCAAAAATATTGAATGAAAATAATTGGATAATGGTTCAAAATAAATCAGTCATAAATTAATATGTTAAAGTCATTTTATATTTCATGTATATTCGTTTTAGGATTTCAAGTCATTTGTTGGAGTCAATGTACACCTGCAAGTGAAACGAATTGTGAGGATGCAAAAGTATTATGTTCATTGACTGAATTAAATGGGTTTACATGTAGACTTAGTTCGGCATCCAATACAGCAGGATGTATGCCAATATGCCCTTCAGGCGGAGCACCTGAAAACATCGAGTGGTGGGCATTTATTAGTGAAGGGGGTAACGTAACTATTAGTTTAACCATATCCAATTGTACCAATACAACAGGTGCTATAGGAATGGAATTTGGTTTGTCTGGTAATTGTATCTGCTCTGAATCCTTGGCTTGTAATAAATTATGTAATGGGCCAGGAACGTATTCTATTTCTGCAACATTGAACCCCTGTAAAACATATTATTTATTCGTTGATGGTTGCAATGGAGATGTCTGTGATTATACTATTCAGACTTCGGGGGGCAATACACCCAACTTATTTCCCCTTGGAAAAATAAATGACGATGCTGATCGAATCATACCTGTTTGTCGAACATGTGACTTTCATCATTTTTATGTAAAACATCAAAGCAATGGATGTACGCCAAATTATGAATGGACCATAAATGGTATACCACTTGGTGCACATGAAAATAGTATCGAAACCAGATTTCCAGAAGAAGGTGATTTTCAACTGTGTGTTACTGCTTATATTGGAAATCCTCAATCGGGAGCAATATGCGATCAGGAAGGTCCTGAATGTGCAACAATTCAAGTAAGACAAATTCCAGACAAAACAAGTGGTATAAGGTATTTATGTCCAGAAAGTATACCCTATAAATGGCATGACCAATATATTATTAATTCTGGAGTGTATAAAACAAAGTTATGTGATAAACAGACTTGTTATTTTGATTCCGTAGTTCAATTCCAAATACTTCCAGTACCAATTATTCCAAAAATATACCATATCGGATGCAATTCCGCAGATGTTTTTATTGACCCAACTTCACGTAAAGTTTTTAAAACATGTCAAATCGAAACACCAATTCTAATTAAAAAATCATCTTACCCTTACAAGTGTGACAGTACTTATGAATTGACAGCTATTTTTCTAAATCAAGAAGTTACGTTTAGAGAAGATTGTCAAGATGGAAAAATTATCATTCAACCTCGAATTTTAAATAAAGCAATAACGTGTGGTAGTAACGAAATTTTTGAATATAGATACAAATGGTATTTAAAGCAGGATACCAATAAAACGAGTATTAGTACAGATGAATACTATACCGCAATTCAAAAAAATGATTATTGTCTAGAGATCGAATTAATAACAACCTTGGGCCCACTAACCAAGACTTGTTTTTTCGACTATTGTGAGAATCTTGATGAAAGTATTTATATCAAACCTACAGGAAAATTTAGTGCTTACAAAACGGTGTGTTCTAATGATACCAGTTGCATCACATTCAGACCAGCTTATTCAGGACTAATTCAGGGTTATGAATGGGATATTACAGGAGGTACGATCATAAATCCAAACCCAACTCAAGATAGCTCGATTTGTGTTGTATGGAATTTGCCACCAGGACAAAAAGGGAAGGCATGTGTATATTATAAGACTTTGTGTGACAATAGTCAAACATCCTGTATTGATATAACGGTAGGTACTTCAATTAGAGAAATAGCTGGATCCAGTAAAACGGTCAAAGGCCTTACCTCAAATCTTGAGGCAATATTACCTGGAGGTGTTTGGAGAAAAGTTAGTGGTCCTGGATTCGTCACTTACAATGATCCCTTTAATCCAATAACAGAAGTTAAGGTAAGTAAATATGGAATATACACCTTGGCGTGGACCGTTAAGTCATTGGGATGTACGACTATAGGATATGTTACGATTCGTTTTATTCGTTCAGAATTCAAGGGTAGATTTAAAAATCAAAATGAATCCTTTCTAAAATATGATCCAGATGAAATAATTTCACCTCAATCATTTCAGTATCACATTTCAAAACAAATTAAAAACCAAACTTTAATCTTACAATTAAGTTCTACTGTAAATCAAACCGCTAAAGTTTCATTGATCGATCTCTCAGGAAAGATCGTTGCAAAATCCAATTATAGTATAGGAACTGAAAGTCTATCTTATGAATTACTTATGAATGCATCAAGTGGAATTTATTTTCTAACGATACAAACGGAACATGATGTAATCAGTGAACGGATAGTAATTACAGATTGAAATTTAACTATTGATAAATTCATTCCAGATAAGTCCAAAAATATTAAATGAATATAATTGGATAATTAATCATTATAAGTCATCCGAAAAATGATATGTTAAAGTTATTTCTTAGTTCATTAATATTTTTTTTGGGAAATTATGTTTATACATGGAGCCAATGTACACCTCCAAGTGCTGATAAAATAGAAGATGCCAATGTGCTTTGTTCTCTTGAATACCTGAATGGTTATACATGTTCTAATACGTCTTTTGTAAGTCCGTTTGGATGTAGTCCATTATGTCCTTCTGGTGGAACATCCACGAATACGCAATGGTGGGCTTTTACCTCATTTAACACACAAGCCACTTTTACCGTTACATTTAATAATTGTTCTGTTAATGGCGCTGGTATTCAGATGGGACTTTGGGGTGACAATCAATGTAATGATATTATTGCATGCAATGAGAACTGTTCTAGTCAGGGACAGGTATCAATAAGTGCCATGTTGCAAAAGTGCAAAGTTTATTATTTCTATATCAACGGGTGTAATGGTGCCATTTGTGATTATACCATTTCCATTATGACATCTCCTCGGGAATGTAATGCGAACTTTAAAAGGATAAATGATGATTTGGATCGAAACATTCCAGTTTGTGCTGGTGTAACTAATCAAGAATTTTTTATTAATTATCCTGATTGTAATTGTAAGACAGTATTTGAATGGACCCTTGATGGAAATGTTGTGGGAAATGATAGCAATGTAATTTTATTGGATTTTCCGGATGAAGGAGATTTTCAACTGTGCGTCACTGCATATATTGATAACCCATTTTCTGGTTCGACATGTGATCAATATGGCCCTGAATGTTCAACCATTCACGTAAGAAAGGAGACAAATAATCAAACTCCAAAACTTATTACCAATCAATTATTATGTGCATTCGACACAAGTTGTGCTGAAATAAATCTAGATGATCCTCAGTCAGTAAAATTCTTTAGATGGCATACCACTGGTGGTACTATCATCACACAGAATCCTGAATTAATGAATAGCGTATGCATTATATGGAATCAACAAAATGGCGAAAATGGAAAAGTGTGTGTGGATTATCAAACAGACTGTGGTCAGAGCCAGACCTTTTGTAAGGATGTAATGTTTGGATTGGGTGTGAAAGATATAGCAGGACAAAATAAAACAATAAGCGGTCTTAGTACTTCACTCAGCGCTATAATTCCTATTGGAAAGTGGCAAAAAATAAGTGGCCCTGGGAAAGCCAATTTTAGTAATATCAATGATCCTAATTCTAAAATTAGTGTAAGTAAATATGGGATTTATGTGCTTTCGTGGAAATCTCAAAAGAATGATTGTTTAATGCAGGGCTTGGTCACTCTTAAATTTATAAGGGCTTAACAGGATTCCATAGACGTCAATCTTCACCTGATTAAGGATGGATAGCGTAAGTAAGATTTATTATAAAAAACTTGAATTTTATGAAATTTTGATATCTTAGTGTATTAATTAATTCTATTCTCTAATCTAAACCCTATGAACATGAAGAATACGCTATTTTTTTTATGCTTTTTATTATTCAAAACTTCCAGTCTATTAATTTCACAATGTCTACCTTTTTCAGGTTCAAACCAATGTAAAGACGCAAAAATATTTTGTTCACTCGACGACTTAAATGGATATCAATGCAGCAATCCGGATAATAGTCCAGTCGATTGCACTCCCTTTTACCCATTTATTGGTCCAGCATATAAAGCAGGTTGGTGGGCATTTGTTTGTGATGGTGGTTTCATTACAATAGATGTTGAGATCATCAGTTGTCAAGGAACGGGTGATGGAATTAAAATTGGATTGCTTGGAGGTTGTGAATGTGATTTTAAAACAGATACCAGGCCAACTCCAAAATGTATTAAAAAAGGAACTTATCAGATAACTGAAAGTTTAACAGCCTGCAAAACTTATTATTTGTATATTGAAGGGTGTGATGGAGATATTTGTGATTTTATCATTCATACATCCGGAGGCTCTGCTCCAAAATTGAGTCCATTGGGTAAAATTAATAATGATATGGATGGTAGAATAGAAGTTTATAAAGGATGTCCAGAAAATTATAAAGTAACAGCACAAAATAATGGCTGCGAACCAACGTATGTGTGGACAGTAGATGGGGTAAAACTTTCTGGTAATAATGATAACATAGATTATACTTTTCAACAAGTAGAAAGTTTTCAATTATGTGTTACGGCATACAATGGTAATCCTTATTCAGGAAATATTTGTGATTCAATAGGACCAGAATGCGTTACGATTGAATCAAGAGCATTAAACTATCCAGTACTACAAATTCCAAAATGTGCAGAAATTATAAGAAATAAACCATGTGACACCTTTCAAATCACAAAATTTGGATGCCTGTTAGATTCTATAATTTGTTATGATATTACTTTACCTGTTCCTGATCCACCGACTATTTATCATATAGCTTGCGATGCTGCTGATGTCTATATTGATCCAACAACGAAACAAGTTTTTAATTCATGTCAAAATGATGAAGAAATTTTATTACCAAAGTCTACCCTTCCATATCATTGTGATAGTAGCTATAAATTAACTGCAATTTTTTTGGATTTTGGTGTTAGTTTCAGAGAAGATTGTATTGGGGACAAAGTAGAAATTGTTCCTAGAGTAATTAATAGGACTAAGAGTTGTGGTGGAGGTGAATCCTATGAATTTATCTATCAATGGTTTGAAAAAAAGGAAAAGACCAGAATAAATATTGGAACCAGTGAAATACTTCAAGTAGATAAAAAGGGTGATTATTGTTTGGAGATCACAGTAAACACAAAATTAGGGATCATAGAAAAAAAATGTGTATTTGAATTTTGTGAAAATTTAAATGAAAATGAATTTGCAACTCATCCAACTGCGAAACTTAAAGGTTTTCAACTGTTATGCCCGTTGGATACGAGTTGTATTCAATTGTTAGATGCACCGCAGAATTCGGCTTTATTTTCCTGGAATGTAGTAGGTGGAACCATTCTGACACCCAATCCTTTTTTAACAGACCAGATCTGTGTATTATGGAATAATCCATCAGGATTAGACGGTAAGGTATGCGCTTCATATGAAACGAATTGTGGTAAAAGCGATACCACTTGTTTAGATGTTAAATTTGGAATAGGTATTAAAGATATTGCTGGTATAAATAAAAGTGAGCTGGGCCTTAAAACTAATCTGTCAGCAAAAGGAATGGGTTACTGGCAAAAATTAAGTGGACCAGGACGAGCGACGTTTGCGAACATGAATGATCCAAATACTTCGGTTAGTGTAAGTAAATATGGTATTTATGTGTTCCAGTGGATATCTCAACAAAATGGATGCACTTTAAAAGGAATTGTTACTATTAAATTTATTAGGAACTAAAATTCAACCTTATTCATTTAATTGATATTTTAGTTATGTTTTGTTTATCATTAAAATGAATATTTCAAAATAAGTTAGCATTTAATTCATTTCATTCATATACTTTTGCGCATATTTAAGTTTAGCTGATCTAATCCTGGCTTCGAATATTCTATTCATATATTCTTCCAATTTTTGTTTAGCGGGGATAAATATTATAGCCATTAAAGAAAGCATCAGCAACATTTGCCATGGGGAATGATGTGTTATTTCTTCCAGGATAGGATGAAACAAAAGACTTATAAATTCAAAACTAGATAATATAATAAGTGTCGACATAAAACTTATAACTTTCATATTAGCTAAAAAAGTACTGGAGAAGATCATGATAAATGCTAACAGACAGATGATAATCAGAAGAATCAAACTGTATTGGACTTTTTGTTTGTAAGCTAATGCAGCCTTTTGATTTTTTGTTGTTTGTTCTTGCTCTAATAAAAATTGATTTATTTTGTGTTGTTGTAAATTATTTACAAAAGATTCCGCTTCAAAAGATTGTTCTAATTGAGATTTTAATTGTTGGTAAAATAAAAAGCTATCTTTTTTGTTTTCTTTAATATAGATATCCGCTAATACGTGATAATCTTCTAATAAAGATGATTTTTGCATTTGTTGTTTGGATATGGCAACGGATTGTAGTGCATAAGATTTAGCTATCGCAAAATGTTGTTGTTTTAATTCATATTGAGCCATTTTTGCCAAGGATGTAATTTGTGTTGGAACAATCTGTTGATCACGACTAAATTTTAGACATTCATTTAAATAAGTTAAACCTAAATCAGGGAATTGTTTTTCGATATAAATAATACCTAACAAATAGAGACTTCTGCAATATCCATAGGAATCTTCGTGCTTATTGGTTATGCGATGTGCCTTTTGTGCATATATTAAAGCTGAATCAATTTCCATTATACCAATATATGCATCGGCAAGATTAGTATATACCCGATTGGGTAATATACCGTCAGGTAAATATATTTTGGCTTTATTTAAATATGCAAGGGAAGAAGTATAATCTTTTAGATCTCTAAATACAAATGCTATTTGTTTTAGGACAAAACTTTTTCTATAATAATAATTACCTTTTTCAAGAATGCTCAGACTTTCAAAATATCTAGAAATAGCTGTGTCTGTTTCTTTTGTCATGGAAAAAGCGCATCCTTCATAAGCAAGAGCAGTACCATATAGTGAATCGCACTTTAATCTTTGAGCCAGTTCTTTCATTTGATTACTGTAATAAAAAATACTATCGCTTTGACTGGTATAAACATAAGTATTACAGACTTCTGTTAAAATTTCAAATTGTTCTTCAGGCTTGATTTGTAATTTTAATTGTTCCAATAAACTATCCCTAATCTCTAAGTTTCTGCTCTGGCTGAAAATTATTATGGGTCCGAAAAGGCAAACAAAGAAAAAAAAGTAATTTATATAAATGTTGATTCGCATAGTATGATTCTAGTTCAATTCTTCCAATGTTTTTTTAACTCTTTTTAAATGCTGTTCCTTATTTTTAGTCCGAAGTAAATGTATCATCCAATGTTCTATTTTATGATGAATTGGAATGATAATCGCTCCAATACTAATCATAATACTTAGCATAATTATTGGACTTTGTTCTGTCGTTTTATTTAAAATGGGAAATAAAAGTAAATTAATAAATTCAAAAATCATGATCATTAGAAATATGCCTAAATAATTAATATGACGTTCATTGATATATGCAGAATATGAAAGTATAAATAATACAATCAATAAAGATAAAATAACTACAAATGTAAAAACATATTGAGTGATTCTATTTCTCTCTGATATTTTTATTTGATCATCAATTTCTTTTTTTTGGTTTAGTAAGTAACTTTGAAAATTTGAATTCTGATCTTGAAATATTTTTTTTATTTCAATTAAACTATCAGCATTAGCTTGATATAATATTCCATATTTAAAGGCACTGTCTAAATTTGATTGTGCAAGAAATATGTCTTTAATGGTTTTAGTTAAATCTTTAATATAACTAAAATCTTTTCTTGCATAAGCCTTTTGATATCCAAATTGAGCGATGGACAAAGCTTCATTTAAATCTTTATGATGAAACAAAAATTGAGCATATGGCAACTCATAATTTAGCAAGGACATTGAAAAATTATGTTTCAAACAAAATTGATGACAGGTGGAATAAAATGTTGAAGCTAATGCATGTTCACCTTTCGCATCATATACTTTGGCAAAGATAAATAGAGATCTGGCAAATCCATAAGGATCAGTATTTTCATTGGAATACTCATTCGCTAATTGAATATAATAGAAGGCTGAATCTGTTTGTTGAAGAGCGAGATATGTTTCAGCTAAATGGGCATAAATTCGTTCATTTAAGCTCTCATCACTCTTGCTCAATGTTAATGCCTTTAAAATAAATTCTTTTGCTAAAACATAACTTAACATATATTTATAACAAATCCCAATTTCTTTATATATCAGAGCAAGGTTGACACTATTATTGCATTTTTTTTCATATTCTAAAGCCAAATTTAATTGAGCTAGTGAAGAAGCATAATCTCCTGACATATTAAAATTTAAGGATAAATTTAAATATGCATTTGAAATAAGACTATCTTTTCCAGTGTGTTTGGCAATGTTGAACATATTTCTAACGCACATTCTATGGCTATCTATTTGACTGGAATTGTTATATTCATCAGAAAGTAAGTTATATAAATTGTATAGTTTAAATGCATTTGATTCATGTTGGATATGATTTTTTAAAGAATCAACAGATAGAGCAAAACTATCCAATGGGGAACAGATCCATATAAAAAAAGAAAGTGAGAAATATTTAAAAAATGTAATCACGAATAGTTTTAATTAATGAAGATTCAAAAAGTTATATAATTTGATTTACAAATAGAAATTACCTTGCCTTGGAAATATTTGTTTAATTTATGTGAACTATTTTTTTAACAATTACTCCAAGTTTAGTCATCAATTTAATGATAAAAGTTTGGTTTGGATAATTTGATAAATCTAGTATTTGGTTTGAAGTAATTGGAGTTTCATTAGCTATTGATTTGCCTTGTTGATCAAATAGCAAAATTTTATATACTTCATGATTTGGATCATCAATATAGACTATGCCTTGAGTGGGGTTTGGATAAATATTAATGTCAGATATTTTGTTATTTTTTGTTGATACTATGGTTCCATTAATATTAATATCATCCAGAAAAAGTAAATTTCCGAAACCACTATGACCTTCGAATCTTAATTTTATTTCATGATCTTTATACATAGTCAGATCAACAGTATCTTTAACCCAATCACTTGGTGTAGGAGTAAACGCATCGTTATAAATCTTAAGGGTAGTCGCAAGTTCAACTGAAGTTTTACGGTATATGGGAAGCCATGTCAGTCCGCAATCTGTTGAAATGCTAATCATCAAAGTATCCTTATAATTTTGTTCATAAATACCATAAGCTCTAGAAAAAGTTAATAAGACAGTAGCTGAAGTATTTTTTAAATCAATTCTAGGAGAAATAAAATAATCAGTCCCATTTAAAAAATTAAAAAATGGTGCAAGTAAGGCATGTTGAGATAGCCCAAATCCACCATAGCCTTGAATTTCGGTCCACATATTTCCTGTTTGAAACCATTCCAAAGGCGGATCAAACCCACTTTCAAAATCTTCCATTAATTTTGGTACCGTTGAATTATTTATAAAAATAAATCTTGTTTTTTCATCATTCAGGGAATACTGATCCATCTCTTGATTTGGCATAGAAGTATTCACAATAATATGGTGTACACCTCCTGATAAATTAATATTTTCTATAGTATCTATGAGGGTTTGTTTTGATGGAAGCTTACCAGTCCATAATTTTGCTTGAGGCTGATTATCTATTACATAATTTATACGAACACTTTTAAGTGTATCGGTTCCATAATTGGTTAATGCAATGATTAATTGGGAAGATACACTATCACAATAATCTAATCTTTCTGGACTTATGATTTGCGTAATGGAAGCATCTTGTGTTATGGCATCGCTTGGAGTAAAAAGATCTACTGAATAAATACCTCTGCCATGGGTGGCAGCATAAAGTTTTCCATTTCGGGTATTGATGTCAAGATCTGAAATTATAACGCCAGGCATTCCATTGTTGTAAGACTTCCAATCAATAAGTGTATCATTTTTATAAAACACACCAAAATCAGAACCAACATAAATATCATGTAGTGTATTATTTTGGATAGCGATGGTATTCATTGGAATATTTGGCAATGATCCGGATATATTATTCCAATGTTTTCCACCATCATTAGATTGGTAAACTTTTTTTCCATCATGAAATCCGGAAAAGGTAACATATATTATTTTAGAATTAACGTCACTTAATTTAACATCAGTAATGGATGCTGAATCACTTGGCAATCCATTAGTTATATTTTCCCATGAAATGCCATTGTTTTGCGTAACAAAAATATTGTGATAAGACGCTACGTAAATGGTATTCGTATCAGCTTTAGACATAGCAATTGAAGTAATGGGAAGATTCTCATCTAGAACGGGTGAAATAATATTCCAATGATCGCCTTTGTCATATGATAAATAAATTTTATTTCCAGCAAAGTAAAGATGCTTGTTATTTAATGGATTAATTATAAATGGAGATTCCCAGTCACCTTGAAATTCAGTTGGTGTGATTAGATTATAAAATGTTGCTCCGCCATCATCTGAACGGTACAAGTAGCCGTATTGAATAGCAGCATAAACAACCTGTTCATCACCCTGGTCAAAACTACAATCCAAACCGTCTGCGGCATTCACTGTAAACCAATTTGTACCGTCAAACAAATGTGTGGAATTATCTTGAGCTCCTGCAATAATTGAATTGGGTTTTAAATTGGAAGTGTTTAATTTATAATATTGTGTAATATTCAATCCATTATTTAATGAATTCCATGTTTCACCCACATCATGGCTTACATATATTCCGCCATCATTAGCCGCATAGATAGTACTTGGATTAAATATGGAAAATTGTAAACTATGAAAGTCAACATGAATGCCTTTCGTTGGGGATTCAATGGAATCAACTTTGACATAAGTTTTGCTTGTGTTTGTGGTTTTTACTAAATCAACTAAACCAATTAGAGCAATCGATGTATCAACAGGTGAAAGCGCAAAAGCTTTGTCATAATTGCCTTGATGAAAAAAGGGATTAGATAGATTGTTGATTGTTTTAAATGATTTTCCACCATTATCGCTTCGAATTAATTGTCCAGCACCACGAAGGACATAGATTTTAGAAGTATCAGCTGCGGATATTCTGATGTGGCCTAAAGTTGACGCACCAACTAAATTTGTTAAATTGACAATTTTAAAACTAGCACCGCCGTCATAGCTACGCTTTAGTTTTTGACTATTATTGGTAAGTGCATAGTATTTAGTAGCATCCAATGGATTGATCAATAAATCATAAGTTCTTGTAGTATCCAATTGTGTCCATGAATTCCCGGAATTTGTTGAACGAAACAATCCTTTGTCACATCCTAATAGCAAATGATGAGGTTGGATGGGATCGATTATCATTCTGTAAATATTCTCAGTTTGATACTGTTCGTAAGTAAATCCTGTGGGTTGCCAAGATAGACCACCGTTAGTTGACATAAGTACGCCACATGAATAATGACCTTGATGAAAATCGGGATTTGATGTAATGGTATAATTGCCAATGGCATCACCTGTTGCAATGTACATGGTATCAGGATGTATTGGATTTATGGCAATATCACTAATACTCATGCTTGGTAATTGGTTATCTAAGCAGGTCCATGATCGCCCACCATTTATTGTTTTCCAAATTCCACCACCCATACTACCTATGTAAAGTGTCTGACTATCAAGTGGATGTTGTGCTATGCAATTGACTCTGCCTACTCCAACGCGTGTGCCATAATATGGGCCACTGGGAGGATCATAAAATGGGCCAATGGCTGACCATGGATTAATATTAAATGGTGTTTTGTTTTGGGCATAATAATTATTGTATGCATTATAAACTGCGTCAGAATTAAACATGACTCCTTTTGGGCCTACACGAGGCAACATAAATTGTTCCCAACGTTTGAATTTGGCCATGGCATTATCCTTTTCATCTTCTGGCTCATTAAATTGTACGGTTTCATTTTTAATATTTGAAAGAATTTGTTTTCTTAGATCAAAGAAATTGTTTGGTGTGGAATATGACTGTTGGCCAATAGTTATTTGTACATTGACTAAGAATAAACAATAAAGACTAAATCTTTTCATTTTCTATTTTTTTATTTTGTGATGAATGGGATCCATTAATTAGTTGATTTCAATTGTGAACATACATCATTCACAACATTTTGAGTATTATTTCGGGCAAATGAAGTTGAATTGAGGAATAGTAATTTCCCTTTGGAGTGTATATATTTTTTATTTTTTATTTGGATGGAATTCATAACCCAAAGTTCGGCATATTTTTCAATGAAAAGTTCCGCTGAAGGCTCCATTTCTAAATTCCAGACTTTCGCAATACCACATTTTATTTTTGGATAAAACGTTTTATTTGTAAAGCGATTTTTAATAATAACTGTACTAAATTCATTGGGTACTGTCTGGGTAGTCCAATTTTTATTACAAAACCAATCTTGCTCTCTTCCGGATGCTCCACCTATCCACTCGGTTATTTTTTGAGCATGAATCATTTCAACAAATAAGCACAATACAATTAAAGTAAGCATTTTTAAATTTATTCTGTTCATGTTAATATAGTTTAAAATTTAATGAATGATACTGCAAATGTATGATGGTGTAAAAATAAATACAACCACATAAAAGGGGGGGGTGTTTTTCCTGTATAAAATGTAGGAAAAATAACCTAACCAATAATTTCTTATTTGGCATTTACATATTACCTGGTTGAATAGAAATATATTAATTATGAGTTAAGGGTATTGATAATTCTATTTGGGTGCCTTGATCTAATTGGCTGAAAATATTTAAAGTTCCATTAACTTCTTCAGCTCTGTGTTGCATATTTAAAAGTCCTCCTTGATGTGTAATTTGATCGATATCAAAGCCAATACCGTTGTCTTCTATAGTCAAGTATAAACTTTGATGTGTTATTTTTAATGTTAGTTTAACATGACTGCAATGTGCATATTTGATTAAATTATTAACCGCTTCTTTGAATATTAAATACAATGTACTTTTAATCTTTAAAGATATTGAGAAATCATCGTTTTCAGGTGGAAAATCAAAGTTGTAATGAACATTTTGTGCATCGAGTAGGGCAGTGCTGTATTCTCTCATCCTGCTCATAGTTGCAACCAAACTATCATTATCTGGTTTGATATTCCAAATAATATCACTCATTTTTTCAAGTAAGCGTTGACTTCGTTCATTGATTTTTTCCAATGCAATATTGACTTTTTCTATGTTTCCAGTTTGTAGATTATTTCTGGTAGTTCTACTTAATATATTAATACTACTAAGTGTACTTCCTATATCATCATGTAAATCTCTGGATAATTCAGATCTAAGACGCTCTATATTGGTAATGTTTTCTATTTTTAATTGTAAGTTAAGTATTTCCGTTTCATTTTTTATTTTTTCAATCCTATTAGATTTATACCCAAGACCTAATGCCAAGCAGAGAATTTCACACAAAACTCCAATTTCTAAATAAGTGGCTGGCGGGATGTTTAAAGTAGACCATTCTGTAAAATTATTTAAGAGAATGCTAAAAATGACTGCAATAAATAAAAATGAAAACCCTATAAAAATGAAATTATTTAATTTATTCTTGCTATCATTAGTATAAATGACCAATACTAAGACCAACATTCCGATAGGTGGTAAAAAGTTGAGTAATAAATTAAAAATAATGAACCATCTTGATGAAAAATCAAAAACTAACAAACAAATAAAAATTACTAATGAGATAGAAAAAATTTTCAAAAAATCATTTGATAATTTATATATTACCGGATATTTAATTTTAATTTCAGTAAAATGTTGAATGAACAAAACATAAAAGATAGCTGCTATTAAATTTAATACGGTAGGCATTTGATAGAAGTAATATGGATATAATTGAGAAATAAATCTAATATTAGAATTTAATTCAAATGATCTTTCTAAAAACAGAAAAATGGTAAATGAATATAAAGAATAAAATAAATATTCAGAAATTTTATTGGAGAAAAAATAAATTAACATGAATAACGCTAACGTAAATATGCCGCCTAAAACTAATGAATGAAAAAAAGCCAAACCTTGATTGTTCGAATCATTCTTTAAAACCCAATCATTAAAAGTAGAGGATATGATTAATTTGGGTTTAGGGATTTCATTAATTTTTCCATAGTGTTCTATTTGTATATAATAGCTTATACTATCATTGGGATTTAATAGGACCTTAATACCATAATTAGGTTTTATATTATTTGCACTGCTTGTATAATCAGTAAACCCTGCGGAAGCAATGTATTGAATAGAATTATTATATTTAAATAGTTTTATCAATGCGTACTTACCTACATGGAGTTGAATAGCAATGCTGGTGTCGTTTGGATTAATTAGTTTGATTTTAAGCCATTGACAAAATCTAACTTGATTGTAGAAACGTTTATATTTTATTTTGGTTAGAGGTTCAAATTTTATTTCATCAATCAGAACCGTATCTTGTATGGTTCGCTGTTCATCAATGTAGCTTAAAGTTTCATTGGATATGTCAATTATTGTATCCGTAAGTGATATTGATCTTGATTGGCAATAGGCTTTGCTTGCAAGACATATTAAGCATATTATAATATAAACATAGTATCTAATACGAGCATTAAAAAATTTGAAAGAAAGGGGAATATTAGATTTCAAAATGGTGATCTATTATTTGATTGAATTTATTGAGAATATTTTTATAAAATTACTTGAATTGATAATTTTCATTCTATTTGTAGAAATTCTGATAAGAACATATAAATTTACGAATTCAATTTTAATAAATCTTAAGATCCTAATTGGAAAAGTAGTATAATTTAAATTAAAATCGAAATAGCATTGACCTATTGTCATATTTGAATTAGCAGTCCAAATATAGTGTGATGTTTTATAAATATAGATTTTGTTATTTAATCTTCTTTTGACTTGAGTCATATGTTGCTTTTATTATACCAATTTATTTTGAATCGCTTTGGCTACGGCTTCACTTTTTGAATTTACGTGCAGTTTAGTATAAATATTTTTAATATGATATCTTAGGGTTTCTATACTGATATTGATCTCACCGGCTGCCATTTTATAACTATAACCACGCACCAATAGAGATAGTACATCATTTTCTCTAGGTGTAAGTTTTTGTAATTCAATATTAAATTGGAATGGTTGAGAGAATAATTTTAATACCTGTCTGGCTACAGAAGGTGTCATCGGAGCACCACCTTCTTGGGCTTCCTGGATGAAACTAATCATTTTGTCGGGAGCCGTCTTTTTTAGTATGTAACCTGATGCGCCATAACAGATGGATTGGAAAATTCTATCATTATCATCAAAAACAGTTAACATTATAATTGTTACTTCCATTTTTTCAGCCCTAATATTTCTAAGTCCTTCAAGGCCATTAGTTACAGGCATATCTATATCCATGAGCACTATATCAGGTTTATACAGTCTAATTTGCCTTATCGCATCCTTGGCGTGTGTAAAATGAGCAAGGACTTGCATGCCGGAAGCATGATTGATAAGATCTTTTATACTATCTGCAAAGTCTTCACTATCTTCATATATTAGAATTTTAATCATCTTTTTTATTTATGGACAAAATAAGCTGATTTAAACATATTTTTTACCTACATATTCATGGGATCTTTTTTTTGACTATTATTTACTACTCTAATTGTAACAATTAAGCCAATGTTGTAGTACTCCTGATTTCAATTAATAGGTGATGATATTATTTAATTTTATTATTTTATACTTTTGCAATACAGTGATTTTGGAAAATTTATATTTCTGTTTAATGGATCTATTTTATGTAGTTCAAAGTAATCAGTAAGATTATGATTAAAATGCCAAGCAGGGATATGATGAAGAAATAATCTGCTATATTTTCAAAGGATTTTTCTTTTTTAGTATTATTTGTTTTTATTGAGATAAAAGAAAAAATACTTGATAGCGTTAGTAAAACAGCAACGATTGATGTTAACTCATCAATGATTTCTGTTTCCACCATATTGGAAATATGTAGAGAAGTAATGACAAATAGGCAGAAGCCTAAAAGTATAGCAGAAGTATTTAGTATATGAGGTGATGTATTATTAGCCATTTGGCAAAGCTAATAAAACGAACCAAATTTGAGTTTCAAATTTTAAAAAAACTCAAGCAAGGTATCATTTATCTCATTTTCATTATTGGTTTAACTTGTTGAAGTTTGCCGTTTTGAATTCTTGCGTAATAAGTTCCAGCAGGTGCATCTTCCAAATCACATGGTAGATCATATTTACCCGCTTCTAATATTCCATCATATAAGGTTTTTACGAGTATTCCCTCATTATTGAATATTTGAACCGATGTATGATCTCCTTTGGTTTCTATTTTAATTTTAGTAGTCGTAGTAAATGGATTTGGATAGGCATAAATCAGATTTTCACCGGCTTTATTATTTTGATCATGAACATCTGTAGGGATGCAACCAGAAGGATCAAATAAAGGTAAAGCTTGAAAGTTTTTAAGCAATACATTCTCTAAGTCATCTTTTGGTACGCAGAACCAGTCTTGAAGGATTGAGGCATACACTGACCTAAAGTCATATTGCATAGGAATATTGGAATTAACCGTTGCCGCAGGATCAATCGTTGGATTTTTTCCTACCAAACCGGGTACAATTTTCTTACCAAATAAAAACATGGGTTGGCCACCTCCATGGTCAGTTCCAATAGATGCATTTGTTTTAATCCTTCTTCCAAATTCTGAAAATGTCATTCCAGCTACTCGATCTTCAACACCGAGTAATTTACAATCATCAAGAAATGCATGGATAGAATCTGAAACCCCTTTTAAGAGATTGGCATGATTTCCTGTTGTTTTATCAGTGGTTGAAACTTGGTTAGAATGGGTATCGAATCCACCTGTACTTACCCAATATATTCTAGTCTTTAATCCTCCTGAAATGAGTTTAGCGACAATTTTGAGCGCATTGGATAAAGAAGCTCCTGGTGCAGATCCGGTAGGGTACAATGTTGATAAGTTTTTACCTTTCATAGCTCCAGCTGAAACTGAATCACCAAATTTATCCGTTTGTCTTTGGACTTCACGAACATAAAGTAATTCCTTTCCCTTAAAATCACTAGTAGCTTGATCTTTGTATATAGATCCTGTTAAATTAAGTAGGTCATTTGTATTATTTATGGAAATACCCATATTCACTCCCATGTTTTGTAATCCCAGACCGACACTTCCACCTATTCGGATGGCAAGTGGATCAGGTAAAGTAGGGTTTGGAAATCCAACTGGGTAATTGGGGTATTCATAATTCAAATATCTTCCAGCCCAGCCAGAATTTAAAAATTCTTTAGAATCTGAAGCTGACATCCATATATCCGTAGCTCTAAAATGGGAAAAACTAAAACTTGGATAACCAACACTCTGAACGATTGATAATTTTTTTTCATCCCATAGTTCATTGAATCTATTCATGGCTGGATGAATACCAGTCTTTCCGTTTGTCCCCGATAAGCTTAGAATTTTATCTTGAGCCATCAACAAATTACTTCTATGAGACAACAAAGTATCATATTGATCTAATGGAAACACCATATTTAATCCATCATTTCCGCCACTCATTTGAACGATAACTAAGACACGATCGGTATCATAAAGGGCTGAAGTCAAGGCTGAAAGCATTGGAGTCGAAGCATAAGATGTAACTGACATACCACCTATAGCTACCGGTACTGACTGTATAAATTGTCTTCTTTTCATTGTAGTAAATTTTGTTGGATGATGAATGAATTAACACAAATGGAATTCAGCAGCAGACTGCATGTCCAAAAATAGATCTCTAAGAATTGTAGGTACCTTTTTAGCAGCTGGATCTGTTGTGGAAGGATTAGATACATATAATAAATAGGCATCAGTCCAATAATGGTCACTTACTTGACCCTGAAGTAAGAAGGATGTTTTTAGTTGATCTTTTACCGTTTGGGATATTGGAACACCAAAAAGTAGTTCTACCGATTGATCAATAAGTGCATTGGGATCTTCCGGTGTATCCAATGATTTTACAAATCCAAGATGATCTTCTTTGATGAGTATGCTTTTATTTGCGGCGTCAAAATAATACGTACCGGAATTAATTCCACTTTTAGACAAATTCTCATAATAAACCTTTCTTTCTGGATAAGTTGCCGTATCGATCCACATTTCATGAAATGATGGAGTCTGATAGTATGCAGGCCATCCAGCAACATTTGGGGGATCGAGGATATCCTGACCCATATTTCTAGCATAATTCTTAAATGTAGACCAAAAATAGTACTGCGCTTCGAATTTTGTAGCATCTGGAATTACAACTCCAAATTGACGTACTTTAGATATTACAAAACACAAAGGATCTTTGATTAGACAACCTCTGTTCTCTGGTTTGAAGAAATGATCTGATGTAAAGAATGCTTTTAGTAATGTTTTTATATCGTATGAACTATTTTTAAATATCAAAGCTAATGGTTCAATCAATTCAACTTCAACTGTAGGTGAAATTTCATAATATATAAAGTAAGTATATAACTTTCGACAGATGAATTTAGAAACTTCATCAGTAGCTAAAATCATTTTAATGAGTTCAGTAATTTCCTTTTTAGCACCGGCTTCATCATTAGTAGCAGATGATTTAATAGTTGTATTGTTATAAAAAGATGAGAATTTTTTATCAGCGATATCATGATTCGCAGGGTTAAAACTAACTTTTGGAATAATATTGACAGTTTTGCCTTGAGCATCTTTTGTTGTGGTAGTAATACTCCAACCTGTAAGTAGGCGGGCAGCAGCTTTGACATCATCTTCAGTATAATTGGATCCTGGGCCTTTACCAACTGAAAATAATTCTTGCAACTCGCGACCATAATTTTCGTCCGGAGCAGATTTCTTATTTACATATCCGTTAAGATATCTAAGCATTCCCGGATCTAGAGTAATTTCATTGAGGAATGTTTCAAAATTTCCGATACAATTTTTTCTCAACAAAACATTGGTAAAATAAGAATAAAATGAGTTACCAATTTCATTAGCTTCTGTAGAAAAATGGTTGTGCCAAAACAAAACCATTTGCTCGCGTAAATTTCTATCCTGATGTATCATAAGACCCATCCACCAAGCTTTTATACTTTCCCTTCTGGAGCCATCAGGACTATTGGTTTGATTATTAATTGGAGTGTTTACCCAAGTTTCTCCATATTTAACCTCTGTATCTAACATCGAAGGATCAGGCAAGTTATTCACTCTTAATCCATAGTATTTTATAGGTGGTGGAACCGTGTTGTTAAACGTCAATAGGGCATCTACAACCTCATTCAGGGACTTATTTTTAAAAAAATTTAAGTCAGCTTTTGATACGCCAAATAATGTTCGGCGCAACAGATGCAGTAATTCAGGACTGTCGAAAGGTCCGCTATAAGGTAATAATGGAGCTACATTTGCCATAATTGATTTTATTTGATGTTAAAGATACATAATTTCCTGATTCACTTTTATTAAATTTTGTTGCTTATCTACATTAAATTAATAATTAAACATTAATTGGAATGACCACTGATAATATTCGTACGCCAAATGAGTCAATTTAGATTAAATTTGCCCAAATGAAGGCACATAGTCATTTATTGAAGGATGCTAAATTGAAGAAGATCATAGGCAACTTGCCTAAAGATCATGTTACATTTCCTGAATTTGATGGTCAGGTAAGAGAACATTTAATTAGCTCTATAGTGAGTCAACAACTATCCACTAAAGTTGCCAGAGTAATACTCGATCGATTTATCAATTTTTTTGATGGGACTTTCCCCAGTTCAAAAGCCATATTAAATGTTGAACCTATCTTACTTAAATCGGTTGGTTTATCGCTCCAAAAAGCTCAATACATACATAATATTTCCATGTATTTTGAAGAAAACAATAGACAAAACGAAGATTTTATTGGTTTGAGTGATGAACAGATTATTGCAGAACTGACTCAGATCAAAGGAGTTGGAAAATGGACAGTTGAAATGGTACTTATATTTTGTCTTGGACGACAGGATGTATTTGCTGTAGATGATTTTGGAATTCAGTCCTCTATTATAAATGCTTATAAGTTAAAATTAGAGAAAAAAGAACTCAAGCAAAAAATGTTAAAAATTGCCGAAAAATGGAGACCTTACCGCACTTTAGCTTGTCTTTATTTATGGGCATCAAGAGACTTTAAACAATAATACCAATGATTACACACGATCAATTAGACCAGACTATTGCTAATTTTGAACATGATCCCAAGATTGTAGATGCGGCATTTGAAGCATTAGAAAATAGTCACCAAATATTAATAGATATTTTAGCAGGAACACATGCTTCATTGCTTACTGATGATGAAATGGATTATTGCTTATTTTTATTCGCAATTATTTATCATACAGTGTCCAAGTATAGAGCACTTCCGGAATTGGATGAAGCATTTATTGTTAAAGTAGAGGAATCAGTTTGGGAATTTATTAATGATCATAAAGATTTTGAAACCTGTATAGATCATTACTTGAATCAATCTGAAGAAAAGGACCTTTATGAATTTATCGAACTTTCTATTGGTCCATCAGATGATCAGGATATTGCAATATCTGATACCGGAAGAATCATAATGCTTGCTATCCTAGTAGCAGAAGTGAAATGTTTATTGGAAACCAATTAATCGAATAAATCTTTATAATATTCAGGTTCGGGCTGGCATTTTTTATTTCCAAAAACTTGAAACCCTGGTATCTAAATTATTTCTAACATTAACATAAAATAAATTAAAATCTCCCCGATGAAAATTCGAGGTTCGATAGAGAAAACTGCCTTTGAATTTTGGTTTGCTGGTCCATAGTATGTTTTTGTAGATTTGGGCACTTACAGAAGGAATGGCAGTCTTTTTCATATCTACCACCAAACCTAGATTTTTATCTTTAGGTACCAAGTCTTCTGAGGTTTTCCAATTCAATGGATTTGTAATCATCATTGGTTTTTCCAGGCCAAGCCATTTAGGTTCATACCCTCTTTTATAACTTCGCCAACTGCATATACAAGAGGTTTGATGTTCGTCCTGACATACTTGTAAATGTTTAAATGCATCTTTTGGAACTGGATAGCCAACCACATAGGCCACCACTAATTTATTTTTTAACAATCCATCATCAAAAAATTCTTTCAATAGTCGGATTAAATGCAATGCACCCTGGCTATGACCCGCTAAAACTATTGGTCTGTTATGATTATAATGTTCCAAATAATATTGGAAAGCGTTTTTAACGTCTTGGTATGCTACATCCAAAGCTTGAGAAGCTGAATTTTTATCTTCAGATATGAAGGCCTGATAATGAGCTTGACGGTATCTTGGAGCGTATATTTTTCCTGAAGCATTAAAAATGCTGGCTTGAAATAGGATGGAACTTTCATCAGTAGTTTTATTAAGTTTAAGATCATCCACAGAGGCATTCCATTTATTTTGATGTTTTTTGCCAACATAAGTGGTTGGATATAAGAAAAAAACATCTACATCTGCTTGATTTTGCTTGTCTATAAATCCCTTGGGAGTCCGGTCCGCAAAATCCAATCGGTCTGGTAATGCAGCCCAATTTTGTGCTAAAGAATAATCTGGATTAGGTCCTAAATGAGCAGAATTAAATACCTCGGATGGTTTTGTTGTACTACATGACCATAATGCAACTATAAACAGTATAAACAGTCCTTTTTTCATAAATCAAAGTAATTAGCCATTAACCTATTGAATCCGCGGATTTATCCCTAGTTTTGACCATAATTTGGCAAATCTAAGCAAACTACACTATACTCAATAATCCATTTTCGTGAAAACTATACAAAAAAAAGATATTTTGACTTTAAGTTCTGACGAACTTAAACTGCGGTTGTCCGAATTAGGTTTTGAAAAATATCGCTTTAAACAAATCGAAGATTGGCTTTGGAAACATGCAGTTCGATCTTTTGAAGAAATGACCAATCTTAGTTTGGAAAGAAGACAATTACTGGAAGAGCATTTTACTATCCATAAGTTAATTACTGACAAAATACAACGCAGTTCAGACGGTACTATTAAATTCAGATTTTTATTGCATGATGGTCAAAAAATTGAATCTGTTTTAATTCCGGTAGATGATAAAAATAGGTTTACCGTTTGTGTATCTTCACAAGCGGGATGTAGTCTGACCTGTACCTTTTGTGCGACGGGTAGAATGGGACTGATTCGTCAACTTACAACTGCAGAAATATTTGATCAATATATTGAAGTCAATAAAATTGCCTTAGAGACCTATGGCCAAGCTTTAACCAATGTAGTTTATATGGGCATGGGTGAACCATTGCTCAATTATAAAAACGTAGTGCAAAGTGTACGTAGATTGATTTCTTCTTCTGGTCCCAATTTGTCATTTCGCAGAATTACGATTTCTACAGCAGGAATTGCAAAAATGATTTATAAATTAGCAGATGAGAATATCAAGTTGAATTTAGCATTGTCCTTACATGCCTCTAATGATGAAAAGAGGAGTGAAATGATGCCCATAAACGATAGTAATAATTTGTATTCACTTATGGGTGCTTTGAAATATTTTCACCAAAAGACAGGAAATCGTATAAGTTATGAATACATTGCATTTGAACATTACAATGATTATATTGAGGATGCAAAAAATTTGGTAAAACTCTGCAGTCAGTTCCCGGTAATGGTTAATATTATTGAATATAATTCAGTTAAGGGAATAGATTATATTAAATCAACATCAGACCGAATCGATGAATTTGCAAAATGGGTAAGTGCCAGAGGAATAATGATTACAGTTCGAAAAAGCCGAGGAAAAGATATTGATGCCGCATGTGGACAATTGGCCAATCAAAATTAGTATTCGCATGCAATTTATTATTCATTTTTTCGTTGCCATTTCATCAAACATAAGGGGATACATGTTAAGATTTACTTCTATTTTTTTTGTTTTAATGATGGGTTCATTTCATATGCTGAAAGGACAAAATAGCAATGGTCAAATCATTGCAAGTGACTCCAATTATATACCAACAGTGCGATCGATTTATTTTCAAGATGTGAATTCCACTTTATCGCTACCCATATTTTATTTAGACTCCGTATATCAATTTAATATTCATTTTGATTTATTGGAAAACAAGCCTCGAAGAATTTCATATAGTTTATTATTGTATGATCGAAATTGGAATCCTGTAGACTTGGATCCTTTGGAATATTTGGAGGGTATTAATGAGCAACTCATTACAAATTACAAATCATCACAATTAACGCTTGTACCTTATATCCACTACACGATTAATTTTCCGAGTACTGAATTGAACCTTAAGTCAACTGGAAATTATTTGCTCATAGTATATGATGAAGATGAGAATGTGCTTTTTACCAGGAAGATTTATGTTGCTCAAAATAGATTCAGAGTGGATGTTAAATTTGTATCAGCTGCGGATATAGCCAAATATTATTCCCATCAGGCCATAGAAATGAATATTACAGCTCCGTATCCTTATAAAGTTTTGAATCCATTACAGGAACTACAAGTTGAAATTTTTCAAAATGGAAATCCGAATACCAGAATTATCCTAAAAGAACCTTTTAATTATTCCAGTGATAAATTTAATTATGTCAGAAAAGACGAAATAATATTTCCTGCAATGAAGGAATATAGATACAAGGATATTAGGTCAGTACAACAAAAGACTTTTGGAATATCTTATTGGGATGAAAGGGACGGTAAGTATAATTGTTATTTTGTTCCTGATGAAATTCGCGCAGACAGAAATTATTTTTCTGATATAGATATCAATGGAAGATTTTATATTTCAAAAAATGATGTTGAATATGCCAGAGATAATTATATAAAAGAATATGTTTGGTGTTATCCAAGTATAAAGACAAGTCGGCATGACGAACGAGAGGTATACATATATGGAGCTCTTTCTGATTGGAAATTAAAGGATGAATTTAAAATGACCTATGATGAATCAAAAAGAGCCTATTTAGGTTCGTTTTTGTTTAAAAATTCATATTTTAATTACATGTATGCTACATTAGATGATCAAGGTAATATCAGTACTTCTGAATTTGAAGGTGACTGGTATGAGACAGAAAATGATTATTTTGTACTTGTTTATTATAAAGGATTTGGAGATCGAAATGATAGAATTGTTTTTGCAGGTAGGTTTACTTCAAATTAAAATGGTTGATATAAAGTTGGAGCGATGAAGATAAAAATTACTTTTTGTGTTTTATGGATTATAGGTCATTCTCTTTGTGGCCAAGAAACCTGGTCACTAAAAAAATGTATACAGCATGCAGTAGAACATAACCTGAGTTTGAAGCAAAGTGAATTATCGGTGAAAAGTGCTGCCATCAATTTAAAAGAAAGCAAGTTCGGCAGATTACCTAATTTAAATGCTGGAATAAATCCGGGTGTTAGTTTTGGAAGAAATATTGATCCGACAACTAATTCATTTATAACTGAGAATATTTTTTCAGGTAATTATAGTTTATCAACTAATGTTCCTATTTATCAAGGTGGATTAATCAATAATACTATAAAATTTAATAGCAAGCAAGTTGAAGCCAGTAAAGAGGATTATCAACAAAGTGTGAATGATATATCACTTAAAGTAGCAAATGATTTTTTGACAGTGCTTCTGTCACAAGAGCGATTGGAAATTTCCAAACAAAATTTTGAATCGGTGAAACAACAATTGGATCAAACAACAAAATTAATTAAAGCCGGATCTAAGCCAGAAGGTGATTTATTGGATTTAAAATCCCAATTAGCAAAAGCTGAACAAACTGTAGTGGGAGCTGAAAATGGATTAGATTTGTCTTGGTTGCAATTAAAGCAAACACTTCGGTTAGATCCTTCATATAATTTAGTGCTTGAAAAATTGACGGATGATCAATTGAGAGATATTGAACAGGAATCGTACACCTTTGAACATTTATTCAGCCATGCTGAGAAAGAGCAACATGGAATTAAAGCGGCATATCTTAAATGGGAAGCAGCAAAATTTAATGAAAAGATAGCAAAAGGACAATATAAGCCAAGTATTTTAGCCAATGGATATTTAGGCTCGCGTTATTCCGATGCCGCAAAACAAATTACGGGTTATACATTAACGAATCAGGTATATCCTGGTACAAAAATCGATGGTAAATCGGTAGTTTTTGAACAATTATATCCAGAAGTGAGTGGGACCGAAGTCATTCCATTTGGAAAACAGTTCGATCAATTTCTTGGATACGGCATAGGACTTTCAATTCAGATTCCAATCTACAACAACTTTAAAGTAAATGCAGCGGTTCAGAGAAGTAAAATTCAAACCGAACAATCAGATATCTTTTATCAGGTTCAAAAAGAGAACTTAAGTCAACAAATTGCGCAATCGTTAGCAAATGTTAAAGCTGCGGTAAAGGAATATGAGGCTGCAGGCAGGACAGTGGAATTCGCAACTTTATCCAGAAACAATACCCAGCGTAAATTCGAAATAGGATCTTCAAGTACACTCGAGCTCAATCTGGCGCAGAATGCACTTCAAAGTGCCTCATTAAATTTGATTATTGCTAAGTACGATTTATTATTTAAACGCAAGGTGTTGGACTTCTATGCTGGAAAGGAGTTGAAATTGTAGGTATTGTTGTAACCAGTTATTTATTTTTAATCAACCGAATATGCTCCCCACTTCCCTGTTGACCGGGATTGGTAATATCTATTGTAAGTTTTTCGCTGTTGGCATATAAATGAACATAAGCTGGGTTCACGATGCTATTTCGAGTATCAGCCCAGTACCCAACTTCTAATTTTAATACACCGAATACACAATTTCTATCTCTATATCCTCCTCCTTTTATATTAAATTTTGCTTCATTTGTTGCTCCTACATTGGGTTGATTCCAAGAGGTATTATTTACATCTTTCATTTTTCCGCCGGCCATAGAGAGACCTCCGAGAAAATCAATCAATTCTTGCCAGTCTTCAAGTGTAGCCACATGAAAACCTGCTGGCGCTAAACCTCTAGGATCAGTTACTGTGTAATAATTATAATTTAAGCCATAAGTATGTGTATTAATGGAATCATTATTATAATAGCAATATGCCCCATTAACCGTATTGGTCCAACTTGAACAATCTTTTAAATTGGGGATGGGATCTCCATTACTATATTTAGTACCAATAAAATCACTAGCTATCCATGTTTGATTACCTATTTTTATCAGATCATATTTATTTCCTGAGTTATCCGTAAGAGTGGTTTCTACTGTATTTTCTTCATGGCAAGAAATAAATAAGGCAAAACAAGAAATGAGGTAAGTGATTCTTAAAATTGAAATTTTCATATTAATTTAATTAGGTTGTTTACTCTATAAAAAAATGTGGTGTAAAGTATTTTGAAAAAATTGCTATTCAAAACAATGTATTTGAATAAAACAGATTATACAGCACAATAACAAAAGTATAAAATAATTTGCTAAAAAAGCAATTTTTGATCAAAATTATGATTATCCATTATCTCATATGGATTCTCTTTTTTATTATCATAGTTTAAAAGTTATATATCAAGTTTTATATCAAACAAGAAGACAATATTGCAAACTCTAGTATTTTTGTTGAAATTCCTTAGGTTTTTGTTTTTTGCCAATCATTTTTTGAAGTGATTAATTAAGACTTGAAAATCCATTAGCTGTGAAAATTAGATATAAAAATAATATTTATTGAAATATAAAATCAATCTTTTAAATATTATTTACTTTTAAAAAATCTAAAAATTCAGGCTTTCTCCTGGTTGAAAGTAATGCTATAGATTTGTCGGTCATGATAATTTCAAATTCAGATTTTAAGGACTCTACATAATTTAAATTTATTAAATGTGATCGGTGACTTAAAAAAAATTGATGCTTCAATAATAATTTAGAATATTTTCCAATATTATAAGAACTCAAATAAGATTTATTGTTATTGACTATAATTTTGGAATATCTATTCCATCCTTCAATTCGAATGATATCACCAATACGAATGAACAAAAATTGGTTATTTACAAAAACTGCAATTTTTTGATCTATTTCATTTTTTGAATTTATATTATCTATAAGAGCCTCATATAGTCGACTCTTTTCTTTTAATTCAATTCGTTCATGTAAGGTGATAAGCATTTTTTTAAATTCTGAAATACTTACAGGTTTAAGAAGATAAGCTAATGCTAAATTCTGAAATGCCTGTATTGCATATTCAGCATGACTTGTGATAAATACAATTTCAAAATTTATAACCTCAAACCTTTTGATCAGTTCAAATCCTGATTCAACAGGCATAACAATATCCAGAAATACGACATCTGGGTTTGTTAATCTAATGCCTTTCTCTGCTTCCGCAACAGATGTTGCCATTCCAACGATTTCTAATGATTCAAATTGACGATTGATAATATTTTTTAATGCTTTTAACACCATTTCTTCATCATCTACTAAATAGCATCTTAATTTCTTCATGACACAATAATATTTTTGAAAATAATTACAATTTTAGTTCCAACATAATAAGGCTCCGTGTCATCTAAATTTGAAATAGAATATTCTAAACTATTTGGTTTTAGTTTGTTCATTATTTCCAATTTCTCTAAAAATATTTCCATGGCATCTGAGGTTGTATTACTCAAGCTAAATTTTTTCAGTGATTTACTTTTTTCAGTTCCGATTCCATTGTCTGAAATGGTTACTATTAAATCACGATTTGAAGCCTCGAAATTTAATTTCAATTGTCCACCTTCTAGTCGATGAAACAATCCGTGTTGGATAGCATTCTCAACAAATGGTTGCAATAAAAGAGGTGGAATAAAAATTTTTGTAAGATTGAGTTTTGGATCAATTATTATTTCAGAAGTAAAACGCTTGCTAAATCTAATCTGTTCCAAGTTAATAAATTTCTGTAGTAATTCTAATTCTATTTTGAGATTGATCTGGCTACTTCTGGATGCAGTTAAAAATGATCTAATTAAAATCCCGAATTCTGTTAAGAAATGTTCAGCTTCCTCATTTTTATTTTCTTGGATAAAGTACTGAATGGAAGCTAAAGAATTATAAACAAAATGTGGATTCATTTGAGATTCCAAGGCCTTCATTTTATATTCCCTTAATCCGATCTCAAGGTTGCGAATATTGATTTTAATTTCATTCCTACGATTTAACCATTTTCTATAACCCCAAATAATACTTGATATGAGAAATGCATTAATCAATAAAATAAATTGCCATGTTTTCCACCAAGGCCTAAGAACATTTAATTTAAGTATTTTAGAATCTAACAATTTATTGCTGTATTTATTTATCGCACGGAGATTTAAGTTATAAGAACCGGACGCAAGATCGGATAAATCCAAAGTATTAACTGCCAGAGTCTGCCATTCATTGTCGTTTAAATTATATTGATAGGCCACATCTTTACTGATTTGGAAGTCCAAAAGAGATAGACTAATGCTTATGGGTTTGAAGTCATGTGGAAGTGATTTAAGGAAATCTTCGGATTTAATATTATTTCCTTGGTAAATTTCAGTAATCCTCAGATTATAGGTCTTGAAGGGTATGCTATCTGGGTTTATGTAATGGATCGCATCTTGTGTAACAATGATAAGTTCACTTCCATTTGAATGTACATTTATAATAGACTCTGGAACAATGCCCTGTTCATTAGTAATGGACTTTTCTATATTGAATTCATTACCATCATATGAAATTATATAAATACCATTATTTGAGTGAGCAATTATTTTTTCACCAAAGGGAGATAGTGAGCGAACTTTAAGATTTTCAGTACCATTGATTTTTATAAATTGAGAATCTTGATTCATGATATATAACCCGAAACTTTCAGTTGCTATTATTAGGGACTTAGGCTTTGAATATATTATTGCAGCATTCGATGTTAATAATTTGTCTTTAATTTTTAAATTTATTGTATTTATTAATTTAAACTCCCTATTAAAATGGTAAAGTGTTTCTTTAGTAAATAAATAAATATTATTGGAATCTATAGTAATGAATTTGAGTCTAAAAGAGTCAATATGAAATTTGTTAACTTTTACTTCAGAATTTTGTGTATAATAGATAGCCGCATAATTAAAATGTGTTATACCAATTATACTGTCTTTATTTAAAAAATTTGTTTCTAATGGTAATGCATATGTAAAGTTCCCCTTATCAAAATCATCCAAATTGTGAAATTTTTTATTTAGAACATAATTATTATTCTTGTATACTATATAATTATTATTTACATTTGATTGAATGCACAAATAATTATCAAACCAGGAGTATATTTTTACTCCAGATTTAGTATAAATGCTCTGTTCTATTTTTTTTGTTGTGGTTGAATAAACTCGGAAGTACCCAGTATTGGTGAGTATCAAAATATCATTATTCAATTGAAATGAGTAAATAATATTCTCTCCGGGTTCTAAATTGATACTTTTTTTAACTGGTAGTTTTATAATATATTGTTGAATTCCATTAGATTTAGTGCAAGTCCAATAGTTATTTGAATTATCCAACAAACTTCTATTTAAATCAATTTTAGAATTTATATTAAAGTTATATACTAATTTTGATTTTTCAAAAATTAAAAGACCTTTGGTAGAGCTGCAATAAATTTTGTCACCCATGCATTGAGGGCTATACCATTTAGAATCATTCTTTAGTATATATGGATTGAATCTTTGAGAATCTGAATCTAAAATATACAATGAATCTGCAAATTCAGTTAGACAAACTGTTTCTTTATCAAATTGATAGAGATATACTTTCGTTTTTTGATCAATGTGGTAATCAGATGTATTTTTAGACATTTTTTCATATGTGAAATTATTTCCATTTGGTGTTAATTTAAAATCTGAAATAACTCCATGAAATATTAATTCACCATTTTCACATTCCTCAACATGCCTGATATTAAGGTTTCGATCAAATTTTTTAACTGTATGAACATGATCATCCTTCAAATAAGTTAACGTATTCTCATGTGTATGAATCCAAAGTCTATTTTCTGAATCTAAAGATAATAGCCAGACATCTTGATTTGGAAGTCCATCTTTTGCTGTAAAATTTCTGAATTTATGACCATCATATTTACTTATGCCTTTATCAGTGAAAAAATAAAGAAATCCAAGTTTATCTTGTATTACGCCATATACTTTATTAGATAGCAATCCATCTTTTGTACTTAAAGAGTAGTCTGGGTTTTCGTAATTGATATTGAAATTTTCTTGACCACATATTTTACTGATAAGATTAAACTGGATAAACAATATAAATATTAATATATTTTTATGATTAAAATATATTAACTTAATACTTAGCATAAATTTTAGTATTTGTAGATTTAATTCAATTTAATATTGAAATTATTGAATGAATTCATTGAGAGCAAATTAACAGTCAACATAATTAAGGATATATTAGGCCATTTATTGTATCTTAAAACACTGTTACCTAACCAAAGTAATATTTCCATATTTAATTTTGTGTTTACAAGCTTTGCTTCTTATTATATAAGCATAAACTCCAGGTGGTACATCTTGTGATTTAAAAGTTCCATTCCAATGTTTATTACTTGATTCAAAAAGTCGTGATCCCCAACGATCGTAAATTTCTATATCAAAGTCTTCAGTAAATTGAATTCCTGGAAATACATCATTCACTTGATCGCCATTAGGTGAAAATACATTAGGAAGATAGAGCCCATTATCCTCAATAAATTCCAATGAAATGGAATCCAAAAAGATCCCACAACTGTTTGAAATTATAAAGGAATAGATACCTGATTTATTAATGTTAATTCCTGAACCAATAGTTCCATTGGACCATTCTGTTCTTGGGTCTCCAGTAGAAAAATTAAATTCATCTTGTCCACAAAAAATCAAATGCTCTGAAGGAAATTCATTTGGAATAGAATCATAAAAAACTTCTATTGTGTCTAAAAGATTATTACAATTATCTTTAAACTCATACCAATATGTTCCAGGTTTATTGATATCTATATTATTGTGAAATTGCTTATTCCATAATTCGTCAATAATGGGAATGGAAAGATTAATATTTATTCCTTCACATACAAATGTATCGTTCGGCAAATAGGGTTTTTCATAAACTTTCATCTCTTTAATTTGAATCGTATCTGATATTAATCCACACAGAGAAACAATGCTAACCCAATAGATTCCTGCTTTAGTAATTTGATGTGATGATCCCGATGTATTATCGAACCAAACCGAACTACTGGAACCTGAATTTAAAGTTAGTATTGTTCCCTCACAAATGGTTGTATCAGGTCCTAAATCAACCTTAGAATTAGGATAATAGCTCACTTTAATTGAATCGCTAACATCTCCACAAAAATTTGATAAATAGGCTATTATAGTGCCTTCTTTTTTTGCGATGAAATAGGGTCCTACCGAACCATCATGCCATAATGTATTGGGGTCATTTGACCAAATGGTATCGCTTTCGTTAGGGCATATTTTAATATCTTTACCAAGTTCTAAATTTGGTTTATTCTGGAAATAAATATGAATTGAATCTCGACTTAGATCGCAAGTATTATTAATCTCAGCCCAATATAAACCAGATGTGGAAACAATTATGCTATTACCAATAACACCGGTACTCCATTGGGTTGTTGGAGAAGTACTTGTTAATGTAATAAGATCACCTTCACAAAGCAGTGTGTCCTGAGGTAATTTCACCCTAATACTTGGATAATAGCTTACGAAAGTACTGTCGTTAATTTCACCACAAAAATTAGATAATTTAGCCTTTATGAGACCTTCTTGCTTAATGATAAAAAATGAACCAATAGAACCATCATGCCAAATTGTATTCGGATTATTTGACCAAATGGTATCTACATGATTAGGACATATTTGGAAATCAGGACCTAATTCTAAAATAGGTTTTGATGTATACGATATATTAATGGAATCCCGAGATATACCACATATGTTTTTAATTTCTCCCCAATATAGTCCTGATTTTTTAACAACAATATTTTTTCCTTTGGTTCCGGTACTCCAGATTGTAGAATCACTTGTTGAACTCAAAACTATTGAATCTCCTTCACAAATTAAAGTATCTTCTGGAAGCATTAATAATGAATTATTATAAAAGCTAACTACCAAACTATCACTCAGATTACCACAGAAATCTAATATAGTAGCTTTAATTATACCTTCTTTATTTATAATAAAAAATGAATCTGTTGATCCATCATGCCAAATCGTGTTTGGATCATTTGTCCAAATCGTATCCACATCAGATGGACATATTTGACGATCAGGACCTAATTCTAACATAGGTAATGCTCTATACATTATAGTTACAGAATCTCTAATAACGCCGCAAATAGTACTTATTTCTCCCCAAAAAATTCCTGGTCTGTCAACTACTACTTCTTTTCCAAAAGAACCATTACTCCATTTAGTCAGATCAGAAGAGGATTTTAAAATAAAAGTTTCGCCTTCACAAATAACTGTATCATTTCCAAGTGAGAAGATTGGTTTATTAAGAATTGTAATTACATAATTATTTATGCTGTCACAATTGTTAACCCTAATCGTATCAGAATAGCTACCTGATGTTGTGATTGTTTTTCCATTTAGGACTATTTTTTCACATGAAACGGTATCAATAAGATTTATGACTCCTTTACAACAATCAGGATAACCAATATTAATATAAACCCCATCATCCGGAGAACTTCTTGAATTATGATGCTCTATCTCTATAAAATAGGAGCTGTCTGGAAAATTTGTATAGATCAAATTTCCCCCATGAAAAGTAGTTCTTGGGCCATTAACATCAAATAGTATCTCTGTTCCAAGGTTTGTTATTTTTATGGGATCATCATTTGGCCCATAGTCTTCTAACAAGAGACAAAGGTTAGAAATATCTAAAAGATTATTTGATCGATCGTAAACGCGCATTTTTCCAATTTGAGGAGTACTGAATGCTCGCTGATTCGGAAAATCACCAACTAAAAACAGTAATTCTTTTTTATCGGTTATTTTATCTAAAATAACTTGATGGGTCAATGTCTGAAATGCTAAGTTGCCCGGCATCCATAGTGTAGGTACACCTATAACTTTTTTAGGAAAATATAGCGGATTGAAAATATCAATATCTGTTAAAAAAGGATGAATGAGTCCAATATGAATATCCCCAACTAAAGTAGCTGAACCTTTCAATGTGCTTCCAATATAGGTACTGTTGGTACTCATATTCCACAAAGCCCATCCAATATTCTTACAATCAAGAGTACAAGGAAGGCAATTTTTAAATGCAACAATTACTGAATCTCGAGAAGTGCCGCAAGAATTAGTGAGCTCTCCCCAATAAATTCCTGGTTTGTCAACTACAAATTCCTTTCCAAAAGAACCATTACTCCAATTAGTCAAATCAGAAGGGGATTTTAAAATAAAATTTTCGCCTTCACAAATAACTGTATCATTTCCAAGTGAGAAGATAGGTTTATTTAGAATTGTAATTACATAATTATTTATGCTGTCACAATTGTTAATCCTAATTGTATCAGAATAGCTACCTGATGTTGTGATTGTTTTTCCATTCAGGATTATTTTTTCACATGAAATGGTATCAATAAGTTTCGTGACGGTTTTACAGCAATCGGGATAACCAATATTAATGTAAACCCCATCATCCGGAGAACTTCTTGAATTCTGATGCTCTACCTCTATAAAATAGGAGCTGTCTGGAAAATTTGTATAAATCAAATTTCCTCCATGAAAAGCAGTTCTCGGGCCATTAACATCAAATTGTATCTCTGTTCCAAGGTTCGTAATTTTTATGGGATCATCATCTGGCCCATAGTCTTCTAACAAGAGACAAAGGTTAGAAATATCTAAAAGATTATTTGATCGATCATAAACACGCATTTTTCCTATTTGAGGAGTACTAAAAGCTTGTTGATTCGGAAAATCACCAACTAAAAACAGTAATTCTTTTTTATCAGTTATTTTATCTAAAATAACACGATGGGTCAATGTCTGAAATGCTAAGTTGCCCGGCATCCAAAGTGTAGGTACACCTATGACCTTTTTAGGAAAATATGGCGGATCGAAAATATCAATGTCAGTTAAGAAAGGATATATTAACCCAATATGAATATCTCCAACTAAAGTAGCTGAACCATTCATTGTGGTTCCAATATAGGTACTGTTTGTAATCATATTCCATTTGGCCCATCCAATATTCTTGCATTCAATAGTACAAGGAAGGCAATTTTTAAATGCAACAATTACAGAATCTCGAGTTGTTCCGCAAGCATTAGTTAGCTCTCCCCAAAAAATTCCTGGTTTCTCTACTATTAATTCTTTCCCAATAGAGCCATTACTCCATTTAGTTTGGTTAGAAGAAGATTTCAAATTAAAAACTTCATTTTCACAAATAACTGTATCATTTCCAAGTGAGAAGATTGGTTTATTAAGAATATTAATTACGTAATTATTTATACTGTCACAACTGTTTATTCTAATCGTATCAGTATAGTTTCCTGATGTAGTGATAGTTTTACCGTTCAAAATTATTTTATCGCATGATACAGTATCAATAAGATGAATGACTTTTTTGCAGCAATCTGGATAACCCATGATAAAGTTGTCTGGGAATACACAACGGCATAATCCAGCCTTAGAAACTCCACTACTTAAATTAAAACTATTTGCTGAAAAATCACATAAAGAACCTGTTAAATTTGGGTTATTAATAACACTTAAATATTTAGAATTCCATTGTGCAATATAAATTTTATCATCTGGTCCTCTTTGTAGGTAACCTGAGTAATACCCTCCAGATCCTGAACAATATCCAATTGTTTGAGCACTTCTTGTAATTGAATTTATATTATTACTTGTTAAATCAAATTGTGTAATATTGGTTTGAGTCCATTGAGAAAGATATAGTTTCGATCCATCTTGAGAGAATTCTACACCCCATGCTCTAGAATAATTTGGTATCCATTTAGGATTCGAAACTTTGCCTGAAAAAATATCAAAATCAAATAATTCTATTTCACCACTATTGTAAAGTGCAGATGCGATGCGACTACCATCTTTTGATAAACTCAATTGTCCTGCAGAATTATTCACAGCATTATTTGGTCCTCCAGTATGTACTTTGCCAACTTTAGAAATAATGGGATTCAAATATATTCCATTCTTATCTATTTTATAAACAAAAAAAGAATCTGTTTCATATTTGTGGGCTATCACCCAGTAATAATCTTCCGTACAATTATAAATTCCTGCAATTTTTTCAGTAGAATTTTCAAATAATTTTTGATTTTTTAATTCAACATCTCCATTTTGATTATTCAAGTTCATATTTACAATTGAATAGTAAAGTGGCTTATTTCCTAAGTCAGGCACTGAAAATACTACAAACTTATTACTTTGTGGTATTGGAACAATCAAAGTGGCTTGTCCACCGGATTTACTTCCTGATAGATTTGTTCCGTTGGGCATTATCAGATTATTTTTGTTATAAACTGTTAAACCATCAGAATAAAATAAGAGCTTACCATTATTGTCTGAAATGGATGAAGAATTATCTGAAGTGTTGATAGCACTTGAACTTATTGAAGTAGGTGGAGATGTATTAAAGTTGATTCCAGCATTTTGTGAAAAGAACCAAAAGTTTCCCTGTTTTTGACAAAATAATATATCTATTATAAAAATAAATAATATTAAAATATGGATAACTTTTTTCATGTAGGGTGCTTCATTACAAAGCTACCAATTCTTCCAATATTGTAGTTAATTTTGAGCTTATTATTTTAACATTATGATATTTTTCCATATATTCTCTGGACAGCTTTCCTGTCTTATTTCTCATTAATGAATTATTAATATACTCAATTAAATCTTCTTCCAATTCATTTAATCCTTTATATAAGATTGGACAGTCAGTTGGTAAAAGATCTAATACAGGTTGCATGATGTAACAAAAAACGGGCTTTCCCATAGACATCGCTTCGCATGCGGCCATACCATAAGCACCAAGGATAAATTGGTCCAGGTAGATATCACATTGTTCTATTGCTTGAATAGCTTCTGCATGAGATTTATTTGTAATTTCTACATATTCAAATGAATAATTTAACTTTAATCTGTCCATAATTTTGCGAACTTCTATTGTTCCTTTTGCCCCTGTGGCACTTGGTGTATGACAGATTATTGGAATTGATTTGTTGGCATCTGGATATCGGATATTAAATTTATTAATATCAATTCGTTGAAATATAGGCTCGAAGGTCTCAAATATATTAAGATTTAAGTACAAGCTCATTTCAGGACAAAGTATAGGCGTTGCATTTAGTTTTTTGAATTTATTTTGTATTTTATTGCTTCGGTTGAGGCTTTCTCTGGTATAAGTGTATGTACCATTCTCTAAGGCTTTCTTATAATACGGATTATGTTTAATTACAAATTCTGGAACCCTAATATCACTGCCTAACCATTCTACCAGTATGGGTTTCTTTAATAATTTAATGAGCCAAAAATGCGGCATATACATTTTGATGTCCCACTGCCATATGATGGCATCTGCCCAGATGATATGTTTTATCAAATAAAATTCTGCCAAAAATAAATTGATTAAATATAAGAAAGGTTTCCTAATATTAGAATCAACTTTGAATATTTTCCAATTTTTTTTAGGATCAATACCAAAGGAGATATACTGATTATAGTCTATGCAAACTCCGCGTGCGATTATATCCTGTGATGCATTGAGCTCATCGATGGTAATCGCTGGCATAGAAGCAATATTATATGGAGCGTAAAGAATTTTAATGGGTTTGTCCAATGAAATTATTTTATTTCTAATTAAATGTGACCGATGGAAGGAAAATTATCCCATTAATAAATTTATGAATATTTTTGAAATAGATTTCATACATGTCACTAAATATTGACATCAATAATAATTTTTATTTTTTTTATTTGATTGAAACCAATAACAAATCTTTCATTAGGGATCGATTAATTGATTTTTTAAAATAAAATACACTAATAAGTCCATTTCTATTTGCCAAATCTACCGCTGTAACAAGCTTCTTCTTCATGCCAAAAATGGATCTTCATATTATTGGAAGATACCAAATTCGTTACTTCTTCTTTACTAAAACGCTGTGCATTACTTGGAGCATACCAATCGAAATTGGTTATTTTAGATAGATCAAATCCCCATTCTTCATTCCAATAACATTTCAGAAAATTCCAATAAATAAAACGCTGTATATCATACTCACCACCTTTAATTCCTAACAATGGAATATCAGGTGATTCAAAACTAACATTTAATTCAGATAATCGTTTTCCCAACTCTGTAAGTTGCTCTGAGAATTCCCACATTTTGTCATTTGGGATGTTGTGTGTTTGGGTTCTAAAATAATCATCGATAAGTTCTCTTGGCAAGGCTTTTTTTCGATAAAAGTAACAAGCGAATTCACCATCAATGGATGTAATTTCCGCAAGATGTTTGAACGTCAAGGCAGGATTCTCGGTATGCATGATGACCTGATCACAAACTACGAAATCACTTGCTCCAAATTTTAATCCAGTTTCTGCAATGTTTGCCTGTAGAAAAAATAAATTGGGAATGTCTTTGAAATTTTCTGCAGCGATTTTACATGAATCAGAAATATCTATACCAATCACAATGGCATGAGGTGCTAGTTTACTAAACCATGATGATTTATATCCTAATCCGCATCCTGTATCAATGATGAATCTTTTGTTTTTTAAATAGGATTTGAGATTTTCTTCTGTTTCGAATCCATATAAGCTTAAGAACCATTTATATTGAGTTTCATAAAGTTTGTCAACATGTTCCATTTTACTGGTCGAATCCCATTTGTCTGAGAATATGTCTTTGGTTTGATTCTGATTGTACGCTATAGCTAGATGTTCATCCTTGAATGAAATAAAATTATCTTCAATGATAATTTCCCGATCAAAAAAGTTTTGTAATAATGCGCTTTTATTTTCCATCCTCAATTTCTTTACCAGGGTTTCCTGCTATTTTCTTTCCTGCAGCAAATGATTTATTAATAAAACTATTGGCACCGATAATACATCCGTCTCCAATATGAACACCTCTTGCAATGACCACATTAGGTGCTATATAACAATTGTTCCCAATAATAACTTCTCCATATTCATACTTCTCTTTGCCACCGCTTATAGCCCATTGAACCGTGTCATGAGTATAAATATGTACACCTGCAGAAATTGAACAATTTGAACCAATTTTTAATGTTCCGCTTCCATCTAAAATAGTAAATGGTCCAATCCAGGTGTTTTCTCCAACGGTTACATCACCATAAATCATTGCAGAATCATAGACACTAGTTCCTTTACCAAATTGAAGATAACTCGCTTTTTCCCATCTATCTGTCATTAACTCATTGAAAGGTAGAACACGATTGTACTTTTGCTTTATAGCCTCACGTTTCAATCTAAAAAGTCTGTTCAATAATCTATTAATCAACATTATATTCGTTCACCTTTTAAAAAAATTCTACACCAATATTCAAAATTTAAAAAACTCCAGATCAATAGCCGATGGTTAATTCGATGATCTATATGTTCAGAAATAATGTGAGACATGTACTCAGGATTAATGAACTCAGAGCTCATTGTTTTCTTATTTAACAACAATTCTTTTACATAGGCTGCATTCTCTCCACGGTACCAACTTTCATCAGGCGCTGAAAATCCCTGTTTTGGTCTATTCAATATTTTCTCAGGAATAAATTCTTCTAATGCTTTACGTAAAACATTTTTACCATCACTATATTCCTGATATTGTTTCTTTTTATTACCCGCACTATCTTCATCCAGGCTTTTCATATTTTCCAAATTGGCCAATTTATGCCTAACTGGAATCTTCTGTGCAAAATTAACTAAATCATTATCTAGAAACGGGAATCTTTCTTCCAGACCATTAGCCATTGATAATTTATCACCCACGAGAAGTAGACCAGGTAGAAAAGTTTTAATTTCAAAATATAGACTATTTTGGATGTGATGTTCGGGGGTATCATATTGAAGGCCTTCATTAAATTTGAATACATTCTCAAACGCAGTTCTAGGTTCACGTACATCGATAGTTCCAAATGTAGCCGGTTGAAATAATCTGGATTTGTCTTGATCTGGAACCAATCTTTGCCAGAAGCCATAATATTGATCGAAATAATCTTGTTGATTTAACGATTGAAAAACTCGGTAATATCTCCAGGGATATCCACCATATAATTCATCACCACCTGTTCCTTGTAGACAAACTTTTACAAATTTAGAGGCCAGCCGACTAATGTAATAATTGGGATAACTCATCCCCACTCTCAGGTCCTCCAAATGCCATACCACTCTAGGAAGTGACCAAGATAAATCGCCGGCATTAATGACTTGTTCATAATGTTCTGTCTTAAAAAAATTGGCCATTAACTCCGCATCTCTGCGCTCATCATAATTTACTTCTACACCGGTCACACTACTCATATCAAATCCACAGGTAAATGTTGACAAACGGGGTACGTGCTTGCTGGCTAATGCTGTAATGGATCCGGAATCCATACCTCCAGATAAATAGGAACCTACCGGAACATCAGAAACCATTTGTCGCTTTACGGCTTCTTGCATTAGACGTTTGGTTTCTTCTTTTGCATCTTGAAAAGTAATGGTATTATCTACTTCACTAAAGTTATAATCCCACCAAACCTGATGACGTAATGATCTAGTATCTTTAGAGATGCTGATCGTATTTGCTGCGGGCAACATATAAATGCCATCAAACAAAGTATGAAATCGAAATAAATTCTGAAAACTAAAATACTCATTTAACGCAGCAGTATTAATTTTTATGGAATAATTGGGATGTTCAAGTATAGCTTTGATTTCTGATGCAAATAAAAAGAGACGACCATCAAAATAATAATACAAGGGTTTTACACCAAATCGATCCCGTGAAATAATCAATTCTTGCGTCTTAGTATTCCATGCAGCAATAGCAAACATCCCGTCAAATCGTTCGAAACACTTAGGTCCCCATTCTGCTAATCCTTCTGAAATCACTTCAGTATCTGTTGTAGAAATAAAGGTATGTCCAAGGGTCAGCAATTCGTTTTTTAAGGATTGAAAATTGTAAATACATCCATTGAAAACAACGATCCACTCTTTGTTATGTGAATACATGGGCTGTGCACCTTTATTACTCACATCCAATATAGAAAGTCTTCTGTGCCCTAATCCTATATTCTGATTACAATATATACCTTCTCCATCAGGACCACGGTGTACCAGGCTTTGAACCATTTTATTAAGGATAGTTCTAGATACTTCCTTTTGATCCAAATTGAATATTCCTGTTATACCGCACATTTTAAAACTGTATTAGGCGGACTTTATGATGTCAACTACATATTGAAAATCTTCAGCAGTCATTAGATTATGTAAAGGTATTGACATAGAATGTTGGTCTGCTCTCATAGCATTAGGATAATCATCGGCTTTAATTCCATATTTATTTTTATAAAATGAGAGCATATGAACCGCATGTGTGCCTGGTCTCGTTGCAATACCGTGCTGTTGTAAATATTCCATCAAATCATTTCTACTACGTGGTGATTTACTTTCGTCAATGTATGTGACATAAGACTGCCATCCATGAGTATAATTTTCTGGAATGAAAGGCGTTTTCAACCAAGGGAGTTGTTCTAATTCTCTGGTATAAAATTGTGCCCATTGATGTCTATAATCAATAAATGTTTTTAATTTTTTTAGTTGGACTACACCTACCGCTCCCTGAAGATCAGTCATTCGATAATTATAACCCACCATATCAAATTCTGGTAAAATGTATGGTTTTGGTCCTTTATGTCTTTGTTCTTCAGACAATGAAGCGCCATGATTTCTAAGACAATTCATATGCGCTGCGATGGCATCATCATGAGTTGTTAACATTCCTCCTTCACCCGTGGTTACAGATTTTCTAGGATGAAATGAAAAACAAGCAATGTCACCTAAACCGCCTGCAAATCTACCTTTGTAAATAGCTCCTGCAGCACAGGCTCCATCTTCAATAATAGGAATATTACCAGCAATGTTTTTTATAGCATCAATATCTGCACATAATCCAAATAAATGTACAGGAATAATGGCTTTGGTTTTTGGGGTAATTTTAGCGGCTAACTGTAGTGGATCGAGATTGAAAGTTCTTAAGTCTATATCTACAAAGATTGGTGTAGCACCACAATATTCTACCACATTGGCGGTAGAAACCCAGGTAAATGCAGGAACTATTACTTCATCGCCTGGACCTACTCCACAAGCGACAACAGCAATATGCAATGCTGTAGTACAATTAGAAACAGCAATGGCATGTTTAACTTGATGAATATCTGCAAACATTTTTTCAAATTCTGCTACTCTTGGTCCCTGAGTCATCCATCCTGAAAAAATCGGACCCTTGCAGGCTTCCCATTCATCTTGCCCCATGGAGGGTTGGGAAATTTGGATATATTTTTTATTATCTAGCATGCGGTATTGTATTATTGGTCAGCTCCATTAGCATTTCGCCACTGAATTAATTTATTTAACCCTTCTCTTAAGTTATATTTGAATTCAAAACCAAGTTCGGTTTTTGCCTTCTTATTCGAACCAATTCGATTCTGAACTAAAGCTCTAGCATCATCGGCGCTATATGGTTTATAGATGACTTTAAGATCAGACTGTTTAAGTTCCAGAATGAGATCACATAAGGTCTTTATACTCGTCTGAACTTCTGTTCCTACGTTATAGAATCCATGAGCGATGTCACTTTTTAAAGCCAAGACATTAAATCGTGCTACATCCTCTACATAAATAAAATCATATGCCTGACTCCCATCCCCATTGATAACGGGTTGTTCATTGGCATCGATCTTATTGAGCATAATAGGAATTACACCCGTATAAGCCGCAGTCTGGTCTTGGTGAGGGCCGTAAACATTCATATACCGAAGTCCAATAACTTGAAGTCCATATCGATCATGGAAGGCTGTTGCCATAGCTTCTCCGGCTATCTTGGTAGCGCCATAGAAATTCTTATTATTGAAAGGATGGTCTTCAGTCATCGGTAACTCTACCGCATCTCCGTAGACAGAAGCTGATGATGACCAGATGAGTTTTTTGATATTATTTTTAACACATGCTTCCAGGACATTGAAAGTACCCGCAATATTTACATCAAACGCTGTGCGTGGATAGTCTTTACAGTGTAACAACCACATAGCCGCCAGACATATCACATAATCTTTGCCTTTCATGGCATCATTGAGTATATCAACCTCACGTATGTCGCCGCCTACAGGATAGAAAGAGCATCGTGGATCTTTCAAAGCTTCTGTTAAATAAGCCTTCTTACCACGTGCCAAATTATCATAAACCACAACTTCATTTACCGGATGTTTTAGTAATTCTGTCACTACAAAACTTCCTATAAATCCAGCACCGCCAATGACGAGTATTTTAGCTTGTTCTAACTCCATGGATTCCGTTATTGAAAACCAAAGATATGAAGTTTTATTATATCACAATAAAGTATATATGTTTGATCCACAAATTGTGAGTTAAAAATTAGATAATCAATAAATTAAATATTAGAATTATACTTAAACCATCAATCTAAAATACGGGATTCAAAATTCAAACAATTAACCTATATTTACCGACTGATCTGTATTTATATGAATGTAAAATCGAATTTATTGGGATTGCTATTTATGGCTATAATCAGCATGCCAAGCCTAATGGCACAATGCAATTTTAAAGTTGATGCAGGACCCGATATACTCGTTTGCAGAAAGGGAGATATGGATTTTTTTAAAGGTAAAATAACGGGAAACCCATTTGAGTATTATTGGGAACCACCTACCAATCTCAGTAATCCAAAAATTTTAAACCCTAAAGTAACCGTATTTGGACCTGAAACCTACATTTTGGTCGCTCGAGGAAATGATAATACCGAATTAATCAATAATGGGGACTTTAGTGCCGGAAATGTTGGTTTTTATACCGACTATATGGTCGGAAACATGTCTTGCTATGGAGCAGGTTATTTGGATTGTGAGGGAACTTATGATGTAATCACCAATCCCCAATTTGGTCATACCGGATTTGCTCCTTGTGGAGATCACACTTCTGGTTCAGGGAATATGATGGTCCTTAATGGCGCCGCTAATCTTCAAAATGTCTGGTGCCAAACCATTAATGTTATGCCTGATATGGATTATACTTTGTCGGCTTGGATTACGGCAGTAGTAAGTGCAGCACCTCCCATCTTACAATTCTCAATGAATGGTGACCCTATAGGAAATGTTTTTAATGCTTCAGGAGCTGTTTGTAATTGGCAAAATTTCACTACAACATTCAATGTTGGTGCAAATACATCCATTGAAATCTGTATTGTGAATCTGAATACCGCAACAGGTGGAAATGATTTTGCCGTCGATGATATCAGCTTGAAAAAAATATGTGAAGTACGTGATACAGTTGAAGTAGATGTAATTGATATTGTTGCGAGTATAGATATTCCAGAGATTGTTAACTGTGATCGACCAGTCATTACCCTTGATGGTTCTGCGTCATCATCTGGTCCCGGATGGACTTATCAATGGACCTCAAATCCCGGAAAAATAGTATCAGGAGGAAAAACCAATCAAGCAAAAATTGAAGGACCTGGTATGTATACATTGACTGTATGTGCACCATTACCAAATTGCTGTGAATCGGTAACTGTCGAAGTTTTAGGTAATATTACACCGCCAAAAGTTACTGCAAGTACTACAGATACCTTGGGATGTGGAAAGGATTTTGCTACAATCAAAGCCAAATCAAATAATTTCGAAGTTCGTTATTTTTGGTCTGGACCTACGGGTTTTTCATCCGAAGATCAAAATCCTGTGGTAACAGAAGCGGGAACTTACATCATTACCGTTGTCGATGAATACAACTGTAAGGGTATTGATTCCGTAAAGGTTTTGGAGCGTTCAGAAAATCCAAAAGTTACAATTGATTACCAGAATATCAATTGCAAATCAGATACGAGTATCCTTAAAGCAAATTCATCAATTAAAAATTCAAATTTCAAATGGCTAGGACCGAAAGGTAAAACAAATACAGGCGATGATTGGATCGTGGCTGATAGTGGAACGTATTACTTGATTACTACAACTCCATCGGGTTGTATTCGCACAGATTCATTTCAAATTAAATTAGACAAAACACCTCCGCAATATAGCTATAGTGTGGATACCATGAATTGTCTCAAAGACACAGCTACATTGTTCTTAAATCAGAAAAACAACACAGACCTGATTCGATTAAGTGGACCCGGTGCTATTATTAAATTGGATTCTCAACATTACAAAATAACACAAGCTGGTACTTATCAAATTGAATTGGAAGGAACAAATGGATGTATTACAAAACAAAATATTGAAATCTTTCAAGATATTAAAAAACCAATTATAACATCTCATGACGATACTATAAATTGCCTGAAAAATCAAATTACTTTGTTAAGTTTTACGTCAGACTCTTCTGCAAATATTATATGGAAAAATCCAAGTGGAAATATATTTCAAACTAAACAGTTACTCACATCTGATGGTGGGACCTACACATTAGTTGCAAGGTCATCTAACGGGTGTGCGGATAGCATTCAAGTCAAAGTACTGGTTGATACCGTTAAAGCGCAATTGAACGTTTCTTCAGACACATTAACCTGCACTAAAACCAATGTTATTTTATATCCACTTGGAGACACCACTCGGTTAAATTTCAAATGGTCAGGACCTGGTAATTTTAATTCCATTTTAAAAAATCCTCAAATCAATGTTCCAGGATTATACACACTACAAGTAGAAAAACCAAATCATTGCATTTCAGATGTCTCTGTTAATATTATCCAAGATATTCAGAAACCAGTTTTAACTTCCCAAAATGACATTTTAAGTTGTGCCGTAGATTCAATACAATTAAAAGCTACCATTTCTAATCATAACGGAACTTTATACTGGAAAGGTCCGAATGGGAATGTATTACCTGTACTCAATCCATTTATAAAAACAGCTGGTGAATATATTTTGTATGCAAGAAATACAAATGGATGTAGTGATTCATTCATGATAACAATAAGTCAGGATATTCGAAAACCTGATTTAATGCTGAATAATGATACTTTGAATTGTCTTAAAAAACAAATCACACTCACACCACAATCTTCTTTTGATTCCTTATCGTATTCATGGGTAGGCCCGAATGGGTTTACTTCGAGTCAGGATCGAATTACGATTAATACAGGAGGAACATATACAATAAGAATTCAAACCCCTCAAAAATGTTATTCAGAGCAAACGGTAACCATTATTCAGGATACGCTTACACCAAAAATTAATCTTATACCTGATACTTTGGATTGTCTGAAAACGAATATTATTTTGGGTTATACAACCAATGATGCAATACTTAATCAATTATGGTCGGGTCCTAATAATTTTACTTCCACAAATAAAGATGCTTCCATCTCACTGGGAGGATTCTACGATATTATTGTGACAGGAATCAATTTTTGTACGCAAACATCAAGAGTATTTATTGTCCAGGATACGATCAAGCCTAATTTAATGGTTAACACAGATACCATCACTTGCAATAAGAAAATAATAACACTTCAAGCTAAAAGTAATACTGGAATTAAATTTTTATGGATATTACCAAACGGAACAAATGATAATCAGGCTCAATTAACAACTTCACTTCCCGGAACTTATCAATTAACTACTACTGGATTAAATCACTGCAAAGAGCAGATTAGTGTAAATGTTGGAATGGATACTTTGGCTCCAAGACTTGAAGTCTTCAATGATACCATTAATTGTAATTTTCCAGTAGCTGATCTTAAAATTAAGGCTTCGACAAATAATCTAAGTTATTTATGGAATGGACCCAATCAATTTAAAAGCAATAAAGCAGTTGAAACAACTACAATTCCAGGTTTATATGAATTATCCATTCAAGCGCTCAATGGATGTATTACCAAGGGATTTATAACGGTTGCCATTGATACAATCCGGCCTCGGTTTATTGCAACAGCAGATAGCATAGATTGTAAACATTCGTTAGCAACAATTCAAGTAATTGGTATTAAACCCAATCAAATTATAAGTTGGAATAATTTAGGTGGTCAGATGGTATCTAATCAATCTTTATGGACAACTTCAAATTCAGGAATTTATTCAATATTAGTTACAGATACTCTAAATGGATGCAGGACTTCATCATTAGTTGAAGTTAAAAAAGATAGTTCGTTAATAGTTGATCTAAACCTAAATACTCAATCGCCTAAATGCGGAAAGGAATTTGGTGCCACAAAAATTATAAATATTATTGGGGGTCATGGTTCATTTAATTACTCATTGGACAATGGAAAAACATTTACTAAGAAATCATCTTTTGATCAATTATTACCCGGAAATTATAGTTTATTAGTACGAGATACGGTTGGATGTGAATTTACAAAATCTTTTGACATTATACAATTACCATTTGTAATTACAGATCTCTCTCCGGAATTGACTTTGGAATTAGGAGAAACTCAACAAGTTCAACTGAATGTAAATCTAGCACCAAATATGATTAGAACCATTACATGGAGTCCTACTTTAGGTTTAAGTTGTACAGATTGTACTAATCCTATAATTTCAACTTTCGAGGATACTGAATATTCAGTTACAGTTATAGATACCAATGGATGCGAATCTACTTCTCGAATACGTGTAAAGGTTAAATCTCCCGAAGCGTGGTTGCCTAATGTATTTTCACCTAATGGAGATTTAATTAACGATTATTTTTATGTACATACTTCATCAAAAGATAATATATTGATAAAGAAATTTCAAATATATGATCGCTGGGGCGATCAGGTATTTGAATCTACAAACAGCTCACCTAATATTCCGAATCAAGGTTGGAATGGATATTCCAGACAGAAAGGATGCAATCCTGGAGTATTTGTGTATTGGGTTGAATTGGAATTTCTCAATGGTAAAAAATATATTTTGAAAGGGGATGTGACTTTATGTAAGTAATATTTAGTCGTCAGTCAACATCCGCAAGTGAAGAAAAAAGAAAGTCATTAGTTTAATAGTCGTCAGTAACTGCCATCAGTGAAGAAAAAAAGGAAAATAGGTTTAGAAAAAAATAAAAAAAGTATGCAGCAATTATATAAACTATTGGTTTTGTTTGTTTTGGGGTGTCAGACTTTATCAGGCCAAAAAATCATTCAACCAACAACTTTTTTTACATCAAATACCAGTCAGGCAAAAGCAGCCAATGGTTGTAATATTGTAGTAAATGCTGGACCGGACATAACCATCTGTGCAGGTATTCCTAAAAATTTGCAAGGTATGGCCTCAGGTGGTTATTCTTCACTTACATGGGAACCACCAGATGGATTAAGTAATACTAAGATTGTAAATCCATTAGCTAATCCTGCAACAACTACAACCTATACATTGACAGCCATGGGTACATCCGGTAATCTGATTACCAATGGAGGTTTTGAAACAGGAGTCATTAATCCTGCTACAACCAATTATACACAATACACCAACGTAAATGCCTTGATTGGTTCTACTGGTGGATACATGATTATGAGTGTACCACAAATAGCGCAGGCATTTGGATGTAATCCTGCTATTGGGAATTTTACCCTTGTAATCACCCCTACGGGGTCAGGTCAAAATATTTGGTGCCAGACCATTCCAACGAGTAAAAACACGGATTATAAAATTGAATTTAAGGTATTTGGTATTTTGTATATTTTTGGACCAGCACCATCCATAGGATTGTCTATCAACGGAACCTTAATTGGAAATGTAGACGCCATTAGCGGATTGTGTATTGAGTCCGATGGTAGTTTTATTTGGAATTCTGGAAATGCCACATCAGCTAATATTTGTCTCGCAAGTTATAGTGGATCAGGACCTGCAAGTATGTGCGCTATTGATGATATTACTGTTAAAGAATGTTGTGTTGAAAAGGATGAAGTTACTGTTACCGTTTATGATTTAATTGCTGATGTGGCAAAGCCAGATGATATTAATTGTAATAACCGGCCGCTTACCTTAGACGCATCAGCTTCAACGTCTGGACCTTTGATTAAATATGAATGGACTACTACGAATGGAAAAATTTTGAGCGGAGACAAAACAACCAATCCAGTTATTGATGCTCCAGGAACATATACCTTTAAAATTATTGGTGAATATGGTTGTGAAAAAACAGTTACGGTAGTTGTAAACGGAAGTGTAAAGCCACCAGATCTGCAATTAAAAAATACTGACCTTACATGTGTTTTAGACCGTGCCACTATTGAAGCGAAATCTAAATCTTCGAATCCAATGTTTGATTGGTCGGGTCCTAATAGTTATACATCTACTCGGTCCACAGATTTGAATATAAAAGAGCCGGGAGATTATATTGTAACCGTAACAGACGATTATGGATGTAAAACTACTGGTAAAGTTACCGTCAAAGATTTAAGAACGGATGTTGATATTCAGATCATTGGGGATACCATACGTTGTGGGGAAGATTCTGTATTTTTAGTTGGAAAATCTATCAGCCCGGCACCATTTTTTGTTTGGAAGAGTCCAGGAGGTAAAAAAACAAATGCAAATGTGATTTTCGCAAAAGATACAGGTTGGTATGTTTTAACTGTGCAAGATTCTTTAGGTTGTTCGACCATGGATTCCTTCTATTTAATTAATTTTAAAACGAATGTACCTATTGGTTTTATTAGTGATACACTTGATTGTGTAAATCCAATCGTAACTATTAAATTAATTACAGATACATCAGGAACTGCTTCTTGGCGTGGACCTAATGGTTTTGTGTCTACTCAAAAACAAGTGAGTGTGACGGATTCGGGTTGGTATTATGTCAACATCCAGACGTCAGGAGGATGTAATGGATTGGACTCAGTATATGTTCCAAGATCTGCTGAACTTCCTGATGCGTTTATTATGCCTACAGATACCATTACTTGTCTTAAATCTACCATTACACTGCAAGGTGGGTCAAACACAATGGGTTCGTCTATACAGTGGCAAGGCCCAGGTGGTGGCTTAGGAAATACAAACCAAATTATGGTGAGTGATTCCGGGGACTATACATTATTTGTTACCGGATCAAATGGTTGTCTTGCATCAGCACAAATACATGTTTATAAAGACATTGATACACCAAAATTAAATTTAGTACCTGATACGCTGAATTGTATTGTTAAATCCATAGCCTTAAATCCTACAGGTAATGCCAATTTGAATTATCAATGGTCTGGGCCCAATGCTTTTAATTCTACTTTGAGTAATCCTATTATTACAGAAGCTGGTGAATATATTGTTGTTGTGATTGGCAAAAATGGTTGTCCAAAATCTGGATTTATATTAATAGAGCAAGATACGTTACCACCCAACATTGATGTATTACCTGATACAATTAATTGCAATAAACCAAGTCTAACTCCCAAGAAAATAACAGATTTAGACATCATCAATTATTCTTGGACAGGACCAAATCAATTTAATTCCAATAGCGCCAATCCTGTTTTAAATCAAGGTGGTCAATACAGTGTTACTGTAAGAAATTCGAGTGGTTGTGAAAGTACTAAATCGTTTACTATTTTCGAAGATATACTTAAACCTACGGTTTCAATCAGCTCAGATACTATTAGTTGCAAACAAGCAGGCCAAATTAAAATTGAAGCCATTGATCCTCAAGCAAGTTTTACTTGGACTGGACCTAATGGTTTTAATTCTGTTCAACAAAAAAATCCAATTAGCACTCCCGGTTGGTACATCATACAAGTAACAGGAATTAATGGTTGTATCACTTTAGATTCGGTTTTTGTATTTCAAAAAGACATATTGCCTAATGTATTTACTAGCAATGATACCCTGACATGTTCAAGAACTTCACTTAATCTTAAAGGTGGTTCCTCAACTCAGAATGTAATTTTTGAATGGAAAGGACCCAATGGATTTATGTCTAATCAGATGAATCCAATTGTGTCAGATTCAGGATTGTATACGCTTAAAGTAATTGATCCAAATGGCTGTGAAGTAATAAGTCAATTAATGATCACTAAACTTGGAATAAAACCTACAATATCACTTGCCTTATTAGATTCATTAACTTGTAAAACCAACACAGCAACTTTGGAAGTGACTAACAATCAAAATTCAAAAATGATTCAATGGTCAGGCCCCAATAATTTTAATTCATCAAATTCAAAAATTATCATTCAAGAAAGCGGTACTTATTACATTAAAGTTACCAATGCATTTGGATGTGAATCTATAGATTCTATCACCGTTCAAGATTTTAGAAAACTTCCTGTAATTCAGATTAATGACGAAAAATTGGATTGCAGCAGAAGGAATGCATTTGTTAATTTAATAACCCAAGATTTGGGATTACAGTTCAATTGGTCAGGCCCGAATGGATTTTCAAGTAATTTGAAAAATCCCGCAATTTCAGATCCTGGAACGTATAGTGTAACAGTTACTAATAACTTGAATTGCGCGCTTGTTAAACAAATTATAGTAACGAAAGACACCATAGTACCTGATATATTTCTATCTGCTGATACCATTACCTGTACTCGAAAAAGTGTACCTATCAAAGCCTTTACTACCACACAAGGATTTAATCTCATTTGGAAAGGACCCAATGGATTTATGAGTGGTTCTCCTCAAATACCTGTTACTTCCAAAGGATATTATGTGTGCACGATTATTAATCCAAGAAACAAATGTTTTATCATCGATTCTGTTCTTGTTTTGGAAGACACGGCATTGATTAGAAATGCTGTAATTAATAACCAAGATGCAAGTTGTAATCAAGATAATGGATCCATTATTATAGGATCTATCGATGGTGGAGCAGCACCTTATCAATACTCCATTGACAAGGGCAGTACCTTTCAATCTGGAAGTCTATTTAATGGTTTGAAATCTGGTATTTATGATGTTAAAATTTTAGATCGAAACGGTTGCACTTTTGACCAACAAATAAAAATAGATGTTGGATCCGGAGTTGATGTAGAATTAGAATCTCAAATTGAAATTCAGGCGAATGACAACAAACAACTTAATTTAGTTATAAAAAATATTGCTCAGACTGATGTGGATAAAATATTATGGTCGCCATCCGATCAATTAAGTTGTAGTGATTGCCCTAATCCAATACTAACAGCAACACATGATGATGTCATCACGGTGATTGTTACCGATAAAAATGGATGTTCTTCCGAGACCTCCATCAGAATTATAGTCAAACGTGATTTTACAATTTATTTGCCTACTATTTTTTCACCGAATCACGATGAAACCAATGATTCATTTTATCCTACATCAAGTATTGGATCAGTTACCATTGATAGAATGACGATATTGGATCGATGGGGAAATGTGGTGTTTGATAGAAAAAATTTCCTGAGTGATCAGGCCGCACTTGGGTGGTTGGGAACCTATCAAAATAAGCCAGTCAATCCGGGAGTTTATGTGTACCTGATAGAAGTAAATATTTCAGGAACAGTGAAAAAAATCTATGGCGATATTACATTGATCAGATAATCTGTTGTTAAGAAATATATGAGATCATGAATTCTTTTGAGAAAGATGAACTAATACGCTATTCCATATCCCAAAGTACTGATGCTCCAGACTATCTAAAGGATTTAGAAAGAAAAACACATCTTCATACTTTATCACCACAAATGATTAGTGGTCCTTTGCAAGGTAGATTGTTGAGCTTGATTTCTAAAATGAAATCGCCAAAAAGGATCCTAGAAATAGGTACTTTCACAGGATATAGTGCGCTTTGCCTTGCTGAAGGATTAGCTTCAGATGGGATGTTGGATACCATAGAAATCGATAGCACGTACGATCATTTTATTGATGACATTCAACAAAACATTCCATTGAGTAAGCAAATTTTATTTTATAAAGGTAATGCCTTAGATATTATTCCAACATTGCCTTATCAATGGGACTTAGTGTTTATTGACGGTGCAAAGAAGGACTATTTGAATTACCTTAAAATTGTAGAGAAGGAAATGATTTCCGGAAGTATACTTATCTCAGATAATATATTGTGGTATGGAAAAGTATTAGGTTCAGTTAAAGACAGAGAAACACAAGTGTTACATGATTATAATACTTATTTAGCTTCAAGTCCTGATTGGATGAATTTAATACTACCTATTCGGGATGGAATTTCTATTTCAATAAAAAAATAATTCATGTGGATTTGGAAAAATAGAGCTGAAATAGACATTACTGAATGGGATAAATATTTACAACATTCTAGCTCTCAACAAATTGAATTATCATCCTGGTATTTAGATATAGTTGCTCAACATTGGGGTGCTTTTTATCATAATGCTTCTGGAGCAAGAATTCCTGTAGCCTATCACACAAAGTGGATATTCATTAAACAAGTTTACCGCCCAGCTTTTATCCAGCAAATGAATATAATTTCTCAAAACACTTTGGATGTAAAAGACAGATTAAAACTTATTCAGACAATAAAACAAAAATTTCCTTGTGGCCAATTCAATTCTGGATTGACCATTACGGATTCAAAAATTCGTAAGAATTATGTTTTGTCATTAATATCATATAACCAACAGGGAGTTCAATTATTTTCAGCGCATCATAGAAAGGAGATCGTATTAGCTTCTTCCAAAAATTTGAAAATTCAATTATCAAATCAAATAGAAGTATTTATAGATCATTATCAAACATTTAGTTTATCTAAATTAGGACATTCGGGAATTGAAAAACACCTTTTGGAACAATTGATTTTGTCCTCATTGAACAAAGAAAATGGAATTTTATTGATGGTTTTTGATGAATCCAATCAACCTCTTGCAGGTGCTTTTTTCCTAAGTTATAAAAGGAGATTGGTGTATTTAATGTCCTATACGAATCCAGAAGGCAAGAAAAAAAATGCCATGTATGGGTTATTGAAATATGTAATCGATCATTACAAAGATACTCATGATGTATTTGATTTCGAAGGTTCAGATATACCAGGAATTCAATTTTTTTTCGAAGGTTTTGGAGCAACATTACAAAACTATTCTGAGTGGATTTGGAGAGATCATTTCATGTGTAAGTTATATCATCGTTTTAGAAGAGGTTAGTATAACCAAAATGTACTTTTGTTGCAGAAAAATCAAATTTGGCTTTAGGAAATTTTCCAACACCCAATTGTAATAAAAATGCACCAGCTTTAGTTTGAACCTGGATTCCTGCACCTATGCCTGTATATGATGCCCAAGGTTGTAATTGATTTTGAATCATAAGATGGAGTAATCCCTCATCTAGAAAAACATTCAAGAAACTATTTTTATCCAACAAAAATCGATACTCTAAACTTCCAATGGCGTATCCTGCTGCCCTAAAAATTGCTTCATCGAATCCCCGAATCGATTTAAATCCTCCTATTAATAATAATTCATTATTGAGAATAGGTCCTTTGGTAACCAATTGATGTCCCTGAAAAGAACCTTTGATGACATGACGTTTTTTTGGATTTAAATAATAGGCCGATTTTACAATGATGTTGAGCTGTAGTGGGTTGGCATTGAGGCTATCGTATTGTGCAATAATAGGTCGCTCTGTAGAATTATATTTTAAATAGGAGTCATTGGTTTTAATTTTTTTTATTCCAAGGTCAAATTTAATAAGATTTTCAAATCCGTTTTTTGGTGATACCAGTTGATCCAAACTATTATTACTGAAATATATTCCTGAAGACGAATATCGATAATCCAATTCATTGGGTAGTGCATTATTGTTGATAATGAAAGTAGTGTCGAAGCGAATAAGATACGATTGATCCACAGCCCCTGTAAATCCTGCTTCGCTGTTGTTTTTTAAACTATATCTTATACTGGCAGTTGTTTTTAGATTGATATAATCTTCTTGAAATTTGACTAAATTAAATGCAGCTGATAATCCTAATGGTAAAAATGGAATGTAAGGAAAGTCTCCAATAATTTTTAATTCAGGTGAATTAATGGTTAGATTTTCATACTTCAATGACAATCGTTCTCCTGTTTTTAGTGAGTTCCATAAATCAATACTTGCTTCACCGGTCAATTTGTATTTTCTGGAACTGGAATTATTATCGGGAGCAACACCAAGTAGAAAGTCAAATTTGTTGGCAGGTTTTTTTTTAAGATAAAGCCACAACATAATGTCTTGTCCTGCAAAATAAATTCTTGGAGGATACATAGATTCGATGTATGGTAACTTATTGATTGTAGTTTCGAATGCATCAATACTTTTTTGATTAAATGCTTTACCCCGTTTCAAATGAGCTAAGCGCTCTAAATATTTCGTTGATACAATATAACCTTTACGTTGTTCGATCGTTCGAAAATTAAGTTTAGGGCCTTTTTGATAATGCATAATAGCAAATAAAGTATCACCTTTTGTTTTAGCTTTTATTGCTTTTATGATGCTAAATGGATAACCATGTTCTGCATCCTGTTTTACAATCAAAGCCATCCATTGATTGATCATATCAGGATAGTGAAGTGGATTTTTGTTTGAAAAATAATATTGGAAGCGAGATTTTAATTCTTCATTAGAGGTATCAAAATCAATAAATACTGCTTTAAAAACGGGACCTCGATATAAATGGTGCAAATAGTAACCCGCGAATTCTTCAGTCCGATCTAAGCTGGCCAAGATATGTCCTGATTTGCGTTCATTATAGATCCAAGCATCAATCTTGGATTTAAGTTTGGCACTATCCATTTCTCCCCACGTCATAACATATGAAGTGTCATCCACTACAATTGCTCTTGATATTTTATTCGGGATTTTTAATTCTTGTCCAATACAAAAATAGTTTGCAAAAAAATAAAAGAACATTATACTTTTGAGACTACGAATCATGAATGAAACCGGGCTATATATACACATTCCATATTGTAAACGCAAATGTACCTATTGTAATTTTCATTTCTCAACGCAATTTTCAAACAAGCAACAATTAATTGCAGCATTAATTCAGGAAATCCAAGAACGCGCCATTGATGCGGAAGGGAAAGATGTTAAAACCATTTATTTTGGAGGTGGAACTCCTTCTGTGTTAGGGGAAGAGGAAATGGCCCAAATTTTTGAAGTCATTCATAATTCCTATATAGTGTCTAATAATGCAGAAATAACTTTAGAAGCGAATCCAGATGATTTAACTAAAGATTACTTGCATATTTTGAAAAATCAAGGAATTAATCGTCTAAGTATAGGTATTCAATCGTTTGTGGATGAACATTTAGTTTGGATGAATCGGTCTCATGACGCCATGCAAAGTCATCAAGCTATTCAGGATGCCTTGTCAATCGGTTTTACTAATTTAAGTTGTGATTTAATTTACGGCATACCCATGTGCACAGATAATCAATGGATGGATAATCTCTCCTTGATCAACGCTTACCAAGTTCCTCATTTATCTGCCTATGCCCTTACGGTTGAAGATAAAACGCTATTATCACAAGACATTAAGAAAAATAATATATCACCTTTAAAAGATGACCATACCATCGGTCAGATGGATATGCTTTTGGATTGGGTTGTTCCTAATCAATTCGAGGCGTACGAGATTTCCAATTTTGCAAAAGCAGGTATGAGATCCAAACACAATAGTAGCTATTGGACTGGAAACCATTATCTTGGCTTTGGTCCATCTGCTCATTCATATGATGGTCAAAGACGCCAATGGAATATATCAAATAATACCTTATACATTCATGCTATTCAAAATAAATTGCCCTATAGTGAATTTGAAAACTTAAGCAAAAAAGAGAAATTCAATGAATACATCATGCTGCAATTACGGCGAATTGAAGGGTTGAACTTTACAATTATTCAAGAGGAATTTCCGGAATATGCTTCAAAATGTTTGGCTACATTAAATGGTATGGTAGAGGAGGAATTGTTAAATAATAGTGGGAATCGCTTTACCTTAACACGATCAGGAAAACATCTTTGTGATCATTTAAGTATGCGATTATTTGCGGAAGATTGAATTCTTATTTTTACTCAGCTAAGTATTCATGTAATATTTTAGTAAGCAAATGATATAGTAATGTCCAATTTGGGCAAATATTTTTTTCAGAGACCGTGGCAGTTGAGCACAATTTCTTAGATCGTAAGATTCCTTCTAATTCCCTACCTTGCATTGAATTTTGAAAAATTATGGCAAATAATTTTAAAATGGTCGCTAAGACCATGTTTGGTTTTGAATCGATACTTGCGAAAGAATTACAACAATTAGGGGCGACTCATATTGAGGAAGGTCTACGGATGGTGAGTTTCGAAGGGGATACAGGGTTTATGTATAAAGCGAATCTGGCACTTAGAACAGCCATCAAAATTTTAAAACCCATCTATTCCTTTACAGCCAGAAATGAAGATCAGTTATATAAAGGAATATATAAATTCGATTGGACCGAATTCATGCAAGTCGACCAAACATTAGCCATTGATGCGACGGTCCATTCGGAATACTTTAATCATTCCAAGTTTATTGCTCAAAAAACAAAAGACGCTATAGTCGATCAATTCAGAAATAAATTTGGTAAAAGACCAGATGTGGATATCACTTCTCCGGATCTAAGAATCAATGTCCATATCAATAATGATCATTGTACGGTTTCATTAGATACTTCAGGGTTGTCATTACATCAGCGGGGCTATAAAACCGCTACCAATATTGCACCGATCAATGAAGTACTCGCTGCTGGATTGTTGTTACTTTCCGGGTGGGAAGGTCAGTCGCATTTTTTGGATCCCATGTGTGGTAGTGGGACCATACTCATAGAAGCTGCTATGATTGCTTGTCGGATTCCTGCTAATTTGCATCGAAAAGAATTTACATTTCAAAGGTGGAATGACTGGGATCCAGAATTATTTGACTTAATTAAATCTTCATTATTATCTAAAGTGCGTGATTTCCATTACACCATTCAAGGATATGATGTAGATCCGACGGCCATTCAAAAAGCTACTGACAATATTCATAATGCAGGCCTTGAAGATTTTATTTCTGTCGAGCTCCAGGATTTTTTTACTTCTGTAAAGAAACATCCAGGGCCCTTGCACATTTTATTCAATCCACCTTATGGAGAACGAATTGATGTAGAAATGGAGACCTTTCACAAACAACTGGGAGATACCTTAAAGCAAAAATATCCCAATACACATGCTTGGATGATTACTGCTAATCTTGAAGCGCTCAAATTTGTAGGCTTGCGGCCATCCAGAAAAATTAAAGTATTTAATGGTGCGCTTGAAGGTAGATTGGTCAATTATGAAATGTATGAAGGCACAAAAAAAATAAAACCGATACAGGATAAACCTACAATAGAGTAATTAAATTTTTTCAGATCATTTCTAGCTTATAATAGGATGCCATCAGCGATTTATATAAAGGTGCTGAATCCAATGCAGTAGGATCGCCGATCAATATGATTTGATTTCGGGCTCGAGTTAAAGCTACATTTAATTTGCGATCTACACCTTGTGCATTCATCGAACTGATTTGATTCAATTGACGACTGCTGTGAATACAAGTGGAAATAATGATAATATCACGAGCTCCTCCTTGATAGCGTTCTACGGTATCTACAGTGATTGGAATATCATCATACCCATGATCGTGCAATAAATTATTGATCGTTGAAATTTGTGCGCGATAGGGTGTGATGACACCCAGAGTAGATTCGTCCCAATTTAAATTATTTTTCTCGTATAAATTTTTCAATGATGCAATCGTCTGGACAACAAGTAGTGCTTCATTGTAATGAGTTTTAATGGAAGATGATTTTTTATCAGGAGTAGAAGGAATATAGATCAATCGTTCCTGTGCAAAAATACTTTCATCTGTATGTTGATCAAACATTGGAAATTGACTGACTAAATTTATTTTTTGCCTACTATCATGATTTCCGGAAAGGATATTTAATTTTCCACCATAAAACATTTTGGCCGGGAATTGCATAATTTGTTCATGCATTCGTCCTTGTATTTGCAACATTTCGTAGGAATGATCCCATTGATTTGTTTGACATTGGTAAAACAATCTTTCAAATAAAGATTGATTCAAATGGTGAATTCCCAATTCATTCAATGGGACATTTTTTATCTCAGATAAAGTATCAGGAATGGCACTAACCGCAGGAAGTTGGAGATGATCTCCTATGAGTACAAAACGTTTAAAATATGAAAGCAAGCCAATTAAATTCGGCTCCAGTATTTGTGATGCTTCATCAATGATTACAGTATCAAAAGATTTCAATAATAAGAGTTCTTTTTTACCTTGAATGGACGCGATCGTTGCTGTTACTATTCTTGTTTGATTCAGATGTGTTTTAAGTTCTTTTCTGTTTTTAACATGTCTCAATTGTTCATCCAATAAATTTTTTTGATATTTTGGATTAACGCCATATTTTGATCCGATTCTAATGAATGATTTACTGGATGGTATATCTAATGCTTCCAGCACATCACATATTTCATCTACTGCTCTGTTCGTATAAGCCAGAAGTAAAATTTGTTCGTCTGTATATTTTAATAAATAGGTAATCAAATATTTGATTACGATACTTGTTTTACCAGATCCTGGTGGTCCCCACAATAGAAAATAATCTTCAGCACTTATTATTTTATGAATGATAGATCTGGTAGCTTGAGGAATGAATTGAGTATCCTGGTCATTTAATTCTAAAATTCCTGAAGGCTTCATGCCAAGCATTCTCATTCTATAGTTTTCATTAGCTCTTGCAAAATCAAACAAGTTTTCGTATTGATATTTAAAAGAACGATCCAATACATCATGTTCTAAGATCCAAAGTTGATCAACATTATACTGACTGATATCAAATTGTCTTCCTCGTAATCTGATGTGATATTCATCATTTGAAATTAAAATCAGGGTACATTTATATACCTGATGAGCGAGAACACTTATTTTGTTTTCTGTCTCCGGAAAAAAAACTAAAGTGTCACCATTTCTAAAATTGGTGATTTTCTTTTTGTTGTATTTGTTTTTTAAAATTATGAGTGGGGACTCTTCTTTGGAAGGATGAATCGAGGTGATTTGTAGATCTGTTATTATTGCAAATTGGTTTTCTTTTTCAGCATTATTCCATAACCAGAGCGAAGCCAATCCGGGTGTATTTAAATGGCCGACCAGTCCTGTTTTAGCAATCAATTGCTCTTGTGCAATAAACTTGGAGTAGTGTTTAATATAACTTTTCTCTACTTCCTTTAAAGCGTTAAATGAATTAAACCAAATATTAGCATCTCTTCGAGTAAATGCTTCAGATTCTGCAAATGACTGGATATTTACTTTATCTAATAGCGAATCCTTTTCGGGATCAGATAAGGCCAGATGGAGATGAATCATGTTTATGGCATTTCTGATATAGATAAGTTCTTTACGAATATTATGTAAATATGGAGCTGATCTTAATCCATTTTTTTCTAAAGCTGAATAGAGTATAAAACTCTGTTGGACGATATCATCTTCATACACAGAACGCAGTAACATATCGTACAAGGTAGCCTGAGCATGATGACTGGCACTAATACCATAGGTATTGGCTTGAAAAGGTTTACCACTTTTTAATTCAATGATGGTTCTTTTTTCATGAGGAGAGACATGTAGTACATCTAATCTTCCCTGAATGCCATAAATAGTAGAATAAAAGCTAGGCTCTAATAGACATTGGTTTAAATGTTTTATTTTTTGGTCAAAATGATCGTGAACCATTTCTTTAAGGTGTATAAAATGTTTTTTAGTTTCTGTAAAAAAATCATTCATATCTGTTTGATTCAACAGGCTGAATGCAAATGGATTTTTATAGAAAACGCGGGTTATTAATTCATCGTATTGGACTTCTTCATTTACAATTAATTCATCTAAAAAATCATTCACTGCAGTTCCTAACAATATTGATTTTCCGGCAGGTGAAAAGCTGAATAAATTAATAAAGTGTTTTATGGGTTGTGATTGCTTAAGTTGATAACAGGATGCAATAGATGTAACATCTATTAAATAGTCTGGAAAAATTACCAAGTCTTCTGCTTTCCAACCATCTTCTTTTTTTTCGATTTGATGAAAACAAACATAAAATGGAAATTTAATAATCAGAGCGGCTTTTGATAATTGACTTTGTTGGGTTAAGGACAGTGAATTGAATTTTAATACATGAATGCTGGCGTCCTTTTCATCCAGAATAAAATGCACGAATTCATCAATTTCTATAATGCTTGCTTTAATCGTTTTATAAAATGTAGTATCTGATTTTTTATGTAGATTTTTAGACGGCAAAATCCACGTTTGTAATTGGAATGGAATACTTTCTTTATGTTTTAAAGCTGTTAATTGAATTAAAATAGAAAGTCCGGTAAGAAAATTTTCATTGAATAAAGATGCAGAATCAAATTCGCCGAACGATTCTATATTTTTTTTAAAATCAAGGATTTGATCATATAAATCTTCACTGATATTGTGCTGATAATAAAGCTGTTGAAGTCGTTGTTTGAAATTAGCAAATAAAGAATCATTTTGATCTGTCCAGCTCATGACCATTTCTTCCAATGAAGCAAAAAGTTCAACGGTTTTGGTATAAAGGTTTCCTGTATGATCAATTAACTCATTGATTCGATCGAATGTAGTGCTTGGGGTGTTCAAAGTGTAAATATTTTAGGTGTCCCAAGATAGGATAAAATTCCCATATTTTATTTCGTAAAAATGATTTGGATTTTTTTTAAAAACTTAATGAATCCAAGTTAATGCATTTTAATTTTACAATCGTTAGTTTATTTATAACATTCAATATATTACATATTATTAAAATATTATATATTTGCATTGATTTTTGTTTGAGTTTTAATGGTACCGAATAAAATATTGAAATTTGAATAATTTAGTTATAAAATATTAAATTATTGTTAATAAGCTCTGTCTAACCAAACATAATTTGTTTACTTTCGTTAACCTAATGCGATACAAAATATGAAAAAATCTACTTCAACTGTAATCATAAGCTTTGGTATTATTCAATGCCTTGCTGTAATTGGATGCATGACTTTCATGCAATGCAAGAAAACGGAGCCAAAGCCAATTAAAGATATAGGAAAGGCCCTTAATGCAAATGACAGTATTTATTTGCAAAAAACCGCATTGACTCCTGAAACTAAAGCCGCATTGGATTTATTAGCAAAACAACCCATGGCCGAAGGTAGTTTGGGAGAGCAATTGGTAACCTTTATAGGGGCTGGTATTTATGATTTTGGAGAAATGTTTAAATTCATGGATTTGAAATTTCATGAAAGGGATGCTGTAGTGATTGAAAAAACCAGACATGAAATCGATGATCTGGGAAGAATTATGTTAGCTTTTCCTCAGATGAAGATTAGATTGGAAGCTTACACTGACAATACTGGTTCGGCAAAAAAGAATGAACAAGTAACCATAGACAGGGTCAATTATATAAAAAGTCAATTATTGTCCTTTGGTATAACTGAAGATAGGGTAGAAGCCAAAGGTTTTGGACCCAAATATCCTGTTGGAGACAACAAAACTCCTGTTGGTCAAATGATCAACAATCGAATTGAACTCGTTCTAGTTAAGTTATTCTAGATAAAAAATATATTTACCTACTACTAAAAACATAAGCTGAGAATAAACGTATTCTCAGCTTATCGGAGATGATTTAGCTTAGGTCTCCTTTTTATCAAATGTATTTCTCTGTTGCATACCCAATCCAAAAAGTTATTCCCTCCTCCTTCCTTAAGTTCACTTTGATTATTCTAGACCATTCATTTATTCGTCACAAACGCATTTATTAGGCATCCGATCAACAATCAGCAAATCACATTAGTCAAGTTAGTTGTTTTTCAAGGCATTAAAGTGGCCATTCAAGAATCTATACATCGTTTTTTTACTATGTATTAAGACATAAATGCCTGAATAGGGTAGTAAATTTTCCAAGTTAATACTTTAAAAGAATCCATTTCAAATGAACCTATATAATTAAGGTGTTATGGTTCAATTTTTAAGAAGAGGGCTTAAATTAGCTTAAATTCAACAGAGCTTAAATAGTGTTGCTACTTTTACAATGATTTATAAAAGTAGCAACAAATATCAATTATTATATTAAATTTTACCTTGGATCAAAACGAAGTTTAAGAACCAAATTGGGTCATTTATTTACAACCCATATCCTTCTTAGATTGCGGGTCATTGTTTGGAAAGCAAAATCCTGATTGAGTAAAATACGGCTTGTATCGCACCAAATTATCATCATAAAGACCATTTTCAAGAAATTCTAACAAATCGTCTATTTCAGTATTTGTCAAATTAAGTGGTTTGAACTGTGGATCCAATCTCTCTGCAGGAACATCAGGATTCTCACCTTTGGCTTCATTGAAATATTCAATAACTTCTCTCAGTGAATTTTTGCTTGCACCATGGAAGTAAAATCCGATTCCTTTTAGATTATATAATTGAGGTACTTTGAACTTATATAAATCTTCATCGCGAAGCGTAAAGCCACCTCGACCTTTGTTTCTGGCATCATTAACATCTGTCCTGAATATTTCGTGTCCGCTTTGGAATAAATTCTTAACTCCAACTGCTGCAAATCTTTGATTGTTGAATGATGGACTGTTGTGACAATTGATACATGCTGCTTTTCCAAAAAATAATTCTGCACCACGTTTTTGTTGTAAGGTCATGGCCTTTTTATTACCCTTTAACCATTCTTGAAAAGGAGCTTCGTTGGTTAAAACAGTTCTAAAATAAGCTGCTATTGCATTGCTCGCCATTTGAGGGACATATCGCTCACTTTCAGGAACATCAGGAAATGCACTATCAAATTTATCTTTTAAGCCCAACTTAGTCATTAAATCCTTATTGATAACCTGACGATGTACAAATAATGCTCTGGTATTGTTTGCTTCTAGACCTTCAAAACCTTTGTGATTGATGCTTGTTAATGAATCTACGATACCCCACGCACTTTCAGTACCGACATTCATGCCTCTTGCACCAAATGCACCACTCCAAAGCGCATTACGAACGTAGGTTAAATTTATTGTTGGAAGTGGCCGAGCACCTTGAGCATCTACTTCTGACCCCTGATAATTTACATTTTTTGATCTTCCTTCGCCCAAAAATCCGAAACCAACTCCACCATCAGCTATACCTTGAAAACGACCTGCAGTAAAACTTTTCTCAGGTACATGGCATGAACTACAAGAATAGGTATTTAATGAAACGGACTGCTTAGCATCTTGTGCGAGTCCGGTTTCAAAAAATAGTAATTTACCTAATGCAACTTTTTCTGCAGTAACTGGATTATTTGGATCCTGATTGGGTAATGACTTATAATCAATACTTGAAGGCATTATATAATCACTTAAAGATCCGGTTTTACTATGTTTGATTATGGCACTTTCTAAATTGGAATCAATGGTTAGTTCAGTTACATCCTCCTTACAAGCTAGAAAATAAGCAATAGAACAAACGAGAATAATTAAATAAACCTTTTTCATAGGATATGAATTATTATTATGGAATTAGTTCAGCAAAAATAGACATTTTAAATTTTTAAGTCTTTTATAATTAATTAGAAATCTCTAATTAGTAAGTTCTTTTTAATTTATAAAATTGGCAAGACAAAAATAAGGTAAATTTAATAGTAAAAGACTAATTTGTCCATTATTTTTTAGTTGAAGTAAGTTTACCTAAATGTGGTTATTATACAAAAATAAATTTTTTAAATATAAAAAGCCGGAATATGGGTACTTTAAGATTCATTTGATCGCTTTAATTAAGAAACCCTAAAATACCATGTCAGATGTTAGCATTTAAGGATGAATAATAATTAAATCCAATCTACTAGCTATAATTCACTTTAAAAAAATGTTTGAATTACTTGCTGTATTTCTCATTCAAAGCCTGAACCATTATGGGTGTAATGTCTAATGCTGAATCGGCATAAAAGATATTGCCTTCTCGCGATACAGAAAATATAAATTTGTATCTATTGTCTGTATTAAGTTCTTTGAGATAGGAAGTAATTTTCTGATGTAGCTTTTCATTAAATTCTGCAGTTTCTTCTGCAAACTGGTTGGCCATATTCTCCTTTCGCGCCATTAATTCTTGTTCCATTTTAGCGAGCTTCATTTGACCATTTTCTAATTCATTCCGGGTCATATTCGGAGCACTTTCCTGAAGTTTTACAGCTTCTTTTTGTAATGATGTTTCTCGATTTTTTAATTCGTTCATCATGCTTTCTTGCTTCTTTTTAAAACCACTTTCGCTTTCTTTAAAAAAACCAAGTTGTGTTAATAGAGAATCAGAACTAAAGTAAGCAATTGGATATTGGGTTGATGTTGATTGATTTTCATTGCTAATGGAAGAAGAGGGATTATCATGTACCGCTAAACTCTTTTTTAATCCATTATTTTGCATCCACAGCAAAATGATTCCTATAATTGATAATCCGTGAAGCACCCAAGAAATATTTTTCATCATATATTTTTATTTAATTTATTAAAATTCAACGTTTCCTGGAAATCTAGGAAAAGGTATCACATCCCTAATATTTGTCATCCCAGTAATAAACAAAACCAACCGCTCGAATCCTAATCCAAATCCTGCATGTGGACATGAACCAAAACGACGTGTATCTAAATACCATGACATTTCTTCAGTAGGAATATGCATTTCCGTCATTCTTGATTCCAATTTAGTTAAACGTTCTTCTCGTTGAGACCCACCAATAATTTCACCTATACCCGGAAATAGAATATCCATCGCAGCGACTGTTTTGTCGTCATCATTCTGTCGCATATAGAATGCTTTAATGCCTTTTGGATAATTGGTTAGAATAACTGGTTTTTTAAAGTGCTTTTCGACCAGATATCGTTCATGCTCTGATTGTAAATCAATGCCCCATTCCTGAACTGGAAATTGAAATTTTCCTTTCTTGTTTGGTGTCGAATTCTTCAATATTTCAACTGCTTCAGTATAAGTAATTCGTTCGAAATCATGTTCAATACAAAACATCAATCGATCTTTCAACGGCATTTCATTTCGATCTGCCTGTGGTTTTGATTTATCTTCTTCTGCTTCTCTATCTTGAAGAAATTGTAAATCTTCGGAACATTTTTCAATAATCGCCCGAATAACATACTTTAATAAATCTTCTGCCAAATTCATATTATCAACCAAATCAGCAAAAGCTACTTCAGGCTCAATCATCCAAAATTCTGCCAGGTGTCTGGGTGTATTCGAATTTTCAGCTCTAAAAGTTGGGCCAAAGGTATAGACCTGACCCAAACCCATTGCTGCTAATTCAGCCTCTAACTGACCCGATACGGTCAAATTTGATGCACGCCCAAAAAAGTCCTCTTTAAAGTTAATTTCATGGGTTTCAGTTCTTGGTAAATGGTCCAGATCAAGAGTCGTTACTTTGAACATTTCTCCTGCTCCTTCAGCATCAGATGCGGTTATTATAGGAGTATGTATATAATAAAAACCACGATCATTAAAGAATTGATGTATGGAATACGCTATCTGATGGCGGATTCTAAATATAGCTCCAAATGTATTGGTTCTAAATCTTAAATGTGCGATTTGTCTTAAGAATTCGAGGCTGTGTTTTTTAGGTTGTAAAGGAAACACCCCAGGATCTGAATCCCCAAGGATACTTATTTCAGTAGCTATCAACTCAACCGCCTGTCCTGATCCTTGAGATGGTGTGAGTGTTCCAATTGCTTTAATTGATGCTCCTACCGTAATTCGTTTGAGCAATTCAGGATCCATAGCCTCAAAATCTACAACTACTTGGAGATTAGATAATCCGGAACCATCGTTTAGTGCAATAAACCTGTTGCTTCGAAATGTTCGAACCCAACCCATTACCAAAATGCTTTGATCTAATTTTGGTGATAATAATAAATCCTTGATTTTAATCCGATCCATGATTTCTAATTCTTCCCACAAAAGTAAGTTATATAAAAATATAATTCTATAAATTGTTTAATTATAAAGAAAGAATGAAAACCTAGCTTGATAATTCAAAAAGTCAAATTACTTGTAAATTTCAAATGAAGCTAAATGATGTCTTTGCAAAAAATGTCTTACCGATACCAATAAAACGCCAAATCCATATATCATGGATCGCCTGAAATTAATGGATGATGCCTCCGCAAAATATTTTGTAGGGCAACTCAATTCTGCAATATCAAATTTTTTGTAAATGATTTGTGATAACATTTGATTATCAAAAACAAAGTCATCAGAATTAGTTTCAAATGCTATGGATTCTAATACGGTTCTGTTAAACGCCCTATATCCAGTATGGTATTCAGATAATTTATAATTTACCAAAAGATTTTGAGTCATCGTTAATAAGCGATTAAAGACATATTTATAATAGGGCATTCCACCCTTCAATGCACCTTTTCCAAGAATTCTAGATGCTAAAACAACAGGATATAAATCATCTCCAATAAGATTAACCATCGCAGGTATTAATTTTGGAGTATATTGATAATCTGGATGCAGCATTATAATAATATCTGCTCCAATATCTAAAGCTTTTTTATATAATGTTTTTTGATTTCCTCCATAACCCTTATTCTCTTCGTGTCTCAAACAATGATGAATATTCAATTTTTTTGCCAATTCAAAAGTAGCATCGTGACTGGCATCATCGCAAAGAATTAGTTCATCTACAATATCAAATGGAATTTCATTGTAAGTCTGTTCTAAAGTTTTTTCTGCATTATAAGCCGGAAGTACTACTACAACTTTTTTCCCTTTATACATTCTTGACTATTCTTTTACTTCATTGAAATATCCCAACTGATTCAATTGGTGATACCATTTTAAGCATTTTTTCATATCCTTTACATGAACCTTATAGGGATCATATTGTGGTAATACCTGTTCAAAATAAGATTTAATTTCAGGGTCTGGTATATTGTGTAAAGGAATCGGATTTGTTTCGTTTTTAGAGATAAAAATTTCATACACTTCCTTTAATGGTATGGTGTCGGTTAAGGTATAAATTCCAATCGATTCCAAAGGAGAGAATTGGTAAATTCTAGACGAAAAAAAATTTTGTTTCTTATTGGAAAGATCTTCCAATATGAGTCCGTTTGATCTTGAAGCCACTAATGAAAACAAACTACTTTGAGTGCTAACGGCTATTATTTTATCTAAGTTTATCATATCAATTTTAATATTGGAGCAAATATCTAAGTTTTTCTTGTAATTTATCTTTGGCTAAATAAATATCTTCCAATCTCTTGGCAAATGGGATTGGGGTATTTTCCGAGGCACAGCGAACAACCGGTGCATCAAGATGGATGAATAAGTGTTCATTAATGTAAGCACTAAGCTCACCTCCCAATCCTCCAAATAAATTGTCTTCATGTAAAATACACACCCGACCAGTCTTCATTACAGTAGCATGAATAGCTTCATAATCTAATGGAGTTAATGTTCTTAGATCCAATACATCTGCATTGATTTGCATTAATTCACAAGCTTCCATGGCCCAATGGACACCTAGACCATAGGTAATAATACTCAAATCATCACCTGATCGAATCAATTGAGCCTTACCAAAAGGAATATTATAGTATTCTTCAGGTACAATACCTTCAATAGATCTGTATAAAGCTTTGTGTTCAAAAAACAATACTGGATTAGGATCTTCGAAGGCGGTTAATAAAAGACCTTTGGCATCATAAGGATTCGATGGATATACTATTTTTAAACCAGGAACATGCGTAAACCAAGCTTCATTCGTTTGGGAATGAAATGGACCTGCCTGAGTCCCTGCACCAGCAGGTAATCGTATGACCATATCTGCTTTTTCCCCCCAACGATAATGCAATTTGGCTAAATTATTAACTATTTGGTTAAAACCACAACTCACGAAATCGGCAAATTGCATTTCTACCATTGATTTAAATCCTCCTAAACTAAGACCTAAACCAGCTCCAATAATTGCTGATTCACAAATCGGTGTATTCCGTACGCGAGACGAGCCATATTTATCCATGAGTCCTTCCGTGATCTTAAATACACCACCATATTTAGCTATATCTTGACCAATTAATACTAAATTGTTATGCTTTTCCATGGCTTGATCCAGACCTTCTTTAATGGAATCAATAAAGCGGATCTGTCTCGTTGAATTTGGCTTAGCTTGTTGTTTAATGAATTGAAAAGGAGCAAAAACATCCGTTAATTCATTTTTTATAGAAGCATCTCCTTCTTCCCAATCAAAAACTTGTTCTACATCTTTTTGAATTTGCTCTTTAAAATGTGAACGAATTTCATGGCACTGATCTTGAGTCATTATTTCTTCATCAACTAACCATAATTCATAATTTTCAATGGGGTCTTTGGTGGCCCATTCAGATATTAATTCTTTTGGTACATACTTTATTCCAGATGCTTCCTCATGTCCACGCATTCTAAAGGTCATGCATTCTATTAAAACGGGTCTGGGATTTATTCTTATTTCTTCAGCTATTTCTTTTATCGTTGAATAAACTTCAAGAATATTGTTGCCATCTATTATCCGGGATTCCATGCCATATCCGATCGCCCTATCTGCTAAATGCTTACAGGCATATTGCTCGTTGGTAGGTGTTGATAATCCGTAACCGTTATTCTCAATAATAAATATAACAGGTAGTCGCCAAACAGAAGCCAAATTTAATGCTTCGTGAAAATCCCCTTCACTAGTGCCTCCTTCTCCAGTAAATGCAACAGAAACTTTTTTTTCTTTTTTTAAAACTGAAGCTAGTGCGGTGCCATTGGCCAAAGTTAATTGCGGTCCAAGATGGGAAATCATACCTACTATATGATAATCCATATTACCAAAATGAAAAGAACGGTCTCTACCTTTGCTATAGCCGGCTATCTTTCCTTGCCATTGGGCAAATAACCTATCCAATGGCATGTCCCTAGTTGTAAATACTCCTAAATTTCGGTGCAATGGAAAAATAAATTCATCAGAATGTAACGCAGCAGTAACACCTACGGAAATAGCTTCCTGACCAATACCTGAAAACCATTTTGTAATTCTTCCCTGTCTAAGTAAATTCAACATTTTTTCCTCTACTAGCCTTGGAAAGACTAAACGTTTATACAAGTTCTGTAATAGCGCTCCAGTATGGTCAGCTCGCTGGTAAGAAATGTTAGATTTTTTATTCATTTAAACATAAATGGGCGCACAAATATCGCAAGATAAAATTTGGGAAACATTCCTAGTTTAATATTTCTTTTTCCCGGATCAACAGATTGTTGAAATAAATATAAAATATTGTAAATGAGTGATATATATAGAAAATAAAAAAAATTATAAAAAAAATGATTCAATAAATGAATTAAATCTACAAATATTCCGTTCTTTGTGCTTTAGGGTGTTCTCATAGTGTTATTAAGAGGGGACGAAACCGCTCGGTTTCGGCCCCTTTTTTCTTTTTAACAGTTTGATTTAATGATTTATAAACATTTGAGACTCTGGATTTTTTTAAGAAAATAATCTTATTCTAAGTTTTGGTTTTTCTAACAAAGTAAAATTTTATCCATTAATGCTTTGCTTAAGCTGCTATTGTGTTTTTAATAAATTCTTGCGATTCTGAAATTATTTTTAAATGGACTGTTTGAAGTTTTATTTAGAACAACTGGAATGCATTATTCTATTGTTGTATAATCTGGTAATTCAATCTCTTCAATAAATTTTCATAAATATTAGATTGAAAACTTAAATTTATATTAAATGCTTATTCGTATTTTTCAGTAATTAAAATTTTTGTTCTTTTATAAAGTTGTTTGCGCCCTTCCTTGAGATTTACAATTTATTTTTTAAAGTGTAGCTAACAATAATGGTCATTCAATCATATCTGCTGATCTCTTCTAAAAAAATCTGCTGATTTAAAGTCTTAAATCTTGATTGGAAAGTTCTAATATTTTTGAACTAATAAATAGTAGAAGATTGAACCCAGTCCAATACAATGCATAAGTTAATTAAATAATTAATAACAAAATCAGATTATTATTCAAACTAAAATCTGGTGTCTGAATGAATCAACTAAAAATTAAATAAACACTGCTTAATTACATTTAGATTATTGCAACACCACTGCACCTTCTTCCATCATTTTTCGTATATTGATTAGGGCATAACGCATCCGACCGAGAGCTGTGTTGATACTAACCCGGGTTAAAGAAGCAATTTCCTTAAAACTCATATCTGCATAATGTCTAAGAATCACAACTTCTTTTTGTTCTGTAGGTAACATGTCCACGAGTTGTTTAAGTCGATCATGGGTCTCACTTATAATGAGTTGATCTTCTCGATTATCATCCGGTAAAACCAATACATCAAAGATATCAAAGTCATCTGTATTATTCACCTTGGTTCTTCTTTTGCCCCGACGAAAATGATCAACACACATATTGTATGCGATTCGGGCAGCCCATTGAGAGAATTTACCTTCATGATTGTAACCACCACGTCTTAATGTGTCAATAATTTTAATAAAGACCTCTTGAAATAAATCTTCAGCAAGATCACGATCTTTGACAAAAAGATAAATGGCTGTGTAAATTTTTTGCTGATGTCTAGAAAGTAATTCTTGAAAGGCTCTTTCACTACCGTCCAAATAAGCTGTGATCAATTCATGATCAGTTAGATTAATAACTTGCATACCCATTTAATTTAAGAAAATAATTAAAAATAAGTGTAGAAGTTAGAATCTATAGGCGAATTATATTTGGATTAAAAAAAGTTTGATGATATAAAGATACGTTAATAATAACTTTCGTTGCATCTAATGGGTCTTTTTAACATAATTTTAACCCAAAGACAAACTCGATATTAGTGTGGCAAATATAATACCATTCTTATTATTTTCAAATTATTTATTAAAATCTAGTACCTAGTATAGATAAAATATAAAGACTAGGCTTAATTCATCCAAGGGTTTATTTGTGATTGTCATAAAAATTGCGTCTTTTTGCGAGTTATTTTAAACTATGGCTAAGGCTAAAACTAAAACACCGACCAGACCAACTCAATATATTGAGATTAAAGGCGCACGCTCCAATAACTTAAGAAATATTGATGTTAGCATTCCCAAAAATCAACTGATAGTAGTAACTGGTGTCTCAGGTTCCGGAAAATCTTCTTTAATTGTTGATACCTTATATGCAGAAGGTCAACGCAGGTATGTGGAGAGTTTATCTGCATATGCAAGGCAATTTTTAAATCGAATGAAAAAGCCTGAAGTTGATTATATCAAAGGACTTTGTCCTGCAATTGCTATTGAACAAAAAGTAATTTCTACAAATGCACGATCTACAGTAGGGTCCTTGACGGAAATTTATGATTATTTGAGGTTGTTGTTTGCCAGGATAGGAAGAACCTATTCACCCATTTCTGGTCAAGAGGTTAAAAAAAATGAGGTTCATGATATTCTTCAATTTATTTTATCACTCAAGCCCAATGATAGAGTTTACTTAGTTTTTCCGATTCAAAAAGTGTATCCCGATCGTACACTTAAACAAGAATTTGAATTTTTAGGACAAAAAGGATACACCCGAGCTCTGATAGACCATCAATTTGTTGAGATCCAAGATCTTATTGAATCTGATAAAAAAATAGCTAAGATAAAAGTGATCGATCCGGCTTCAGAAAAATACAGAATAGTCGTTGATCGATTTATAATTCAAGAATTCGATGAAGAATTTAATAAACGGATTGCGGATTCCATACAAACGGTATTAGGTGAAGGATATGGACAATGTAGGATTATTGTCAATGATGACACAGAGAAAGTCTTTTCTGTTAGAATGGAATTGGATGGTATGACCTTTCATGAGCCCAGTGCAGCCTTATTTAATTATAATAATTCATTTGGTGCTTGCCCTAAATGTGAAGGTTATGGTCGAATTATTGGACTGGATGAGAATAAGGTTATCGTCAATCCAACAAAATCAGTTTATGAAGGTGTCATTTCATGTTGGCAGGGAGAACGATCGGATGAATGGTTGGGTCCATTACTAAAGATAGCACATAAAATAGATTTTCCACTGCACAAGCCATACAAAAATTTATCTCCTGAACAAGTTGATATACTTTGGAATGGACATGAACAGTATTTAGGTATCAACGCTTTTTTCAAAGAACTTGAATCCAAGACTTACAAAATTCAAAACCGTATTTTATTAGCCAGGTATCGGGGTCGTACACGCTGTACCAGTTGCTTGGGAGGACGCTTAAGACCGGAGGCTTTGTATATAAAAATTAATGATAAAAATTTTAGAGATTTAATGTTTGTTCCTGTTGAAGAACTCATTGAATTTTTTGAATCCATACAATTAACAGAAAATGAACAAATCATTTCTGTTCGTATTTTGACAGAAATAAAAAATAGACTTGGGGTTTTAAATAAAATTGGACTTGGGTATTTAACTTTAGATCGATTAGCGAATTCGCTCAGCGGAGGAGAATCTCAACGTATTCATCTCACCAGGACGCTAGGGTCTAATCTAACTTCTTCTTTATATATACTTGATGAACCCAGTATCGGACTTCACCCAAAAGACACAACTAAACTGATCGAAGTCTTATTTCACTTGCGTAATTTAGGAAACACAGTTATTGTTATTGAACACGAAGAAGAAATAATTCATCAAGCTGATACCATCATAGATATTGGACCAAAAGCAGGAATACATGGAGGCTTGTTAGAATTTATCGGACCTATTAAAGAATTTAAAAAACTGGGTTCAAAAAATCTAACAGCAAGTTATTTAACAGGTATCAACGAAATAGAAATTCCAAAAATAAGAAGGCAATCTATAGATTTTTTAACCTTAAGCAATGCACAATTACACAACTTAAAACAAATATCCGTTCGAATTCCGCTTAATAACTTGGTTTGTGTTACAGGTGTTTCAGGCTCTGGCAAAACGACTTTGATTAAACAATTACTATACCCACTCCTAAGATCAAAATTGGAAGATGCAGCACCTGAAGATGTATTACTTGGTGCAGAGTTGGAAGGATCATTTAAAAGATTGGCACAAGTTGAGATGGTCAATCAACAAGGAATTGGAAGATCATCAAGATCCAATCCGGCAACTTATGTCAAAGCCTATGATGAAATCAGAGATTTGTTTAGAAATCAACAATTGGCTAAAATGAGAGCATATCAAGCAAAACATTTTTCATTCAATGTAGAAGGTGGAAGATGTGAAGCTTGCAAAGGTGATGGTGAAATTGTTGTTGAAATGCAATTTTTAGCAGATGTAACATTGTTATGTGAAGATTGCCTTGGAAAACGATTCAAAAATGAAATACTGGAAGTATTATATAAAGGAAAGAACATTAATGATGTTTTAAATTTAAGTATAGAAGAGGCATTGGATTTTTTTAGAGACCGAAGAGAAATCGTAAAAAAATTAAAGCCATTGGATGATGTAGGTTTGGGATATCTTAAATTAGGACAATCATCTTCTACGCTTTCAGGAGGAGAAGCACAACGACTTAAACTTGCGTTTTATTTAGGTCAAGAAGACCAAACCAAACATATATTTTTTATTTTTGATGAACCCACAACGGGATTGCATTTTGATGATATTAAAAAACTATTATTTGCACTGCATGGGCTTGTTGAAAAAGGACATTCTGTATTGGTTATTGAACATAATATTGAAGTCATCAAAACAGCAGATTGGATTATCGATCTGGGTCCTGAAGGTGGAAAAAAAGGTGGTTTCTTACTTTATGAAGGACCACCGGAAGGGCTAGTTCATGTATCAAATTCAGTAACGGCTCCTTATCTCAAAAATAAATTAGTAGGAAATTCTTAATGGATGTGTCACATCACTACAAAGTGAATTGATTAGAGTAACAATGATGCTAAATACTACTGTTGTAGTATTCTCAAACCAATAATAAATCACATGCAAAAAGGTTTGGTTTGCAATTTATTTTTTATGAATAAAATGCAAACCAATGATAGGCAATTTAACTAATGATATTAGTCTCTAAAAAATGATTTACCAACGATGGTTGTATCATGAACTACATTAAGGAAATAGACCCCAGGCATAAATACTAAACCCTCATGAATGATATTCTCTTTGGTTGACCATTTATTAAAGTGTCCAGTGATTATTATTTTACCGGTTACATCAAAAACAGTGTATTGAGCTACTCCTTTCCAATCTGATTCAATTGTAAATTGTAATGTGTTGCATTGATTGGATGCCATAATCACTAGAGAATTATTTATTTCCAGGTCACGGTTTGGTACTGGAGCTCCAAACTCATGGCAACCTTTATCTGGTGAGTTATCCCTAATTCTATTCTCAATATCTAAGGACAAAACTTCTGCAGTTTTAATGCCTTTGTTAATACAAGGACTGCCAGATTTTAGGTGATAATCTTCTAAGCCTGCATTAACAAAAAGTGGATCTGTATTTATAATATCATTAGTACCTGAAATGGTTAAACTTTTGTCTGATGACAGGTTTCCACCTAAACTTAATATGACCTGAGGACCCGATTCTACTTGATAATTTGTGCCATCTGGTTGGTAAAGAATAGTATTTAATAATTCAATTTTTAATAAGTTTGCTGCATTTGTAAAAGTAGAAATTCCAAATCCGCTTTTAGCTTTATTTGTAGCAATGGTTGTGTTAATAAATTTTACTGCCACAGATGGACTCTTAGCTTGTACTATGGATAAACCACCACCAAATCCTTTTCCTTCTTCGCATGAATTATTTCCAATAATGCAATTATTCACATCTGTTTTGGTATTGTATAAATATAAACCACCACCATAATCTTTAGCTTGGTTAAATTCGATTTTTGAATTCAGGATTCTCAAACTTCCAACTAAGTCAATGGTGTCTTCAATAAAACTTATCGCACCACCATTTACAGCATCGTTACCTTCAAAATTGCATTTTTCTATATTAATTTTAGCACCATTGATAGCACTTAAGGCTCCACCATTTTTTAGGGCACTGTTGAGTTCAAATTGTGAGCGGAATATGCTAACTGAAGTAGAATCATTTTGACTAAAAATGGCACCGCCAAAACCACCACTACTTAAACCAGCCATGTTAACCTTGAATGAGCAATCATTAAATATAGTATTGGCTTTAAATCCGGATAAAGTTGCACCTCCTGAAAGGGATGCTGTATTATTTTCAAATTGACAAAAATTGAATGTTACTTTTAAGGCTTGAGCTGTGTTTTTACTACCATTAAACATGGCTACAGCTCCACCAAAACCCGATTCGTTATCTGTAAACATACAAGAATCAACAATGGATGGATATCCTTCTCCATTAATATTTATAGCTCCCCCTGAAGTTGTAGCCATATTTCCAGCGAATTCACAATTGGAATAATTGGATCCTGGAATACTTGAAAAAACAGCACCACCGCGTGCACCCGTACCTGAAGCTGTATTGAATAAAAATTTACAATTTCTAAAATTTGGTTTTGAGATTTGAACATTCAAAGCTCCGCCACTACCAGAGCTTTTATTTAATTCAAAGGTACAATTGGTAATGGTTCCTATACCATCTGGGCTAACAACATATAAAGCTCCTCCACCTCCAGCATCGGCAGTGTTATTAGTAAAAGTACAATTTTCTAAAGTATAATTCAACTTTTGTGCTCTTGGATAAAAGGCACCACCGAAATAGCCATAATTGTTTCTAAAAATACAATTTTTAATTTTGACCTCACCATAACATAAAAAACCACCTCCTCTACGTTCATCATTAGCACCTCCTGCACCTGCTGTATTACCTCCGGATATTACCAAGCCATCTAAAATAAAATTCAACACACTGGTATCTGCATATATTACATGTTGCGCATTATCACTTCTTCTTAGCGTATTATCAATAGGGTCATCATTATCTGCGTGATCACCACTCAATATCGCTAGATTGGTCTTAAAATCTCTTTGGGCAAACTGCGTTTCAGTACCTTTAAAACCACCAAAAATGGCAATATCACTTTTAGCAACAAAGGATTGGGTAATGCTACCAGAGCCTTTGCCTGGTTTATAAGTTCCTTTGGCTACCCAAAGTATGTTGTTCTTTTTTGCAGCATCAATAGCTACTTGTAAGTCTTTGTACGCATTTTGCCAAGAAGTTCCATTATTGGCTCCGGTAGCGGCTATATTAACAAAAATAATAGTTTGACTCCAGGAAGTATGGCTTAAGATAAATATACAAAGAGCAGTAAGTAGTGATGATTTCATGATAACATTGTTTAAAAGATAAATTTATGGAATTGCAAATTTACTCAATTTATTACAAGACCTCGAAGGGAATGACGCCAAGTACAATGAATACGCTGCTTGTCATGCCGGAAAATCAATTCAAATATTGGATTATCTCCTTGAATAATTTGGTGATTCTTTGGTAATGGTAATGTTATGAGGATGGGATTCTGTGATTCCGCTATTTGATATTCTAACCATTTTTGCTTTTTGAAGATCAGAAATGGTTTTTGCTCCTACATATCCCATACTAGCTCTTAATCCGCCGATATATTGTACCATGACTTCGGAAACTTTGCCTTTATAAGGTAATCGACCTTCAATGCCTTCTGGAACTAACTTTTTGATGTCGTCTTCAACATCCTGAAAATACCGATCTTTTGAACCTTGTTGCATAGCTCCGATGGAACCCATACCACGATACACCTTAAATTTTCGACCTTCAAAGATTATGGTTTCACCTGGAGCTTCTTCTGTACCGGCAAATAACGAACCTCCCATAACGGAATAGGCTCCTGCTGCGATAGCCTTCGGAATATCTCCGGTATACCTAATTCCGCCATCACCAATCACAGGAATTCCTTTTTTTGCCAAAGCATGAGCTGCTAGAGAAATAGCTGTTAGTTGAGGCACTCCAACTCCTGCAACTACCCGTGTAGTGCATATACTGCCAGGACCTACGCCAACTTTAACAGCATTAGCTCCTGCATTGGCTAGTGCTAATGCACCTTCACCAGTGGCCACATTTCCAGCAATTATTTGAATATGCTTGAAAGTCTTACGAACATTTTTTACCATATCTAAAACACCTTTGGAATGTCCATGAGCGGTATCAATACAAATTACATCGACATCCATATTTAAAAGGGCTTCCACACGATCCATGGTGTCTGAGGCAATACCTACAGCAGCCCCAACAACGAGTCTGCCTAAACTATCCTTGCATGAGAGTGGATAACTCTCTAGTTTCATTATATCTTTATAAGTGATTAAACCGGCCAGGGTTCCATCTTTTTTTGTTACCGGTAATTTTTCAATTTTATATCTTTGAAGAATTTCCTTAGCTTGTTCTAAAGTTGTACCGATAGGAGCTGTTATAAGGTTTTCGGTTGTCATAATCTCACTAATAGATCTTTTTGGATGCGCTTCGAATCTTAGATCTCTATTGGTAAGGATACCCACGAGTTTATTTTTTTTATCCACAACAGGAATGCCTCCAATTCGATGTAGGGTCATTAATTCAATGGCTTGTTTGACTTTTGCAGAAGCTTCTAAAGTTACTGGATCTATGATCATTCCGCTTTCAGATCTTTTGACACTCCTTACTTGATCTGCCTGGGCTTCAATTGGCATGTTTTTATGGATAATTCCTATGCCTCCTCCCCTGGCCATTGCAATAGCGAGATCTTTTTCTGTAACCGTATCCATGGCCGCAGAAATGATGGGAACATTAAGTCTTAAATCAGTTGTCAGTAAAGTGCTGATATCTGCATCCCGGGGTAAAACCTCTGAATAAGCGGGAACAAGAAGTACATCATCAAAGGTCAGGGCTTCCTGAGAAGGAAAGTAATGTGCAAAGAAGTTTGATTCCATGTGCAAAGATATATCTTTACGGATTCTTAAACACAAAAATCGATCCATATCGTGTTAAGTATTTTTAGTGATGCACATTTTATGAAATTGGCACTTGCTGAAGCTAAAATTGCAGCTTTAGCGGGGGAAATACCTATTGGGGCCGTTTTGGTTTATAAAAATCAAATTTTAGCCAAAACACATAATCAAACCGAATTGCTTAATGATGTAACGGCTCATGCAGAAATGCTGGCTATTACGGCTGGAGCGGAATTTCTAGGAAGTAAATATCTGAAAGGCTGTACTTTATATGTTACTTTAGAGCCTTGTGTAATGTGTGCAGGAGCACTTCGGTGGTCACAAATTGGCAAAGTGATATATGCTGCTGAAGATCAAAAACAAGGCTTCATGAGATATGGAAAAGATCTTCTACATCCAAAAACCAATATCCAATTTGGCTTGGAAAGTGAGCAAAGTGAAGCACTTTTAAGTCAATTTTTTACGACCTTAAGACAGAAATAGGCGATATTTATAATTTATAAAAAACTGACTCTAAAATCATCCACATATACGGGTGAACTTGACTCATTGAAAAGATAAATTTTGATGACATCTCCGGTAGAAATAAGTCCACTTACTAAAAAAGTTTGTTCAATATCTAACCATTTACAAGCTTCTGAAGACATAGTATTAATATCGACACCCGTCCAATAGGATTGCTTTCCATTTGAATCAATTTCTAAAATTAACTTTGGAGTAGAATTAATATTAGTCTTGTAAAGTTTAGTATTGAAGATTATAGATCTAATACTTGAATCAGAAACTTCTTCTATTTTTTGTTCCAGGGTTAAACTATACGGATGTATGGAATTTACTTTTGAAGAACGATTGGGGCTAAAAAACATTTCCTCAGAAAGTGTCTGAACCTGTGACCATTGAACATGCCCTTCACAATTAGATTTGAGTACTCGACCTTTAAGGATGTTTTTTTGATGATCTATAAATTGATTCGGATGATATTGTTGAAGTTCATAAGCTAAATTTCGAGCTATTATTTTTCTACCGGTCTCATTATAATGTTCAGTAGTCCATGTTTTATCTGTAAAATAAGCACTATCTACCATTTGCAACTGGTCCACAACCAAAACCCCTTTTGATTCATACCTCTGCACTAACATGTTTCGATTTTGTTTAATCATACTTGCTAATTCATCATTTACCAGTGTTTTTGCGGTTTGAATATTTTCTGCTAAAAGATTGAAAACTAAATTCCAATGTTTTGCCTTTACATAAGCTACTATTTCATCAAAATCTTTAATTCTTGGATTGGTCATTGTATCAATAACAAAAGCATATCCTTTGATGTAATGGCATGCTAAATCGGTCAATTTTTGATTTAAGGTACCGTCCTGATTTTTAACCCCAATTAGAGACATTGCATCATTCCAATCGTAAGTCGTTCTGTAAGGAATATTGGATCCAAGAACAAAACTGTCCATTTTCCAACTTTCTAATACCTGAGCTTCTCTTTGCTTTTTAGTTTTGATATCATAAACCTTAAAAGATAAAAGAAATCGATTAATAAGTGGGGGATATTTTTTTAGAAGAACAAGACTTTTTTGCAAGGGAGTTTCTAGATTTGAAAAACGACAATCAGCATTAAATGTTCTTAAATTTAAAGTAACAATTACGGTCTTTATATTTGGTTTTCCACCGAGTTGTTGAATCAGCGTTTTATATATGCTTCCATGTGAAGCAACTTTAGTAACATGACCAAATGTGATGCTTGGAAAATAGTCAGCACACATTTTACTTATGGATCGTTGGTCACAATCCATGGAATCAAATGAAGTATTAGAAGATTCTCCAAAGTAAACAATTTCTGCTTTGGGATCAATTGCTCTTATTTTATTAATAATTTCAGAATGTTCTTGCAAGTCTTTTTGATAAAATAATGCTACATAAACAAAATTCAAAAGGACAAGAAGTAAGATCAATAGAATTATTTTATAAATAATTTTTTTTAAGATTGACATAATCAAAATTGAAAATAAATGAATGGAAAATTTTCGGTACCCGTAAAAGCAATTACCGATAATATTAAGATTCCATAAATAAACCATCTTACAAAAGAGGGCTTGGTCTCTATCCAAATATCAAATCTAGTGTTATATAAAATATAATCCAATAATAAGAATATTGAAAATAAAATAACTATTTGCCATTCCAAAATAATAGCATCCCCTATTTTATTTGGGTTAATTAATCCTAAAAAAACAGTCTTGGCCTGACTTAAATTTTGTGATCTAAACAAAACCCAAATTAAACTCACCAATAAAAAATTCTTTAAAACTAAAAATCCATTGATTAAATTAGAGGTATGTTGTTTGGAGTTCCAATGAATTATGGTGTTGATTTTTTTTTCTACTATATATAAAATTCCATACAGACATCCCCAAATAACAAAGGTCCAATTCGCGCCATGCCACAAACCACTTACTGCAAAAACAATAAATATATTAAATGCCCATCTCGAATATCGAACCTTGTTTCCACCTAAGGGGAGATATAAATAATCTCTAAACCAGGTAGATAAAGATATATGCCACCGTTGCCAAAATTCTCCTATACTTTTGGATAAATAGGGTGTTCTAAAATTATCCATTAGATGAACACCCATCATCAAAGCGCTTCCAATGGCAACAGTAGAATATCCATGAAAATCAGAATAAATTTGGAATGAATAAAGTATCATTATTTTCCAAGCAGTAAGACTATTGAACAGAGCAGGATCTTTGTAAAACCGATCTACATATAAACATAAATTATCAGCAATCACCATTTTAATGAATAAACCAAATAGTACCAATCTTAAACCATTTGCTAAATTCTTATATTCAAGTGTATGTTTGGTTTGTAATTGTGGCGCTAGACTGGTATATCGTTCTATAGGGCCAGCTACAAGTTGAGGAAAATAGGTTACGTATAATGCGAAATATCCAAAATGTTTTTCCGCTTTTTGGTTTCCTTGATATACATCAACTACATAACTGAAAGTTTGGAAAATATAAAAGGAGATACCAACAGGTAATAATACTTCAATAAATGGAATGGGACTTCCTATAGAAAAAAAATTTAGACTATAATTAATACTATCAATAAAAAAGTTGTAATATTTGAATGTAAATAGCATTCCAAAATTAGAAAAAGCACTAATCCATAAAAACAATAGTTTCTTTCTCTTATTATGATATAGATCCATCATTATCGCACACACATAATCTATTATTGTTGAGCTTAATAACAATACGATGTAATTGACATTCCAACATAAATAGAAATAATAACTAGCCGCTAAAAGTAGTATCCATCTATACTTGAAAGGAAGTAAATAATAAAGGATAACAACAATAGGTAAAAAAATAATAAATTGAATGGAATTAAAGATCATTAATTATATGTTCTCGTTTTAAGGATCAAAGATAAACAATATATAACATAATCATGAAGCACCGGAATAGATCATAAACATTTACGATGCTAAAAGGAGGCATAAAATTTTTATTTTATGATACTTAAAATTATTTCCAATATGTTCTGAAGTTGAAAATCGGACAGCGTATTTGAATTATTTAACTTCAATTTTTGTAGAATTACATTCACATCTCAAGTGCATTTATAAAATCGACAATCACTTTTTAAAATAATCAACTCAATTAAATATAATTGAACGTCAATCAATCTCCTTTTCCCTTTTTACGTATAGGTGGTTTGGTTTTTGAATTTTTGATGGAATCAATTCTATGTTGATCATACTCATGATTCTTAGATGATTCTTCTGAAGTTTTAATTTTCACAGTATCCTTGCCATGTGTTGGTTGGTGATGCATTGGATTTTTATCTCCTGTATCTGACACTACGGTAGTGTTTTTATTGTGCTTATTACAAGATATAAGAAGAGACAAGCAACTAATGAGCAATAAGTATTTTTTCAGTTTTAATAAGTTCATTTTTTGTAGATGTTATTCTTAAATAATAAGTACCATTCGTTAGTTCATTTGTTGAAAATGAAAATTTATTTTCTCCAGGCAATAATGTGCCTTCAAATACATTACTTATTGTGTGTCCGGTCTCATCTATTAAAGTAAAAATGGCTGTCGTTTTTTTACTTAATTCTATGGTATAATTTAGCCTATTCGTAACTGGAAGTGGATTTATACTAGTGTTTACTTTAATCTGAGGAGAAGAAGTAGCATCGGGTGATGAATATAGTTCAGCTATGTAACTCACCCACTTATAGCTTACTGTGCTACCCAAACTGCCCGCTATCCATACGGTCGGGGTTGATGAATTATATACTTTAGCAATGCCACTATAATCACCCCATCTTGAAACCCCATTAGTTGCGCATGTTTGATTTGGACCATAAGTATGCACTCTGATCGAACTTGCAGAAGTAAAATCATTGAAATATAATTTAGCGCGCATATCTGGATAATAATCTATGCCTGATGATGCAAAATGTATGATTGAAGTATGATCTCCGGTTGCATTTGAAAAAGGTGCAATGGATGGATAGCAAAAATCTCTTTCATCTGAAGCAGAAAATATTTGGAAATTATTTATATTCAATAATGTTGGATCAAGTCTATGATAACGAATTCCACTATAACCTTGATCATCAGCTGAAAAAACAAAGTGAATTATTCCATTTAAATAATATCCATCCTGCATTCTGCAATCACCAATATCTAATCTTACTGAAGTACCGTATTGGTATGCATTCCCGGAGGGTTCATAAGATGTGGTGGTTAATTTTTGATATAGTAATTTTGCATTTGGATCTCCAAGTTTGCCAGTAATATCATAATAGTTTATGAAATCAGAACCACCAGCAGTACTTTGTACCAAATATATTCCGGGGCCATATTGATTAGAGGATCCTGAACGAATAGGAAGTAGTGTTCCATTTTTAAAACCGCTCCAGATTTTATAGTGTATAGAATTACCATTATAACCTTCTGTTTTATTTAATTGATAAACGATGGATTGTTTATATTTTCCATTGCTTACATCTTCAAATAAATTCATGGATACAAATACTTCGTCTCTATTAATTGCAACCTTGGGATAATCAGACCATGAATTGTCACCAAAGGCGTCAGAATCAAATTCATAAATATGCCAACTTCCATTAGGATCATTAGTATTTGAAAATGCAAAACCAATGTGATCATGAACCGAACCACACGCCTGGATATATGCAAAAAAGCGATCTGCCACAGGATCATACTCCACTTTAGGATCACACAAACTTCCTGAAAAATTGAAGAACTCATTTAAAGTATAGAAATTCAATTTTGCACCATTTCTGTTATAAATTCCTACATATTCATTCATCATACTTATAATTCTTCCACCATTTGATATGGCAATGGTATTATCATTAGGGCAAGCCCCATCTATATCTGCATAAAAAGATCTTCCAATTGTAATTTTTGGGGCTAAAGGACTGTCATCATTTTGACCTCTATTTTTTATTCCAAATTCAGATTGTTTTAAAAAATCCCTTTTTTCTTTAATTTTTTGTAATTCTTCATCATTTTCTGATAAATTCTGACTTATAGGATGGATAAGCAAAGGTTCAAACCGCATATCTGCTTGTTTTGCTTGGATCGTCCGGCTTTTTTCTTTGACTTTTATCGAGGGACTTTCAATTATTGTAAATTGGTTCAATTCGGATGCGCTGTAGGTGTATTTATTAGTAAGGTCTTGTGCAGAAGTTAGTTGAAACATCAAGGACAATATCAAACATAAATATTTCATATTTCGTAAATTTTTTGAACTAATAAAATCAGTCTATAGTTTCCGTTCATTTTTTTGAAATCACAAATTCAATGAATAACTATAGGTACAATATGATAAAAACTTTTCAAAAATAATGTAAAATTCCAAAAATATCTAATTTTATTGTGAAGGAATGGCAAACCTTTAAAAAATAGTAGGCGGAGAATGGTACTTTATAAGCTAAGTGTTTTTCAAGCAGTAATTTTTAGGTGTTTAACTCAATGATCGTTTCTAATATGGTTTGACAGGTTTTTTCCAAAATTGGAATTGGAATATTAAGCGGAGGAGCTATTCTTAATGCACCGGGGCAGAATAAAAAGCTTTCTACCAGAATGTTTTTATGGTATAAACGATTGATTAATGTCCAAACTAATGATTCATTCTTGAAGTCAATGGCCATCAATAATCCAGCGCATCTTACTTCAATAATAGCTGGCGCATGCAATATTTTAATCATAAGTTCTTTCCGCAATTCAACTTCTTCCAAAATTTTTTCCTCGAAGAGGACTTTGAGACTTGCATACCCTGCTGCACATGAGACCGGATGTCCCCCAAAAGTTGAAATGTATGACAATGCTGGCTGCCTCATAAAATGCACTAATAATTGTTTAGAGGTGATCAAAGCTGCAAGAGGCATTCCTCCACCGAGCGCTTTGCCACTTAATAAAATGTCAGGACAAACACTGGTTTTTTGGAACGCAAATAAACTTCCAGTTCGGCCTAGGCCTGTTTGAATTTCATCAAAAATGAGTAAACTTCCAGTCTTATTACATTTAAATCTTAATTCTTTGAGATAAGAATCTTCTAGATGAACTACACCGGCCTCCGCTTGAACCACTTCTGTAATAACTCCTGCAGTTTTGGAATTAATGAATTCCAAATCAGAGATCTTATTGGCATCAATAAATCTGATGCCTGGAATTAAAGGTCTGAATGCCTGATTATGATCATGATCACTGCGTAATGATTCAGCAGCCAATGTGCTACCATGATAAGCCTTTCTGCACACAACAATTTCAAATCTTCCTGTAGCCTTACGACATAACTTGATTGCTGCATCTATCGTCTCGCTTCCAGTAGTTAAGAAGTACACCTGGTTTAAAGTTGGGGGTAGACATGAAGTAAGCAGTTCAGCGAGTTTAATTTGTGGGCTTTGAATATGTTCGCCATAGACCGTAGAATGTAGGTACAAATCAGCTTGATTTTTAATGGCTTCAATTACTTTTGGATGTTGGTGCCCTATATTACTTACACTAAAGCCAGAAATCATATCCACATAAGTATTGCCTTTTTGATCAATTAAAAAGCATGAAGAAGCCTTTGATATTTCAAAAGCCTGAGGAATTTCACTGGTTTGACCTATTCGATTTAAAAATTGAGATCTTGCATACATATGGAATGATTTATATATAATCCAAACATTTCAATTGAATTACAACAATAAACTCTTAAAGAAATACGATCTTTGTTGTGTATTCAATAATACAAAAATTGGAAAACATGCAAAAATCGTTACTACAACTCTTATTTTCACTTCTTTTCATGATTTCTTCGAAATCTTATGCCCAGGAAACTAAAAGTGGAGGTATAGAATTCTTCCATGGTAGTTTCAAAGAAGCATTGGCCTTGGCTGAAAAAGAAGGGAAACTTATATTTATGGACGCATTTACGGTATGGTGCGGACCCTGCAAGAGAATGGCAGCCAACACTTTTCCAGACCCAACTGTTGGTAGCTTTTTTAATGCTAATTTCATCAATATGAAAGTTGATATGGAAAAAGATGAGGGTCCCGATTTATCCATCAAATATGAAGTTAACGCCTATCCTACCTTATTATTTATAGATAAAACAGGAAAGTTAGTACATAAAGGTACTGGGGCAAGACCTCCAGATGGTCTCATAGACTTAGGAAGAGATGCATTAAAAAAGAATGACCGATCAGGTGATTATGAAAAAATGTATAATGCTGGAAAACGAGATCCTGAAACCGTTTTATTATACCTCAAAGCTTTAAATCAGGTAGGTAAACCGAGTCTAAAAATTGCCAATGAATACCTTCAGGGTCAAAAGGATCTAAGCACAAAGGAAAATTTGGAAATCATAATTGAAGGAACCACAGAAGCAGATTCTAAAATTTTTGATCAATTTATTCAATATAAAAGTGAAATCATCAAATTGAAATCAAAGGAAACTTTTGAATCCAGAGTCAATGGTGCATGTATTAGGACCTTCAAAAAAGCATTGGAATATCGCAATGAAGATTTATTGAAGGAAGCTCAGGAAAAGATGAAACACTATCCAGAAAAATCAAATGAATTTCTGTACTCCACCAATTTAGAATATTATGGTAAAACCGGAGATTCAAAAAAATATTTAGTAGCTGCCAAATCATATGCTTCCAAGGTGGTAAAAAAAGATGCTTCTAAATTAACTCAACTTGCAAGCACCAGTATAAATTATTTTCGAACAGACCATAACATTAGCGCTTTTGCTGAAAAATTAGCTAAAAAAGCCATGCAAAACGGAGGTCTTAGCGAACAATATTTATTATATGGCAATATTTTAAAAATGAATGGTAAACATAAAGAAGCTATAGCTATCTTAAAAAAAGGTAGAGACCGTGCCAAAGAAAAATCAGAGAATACGATGCATTTCGACCAATTACTACAATCATTGGAGAATAAATAATAAGCACCGATATTGAAGGGCTAAGGTTGATCTAGATCATAACTTCAAAAATAAAACGGCTTGGATAAAGGTAAAATGTTATATACATATTGGATGTAATTAATGATAAAACATAAAGTGTTTTGTTCTTCAATGTTTAAAAAAATCTAATGTACTTGCCAGCACATATACCATTTCATAAGTTTTAATAATCTGCTAATTCATGTCTGGAATTAAACTAAATTGGAAGATCTAATTGCTTGATTAGCCTAATTTCTTTACAGTAATTTTCAAAGGCGAATTAGGTATAATGGAATTACAATAAAAAATTATACCGACAATAAGAATATGTGAACAAGTATAAATTGATATAAAAAAAACTGCCAATAATTTATTGTATAAACTATTGGCAGTTTTTAAATATTTTAAATTATTCTATCTCCAAATTGGATTAAATTCAGTACGTCTATTTTGTTGACGACCTTCTTTAGTTTTATTATCACCGATAGGGTTATTCTCTCCATTTCCTTTTGAAGATAAACGGTTTGCAGCTATCTTTTTAGAAATTAAATAATCCATACATGCTTTTGCTCTTCTTTCAGAAAGTTTTTGGTTGCGTTCAGGTTCACCAACATTGTCCGTATTGCCTTCAATGCTTACCATCATTTCAGGATATTTGTTAAGTACAGAAACTACGGCATCTAAGTTTTTATAAGAAGCCTTAGTTATAGTGGAAGTTGCAGTTTCAAATTGAACAGCGCGCATAGCTACATCCAACACTTTTTTGTCTTCAACTTTAATTTCAGGACAGCCTTTATTAGCAGCTACTCCTGGGGTATTAGGGCATTTATCTAAATTATCAGCGATTCCATCGCCATCGGTATCCGGACATCCGTTAAATTTACCAGCTACAGTTGGACAAGGGTCATTTGCATCTTCTACACCATCTTTATCTTGATCCTTAATTTCAGGACAACCGCTATTGGAAGCAGGGCCAGGTTGGTTTGGACATTTATCATCCTTATCTGCAACGCCATCCTTATCTGAATCCGGACAACCCATAACGATTCCTGCTACCGTTGGACATTTGTCATCTTTGTCGGCAACTCCATCTTTATCTGAATCCGGACAACCTTTTAATGTTCCTGCTACATCAGGACATTTATCATCAACATCATAAACGCCATCATGATCTTTATCAGAAGGGCAGCCCATATTGTCAGCTACTCCGGCTAAAGTCGGACATTTATCATCTTTATCAGGAATTCCATCCGCATCTGTATCCGGACAGCCATTTAATGTACCAGGAACATCAGGACACATATCATCTTTATCTGCTAAACCATCGCGATCAGAATCTTTTGGTTTGCCCAATATAGATGCTCTGATACCAATAGCGTGCTGCCAATTATCATAGCCATCTTCGAATGCAAATCGATAATCAGATTGGGCTACAATACTGAACAACTCATTAATTCTGAAATCTACACCTAAACCGACAGGCGCTTGAACGAACCCATTATCAAAGTTTTGAGAAACACCTCCAATACCAGCGTAAACAAAAGGAGATACCAATTTTCCACGGAAAAAGTGAAGATTTAGTAAGGCATCCAATCCAGCATAATATTGGCTGCGGGTATAGGAATCCACTGTTTTTGTAGATTCATTATATATTGGAAAATTAGCAGCACCCATTCTTAAAGGAATGCTAAGTGATAATAGTTTTCCAAAATGACGACTATAACCAATTTCAAAGGCATGATTCAGATCTGTAAAAAGGTCTTTGTTGTCATTGTTTGGTGAGTGGAAATTAATCCAAACTGGTTTTACAGTTAGGGTATTCACAGGAAGATCCTGCCCGTAAACAGTACTTAATACCGCTAAACACAGGATAAAGTTCAATAATAATTGTTTCATGAAAGGGGAATTAAAAAATGAATTAATAAAATAGAGTATCAACATTAATACTCAAATAACTTTAAAAGTGAGTCAAAATTAGTACTTTTTAGGTAAATATTAAAAAATATACTATATAAAGGGACTGATTTTACTTAATAATGATTTAAATTCAAAAATAAAAAAAAGATTTAATTATAAAAAAGCAAAGGAATTACAAATTATGCACATTAATAATTTGCTTTTATTTATTTCTTGTCTAATTTTTGTAGAGATTCCTTACAACCATTTTATATCTTTCAAGGGTAGGATTATCCTTTATTTAAAACTTTTAAAATGTATTATTAATGGAACTCTATACGCTTATCTGTGGTTTCATGACTACCTTTGCCGATCATATGATAAAGGAAATAAGCTAATATGTCGTTTAATTATTCTGCACTTTTTCAAAATCGTGAATTAAAATATTACGAATTAGTAAATAAGCATCAAGTTTCCGTTATTATCTCTAATTATGGGGCTAGAATATTAAAGATCAAATGTCCCAATAAAAATGGCAATATGGATGATATTGTAGGGGGGTTCGATAGCATCCAAGAATACCTCAATAGAAATCAATATTACGGCGCTATTTGTGGGAGATATGCCAATAGAATTGCTTATGGTAGATTTACTTTAGATCATACTGATTTTCAATTAGACATTAATCATCCACCACATCATCTACATGGAGGTACTCATGGGATTCATACTAAAATATGGGAGATCCAAGTAGAAGATAATTCATCATTAAAAGCAACACTTAAATGTGATTCGGGAGAGATGGGTTATCCAGGAAATTTAAATATAAGTTTGTATTTTAAATTGAACGATGACAACCAATTAGTGCTTAAGTATGAAGCCACTTCAGATTTAGACACCATCATTAATCTTGCACCACATTCGTATTTTAATCTTGGAGGAACAGAAAATATACTAGATCATAGATTGCAAATTCATGCCCATCAAATTACCGAGATTGATACCGATTGTATTCCAACCGGTCATTTTTTGAATATTGAAAATACAGATTTGGATTTTAATTTACCGAAGTGCATTGGTGAGGACATTCAATCAACAATGAACCAAATGCAAATTTGTAAGGGGTACGATCACAACTATGTCTTACTTAAAGATCGTGATCTTAATAAGCCAGTAGCCATATTATCCGAGTATAATTCAGGCAGAACATTATCCATTTATACCTCACAACCCGGATTGCAATTATATACTTGTAATTGGGGAGATAAAACTGAAATAGGAAAGGGAAACAAAATTTACAGAACAAGATCATTTGTTTGTTTGGAACCACAACATTTTCCGGATAGTCCCAATCACAATCATTTCCCGACTACAGTGTTAAAAGTAAATGAAACGTATTCACATTATACTATTTATGAATTTGGAACTCTATAAATGCAACTACATAAAGTATTAATCAAATCTGTGTTTATCTTGCTAAAGCAAATTTTAGCAGAACAACAATATGCCGATAAAGCTATTGAAAAATTATTTAAGGCCAACCCCATATTTGGTGCACGTGATCGTGCGTTTATAGCAGAAACGGTATATGATATCATTCGATATTTTAGACTGTATAAATACTGTAGTCAAACCGATGATGATTTTTGGAAAATGACGGCATGTTATTTTTTAATTAAAGGAATTGATCTGCCGCCCTGGATGGACTTAAGTCAGCAAGAACGAGAGACTATGTTAAGTCGATATGCAGAGGGAATAAAAATTAGAGTAATCCGCGAATCTATTCCGGATTGGATGGATTCAATGGGGGAGCGAGAAATACCCGAACTGTGGGATGAAGAAATTAAAGCGCTGAACACACAAGCACAGGTTGTACTTAGAGTCAATACGCTGAAAACCACAAGAGAAAAACTAAAAAAATTACTTGAGCTGGAAGGCATTTTTTGTAATATTTCTGATGATCATCCTGATGCTTTGATATTAACAAAAAGAAAAAATGTTTTTTCATCGCCCTTATTTAAATCTGGTCACTTTGAAATTCAGGATGCATCTTCACAACAAGTTGCACCATTTTTGGAGGTACAACCTGGCATGCGCGTTATTGATGCTTGTGCAGGCGGTGGAGGCAAAGCTTTACATTTAGCATCTATGATGAACAATAAAGGAAGTTTAATCTGTCTGGATACTGAATTATGGAAACTGGATGAATTAAAGAAAAGATCTAAACGCAATGGAGTCAATATTATTGAAACACGACTCATTGAGAATAATAAAACCATAAAGAGACTTTACAATTCAGCTGACAGATTATTACTGGATGTCCCATGTAGCGGCATGGGTGTATTGAGACGCAATCCGGATGCTAAGTGGAAATTGAATAAAGAATTTATGGATCGGGTTAAACTAATGCAGAGAGAAATACTCTCACAATATTCGAAAATGATTAAACAGGATGGAAAATTAGTTTATGCCACATGCAGTATATTTCCTTCTGAAAATCAACAGCAGGTCCAATTATTTTTGGAAACAAATCAACAATTTAAATTGGATGCTGAACAAATTATTCTTCCAAGTCAATCAGGATTTGATGGTTTTTATATGGCGCGTTTGAAAAAAATAACTGAGAACAATGAGTTCATAATAGACGATTCAAATCCATAAATATTTTAATAAAAATTGATCTATTGTCTTGCATTTTATTTTATTTCTATTTAAAAATCATTTCAATTCGAGTTAAATCTTTTTGAACCATTTTTATAGGGGTAAATCATTCAAAGTAAAGCAAGAAAACTAAACCTTGAATAAGTATGTAATTGCGCGTACAGACCAATTTCATATGAGATTCTTAGCCTTTATGTTTGATAAAAGGCTCATTTATGCTTAACTTGCCTCCATTCAGGAAATGCAACTAACTATTAAAAGAACTGCAATATTATTAACCTCGATATTAATGCTTTATATCGTAGGAATTTTTTTTATATATATCTTTATTAATTTTATTGCCTTTACCCCAGTAAGACATACATCATCCACTAAATATAATCTATCTGGTTCTTTTAAAGAATTCAAATTGAAACATCCGAATGAAGAACAAATAAATGTATTGTACTTCAAATCTTCTATTCCAGCTAAAGCCACTGTACTTTTTTTGCATGGTGCCAGACAAAGTGCTGACGCTTGGGCTGCTTATGTACCGGCTTTTACAGAAAGAGGTTTGAATGTAGTTATTCCAGATTATAGAGGATATGGTAAATCTTATGGAAATCCTTCTGAAATAAATTGGTATGAAGATGGTCAATTGACCTATTCATGGTTAAAAACCAGGATGCATGAAGATAGTATTATTATTTATGGCGCAGGACTTGGAACTGCTGTTGCAAGTTATTTAGCTACCTTAAATCCAGCTCGATTTGTTATTTTAGAAAATCCAATTTATGGTTTGAGAAACTGGATTCGAAGTCATTATCCGGCATTACTGTTGCCTTATGAATTGAAGTATGATTTTAATGTTTATGAATATCTTCCCAATAGTATAAGCCCTACTTATATCCTGCAAAGTAACCGATCCAGAGAATGTACACCAGAGGAAGCTATTCAATTGCAACAGTTGTTAACTGATCCAAATAACATGATACCCATTGATCAGGAACAAAATGTAGATATTTTCGAAACAACTGATTACACAAAATTTTTAGACCAATTAGCAAAGGTGTTATAATAAATGAGTCAGCGATCTAAATTAGAAAAGTTTGCCGAAAATCTTACTTTTCCAAATGTATTTGAGAATTTGAGTTACAAGGAGCCAAAATTAATGGTTCATTATAACCAATTCGTGGATTATAAAGGTTCCTGGAATGCTTCGTATTTTAAGAACAATCAAGAACTTATATTAGAGCTTGCCTGTGGAGGTGGAGAATATTGTGTAGGCATGGCGCAGTTGATTCCAAATCGGAACTATATAGGTATTGATATTAAGGGAGCTCGAATGTGGAAGGGCGCATCTCAATCGTTAAATCTGAAACTTAATCAAGTCGCTTTTGTAAGAACCCGAATTGAATTGCTTACTGCTTTTTTTGATCAGCGAGAAGTTGATCAAATCTGGATAACTTTTCCGGACCCATTTTTGAATCATGGTAAAGCTATAAAAAGATTAACATCGAATTATTTTTTAGACATTTATTCCCAAGTATTAAAATCAGAAGCCTTATTACATCTTAAAACGGATGACCCAACATTATATCAATTTAGTCTACAGTCAATAGATGCACATCCAAAATATAAAATTATTTATACGGATGATGATATATACGACAAGCCTTTATATTGTCCGGAATTAGCCATCAAAACCCATTACGAAAAAAAACATCTTGCTAAAGGTTTAAAAATTAAATATATTTGTTTTAAATACGTGGAATAATTATAAGATCCAATTTTGCTCATTACTTTTAATTCAGGGTTATGTTGAGTTTTAAAAATGAATATGAATCATGCAAGAGTTTAGTTTACGGTCAATTATTTTTTATTGTTGCATTGATCATAGGAAAGGAAATTTTTAATTTAATCGGATATTCCCTTCAGGATATAGGTCCTAAAATTTTTGTTTTATTGGCTAGTGGACTGTATGGACTGGTACTCTACAATATGATTCGAATTTCCACAGAACATCGATTGATTAAAAAGTTGGTGCTCTATGCCATATTATTCATTTTTATTACTACTTTAATATTGGAGAATCCATTTTATGATTTAGAATTTTTAAAACGAACCGGATTGATATTAGTGCATATTACCTTATTTATTCTTGAAATGTCTGTGCTGATATTTTTTATCCAGGATTTATTAAGTGATAAAAAAACAATGCAAGCTAAATTATGGGCATCTGTAGCAACTTATTTAACCATTATCATTTCTTGGGGTGGATTTTATGATCTCATGTCACTGATCATCCCTGGTGCTATGGGACTTACTTTTCCACTTGGGATGGAAAATTATGCGGAATGCATTGGTTATAGTCTAGGCATCGTTTCATTCAATGATGGAATTATGCATCCTATTCCACTGATTACTCAGTTGAGTAAAATTCAATCGATTTGGTGTAGTATGTTTTTGATCTTTCTAATCAGTCAATTCAAATCTAAAGTCAAGCAGGAACAATAATTCCCAATATTTATTTTTGATTCAAATATACATCAATTACTTCCTGAATAGCTTTATGAATTACAGCTTGCGGATTGGTACTAAACTGATTTGAAATGCGATTGGCTAAAATGCAATTCACTGAAATGGCTTGATGGCCTAATACTTTTGCCATGCCATAAATGGAAGCTGTCTCCATTTCAAAATTCGTAATAATTTGTTGATGAATGAATAAGGTATTTAATTTACTAATCAATTGGGTTGAGACTGTTTGTCCACGTAACATTCTTCCTTGAGGAGCATAAAAACCGGGACAGGATGCAGTTATTCCGGTTCTAAAATGATTTGAAAATAAATTTAATAATGGATCTGAAGCTTTAACGAAATAAGGATCTATAAATGGTAAATCCAAATGTTCTTTAATTTTTTTTGCAATTACAATATCGCGCTCTAATGCATAAAAGTGAAGTAAATGATCTAATCCAAGACCATATTCAGATACCAAAATAGAATTGATTTCAATGTCATTCTGTAAACTACCTGATGTTCCAATTCGGATTAATTGTAATGATTGTTTTTCTGCTTTAATTTCCCGAAGTCCAAAATCTATGTTAACCAAAGCATCTAATTCGTTCAATACAATATCTATATTATCTGAACCTATACCTGTACTTAATACAGTAAGTCTTTTATTGCCTATGTAGCCGGTATGTGCTATGAATTCTCTATTGGATTTTTTTAATTCTATGAAGTCAAAGTGTTTTGAAACTTCTGGTACTCTATTTTGATCGCCCACTAAAAATATAGTAGGAGCTATATCTTCTGGCAACAAATTCAAATGGTAAATGGATCCATCTGGATTGAGTATGAGTTCTGATGCTTTTAGGGAGTTATTCATTATTTTGTGAGCACGAATTATTTTGAGTGCTCTACCAATTTTTTTATTTCGATAAGAATCGGTTCCCAACCTTTGCCATCATTGTATACATCTTTATACCTTTTTTGTCCATCAGCTGCATGTTCAAAACCATCCTGAGATACTGTTAATTCAGTATGTTCATCTATAGATCTAAGATCATAAGTAACCCTTAAATAGTTTTGTGGAATATCTTCCATTTTTGCAAAAGGGTCAATCACAGAATAAATTAATTTATTGGGATATTGCAGGTCTAAAATATATCCTTTGACAAAGACCATTTTATTTCCTTCATGTTCGCCCTCCCAAAGTAAAGCGCTACCAATGTTCCAATCAGAAATAGTCTCACAACCAAACATATATATTTTAGTTTTTTGAGGATTCACCAAAGTATCCCATACGGATTCAATTGGTGCATGAATAAATATTTGATTTGTTACAACTAATGGATTCATAGTTTTTATGATTATATAACTTGTATTTGGTTGCGCAATAAATCATCAATGGTATCCCGATTGCGAACGAGATGATGTGCTCCATTATGTACCAAAACTTCTGCGGGTTTAAATCTGGAATTA